>NZ_KV812729.1:145396-229374 GCF_001813485.1 Pseudomonas sp. HMSC067G02
CCATGTCGAGCATGCGGTCGGCTTCGTCGAGGACGAGGATTTCCACGTGGGACAGGTCGACCTTGTTCTGCCCGGCCAGGTCGAGCAGGCGGCCGGGGCAGGCGACGAGTACGTCGACGCCCTTGGCCAGGGCCTGGATCTGCGGGTTCATGCCAACCCCGCCGAAGATGCAGGTGCTGTTCAGCGGCAGGTCGCGGGCGTAGACCTTGAAGCTGTCATGCACCTGGGCGGCCAGCTCACGGGTCGGGGTCAGTACCAGCACGCGCGCCTGGCGCGGGCCGTGGCGGTGTTCGCGGTCGGGATGACCGGCGGGGAACAGGCGCTCCAGTACCGGCAGGGCGAAACCACCGGTCTTGCCGGTGCCGGTCTGTGCCGCAACCATCAGGTCGCGACCTTGCAACACGGCGGGAATCGCCCGCTGTTGCACGGGAGTGGGCTGGCTGTAGCCCGCAGCCTCCACAGCGCGGGCAAGCGCCTCGGAGAGTCCGAGGGAAGAAAAGGACATGCGGGTTTTCCTATATGGGCCGGGGCGAGGCCGGCTGCTGTGAAATCACCAAGTTCTGCGAACTCCTGTCTACCTTCGGGCCCTGTCGGCCAGGGCGGAAGGTCTGGCCGCGGCGCTGCGTATGCGCTCGGTGGCCGGTGTCGAACGGGTGCCCTCGCGGGCATGGCCGCGCACCTGGTCGGGGGCGCTGGCCGGTTCGCTCCCGGCCCTGGGTGGGGGGGCCGGGGGCAGCGTCAACGGAGGGCTGCGGTCAGAGCAGGTCACGTTGGCGCAAATGCTGGCGGATCTCGTTGGCCCGGGAGCCAAGGAGGTTGCGCAGCAAGCTGTGATTCAGCCAATCCTCGATTTGTTCCGCAATCGGTTCCTGCGGATAGCGTTCGATGGCATTGGTCGCGGCTTTCTCCCACCAGACGGGGCCGCAGGCCCGGTCGAACTCGTTACTATATTCGTGGCAACCGTAGAGCAGTTCGATACTGAACTGGCGCATCGGAGCCGGCAACGGCAGGGTTCCCAGCTTGTACAGCAGACGCTTGGCACGCGGTGGGCGTGGCAGTCGATCGGTCACCTTGAGGGTGTCGTCGAGGGCTGCAGCGCTGAGAAGGGAGGAACCGTGCTTGCACAACCAGGCCTGGATCTTCGCGCGGAACAGCTGTTTCCGGCTCCAGTAATGGTGGATCAGGTCGGTACAACCCACCAGCTCCAGCCGCTTGTGGGCGGCGACGGCCAGGACGAATTCCTCAAGAGTATAGGCACCGTTGGCAATTGGATAGAGTTCATCCATTAATTCCAACGAACGGTCGAGTATTTTCGCCTCTTCCCGAGGCAGGCCGATGACGCCGGAGTTGAGCTGGTGCATCTCGTCGTCGGCCCAGCCGCGCTCGAACAGGTAGGGCGAGAGGTCGCGGTAGAGCGGGAAGTTACGGTGTTCGCCATAGCGCGCGCCGATCGCGTTGCACAGCAGGCTGCCGGGCTGGATGCGGTCGAACAGGCGCAGGGGCGAACTGTGGAAGAAGGTATCGGTGTCGATCAGCAATGCCTGGTCGGCGTCTTCCAGGGCGTCGCGCAGGGCCACGTGCTTGGCGCGGAAGTGATAGCCGTGCGGTTGGCACCAGGCGACCAGCTCCTCGGCCGTCACTTCGCGGACCTGCACCGGCAGGCCGGCGTAGGGACTGGGGTCGTCGGTATAGACCCTGACCGTCAGGCCATGCGCCGCCCCGTCGCGGAGGTGGGCGAAGGCGCTGGCGATGCTGAACAGGGCTTCCTGGTGGTAGGTCTGTCGCCCGTAGACCAGGTAGATCAGATGCTTGCGTGAGTTGGCCATGTCTGTCGTGGATCGCGTGAGAGGCTTCCCTGCCGGTATACGCTGCCGGGCCGAACCGCGTGGGCGGTATCAGCGTGGCAGCTGGAGATTCTTCCAGATCGCCAGGCTCGGATCGGCCTGGTTCAAAGTATAGAAATGCAGTCCCGGTGCGCCGCCCTCCAGCAGGCGTTCGCACATCTCGCTGATGACCTGCTCGCCGAAGGCCTGGATGCTGCGGCTGTCGTCGCCGTAGGCTTCCAGTTGCTTGCGGATCCAGCGCGGCAGTTCGGCGCCGCAGGCGTCGGAGAAGCGCGCCAGCTTGGAGTAGTTGGTGATCGGCATGATGCCGGGGACCACCGGGATGTCCACGCCGAGCTTGGCGACCCGCTCGACGAAGTAGAAATAGGCATCGGCGTTGAAGAAGTACTGGGTGATGGCGCTGCTGGCGCCGGCCTTCACCTTGCGCACGAAGTTCGCCAGGTCATCCTCGAAGCTGCGCGCCTGGGGGTGGACTTCCGGATAGGCGGCGACCTCGATGTGGAAGTGGTCGCCGGTCTCGGTGCGGATGAAGTCCACCAGTTCGTTGGCGTAGCGCAGTTCGCCGCTGGCCATGCCCATGCCCGACGGCAGGTCGCCGCGCAGGGCGACGATGCGGCGGATGCCGGCCTCGCGGTAGCGGCCGAGCAGTTCGCGCAACTCGGCTTTCGAGTCGCCGACACAGGACAGGTGGGGCGCGGTCGGCACTTTCACCTCGCCGTCCAGTTGCAGCACGGTACTCAACGTGCGGTCGCGGGTGGATCCGCCGGCGCCGTAGGTGCAGGAGAAGAAGTCGGGCTTGTAGCCCGCCAGGTTGCGGGCGGTGGCCAACAGCTTTTCATGGCCGGCCTCGGTCTTCGCCGGGAAGAACTCGAAGCTGAAACGGCGTTCGCTCTGACTCATGATCGGTTCCTTGGACGCGACCACGGCCGCGCCTCTTCTTGTTGATTCCGACTAGCGCCGGGTACTTCAGTAGTACTGGCGGTAGTGCTCGATTTTTTCCCGCAGGCGTCGGGCCGTCGCGGCGTGGGCATGGCCGAGGCGAGCGAGGATCAGCTGCGACTCCTGGTGGTAGTTCGCGATCTTGTCCTGGTTCCAGGTCTGCGGCGGTGGCTGCAGGTTGGTGATGCGGTCGCACAGCTTGACCAGGGCGTACTGCGCCGGGCCCTCGGCAAGCGCCTGGAGATAGTCGTCGAGGGAACGCTTGGGGCCGTCGCCCACGCGCTTGCTCAGGGCCTGCACGCCGGCACAGACGAACTCGCCGAACTGTTGCCGCAGCTCCTCGGGTGAGGTCGCCGTGTCTTCCAGGGTGTCGTGCAGGACCGCGATCTGCAGGGTTTCCCCGAGCCGTTCGATGGCACCGTCGCGATCGGCGGCCAGCAGCTCGTTGGCGACCATGCCCAGGTGCACCAGATAAGGCAGCGGCGAGCCGCTGAGGGTCTGGTTGCGGTGGGCGCGGGCGGCGAACAGCCAGGCCTGGTTGTAGCGATCGGCGAGGTGCGTGGACATCGTGGGAGCGCTCATGCGAACGGGGCAGGCGCATGGCGCCTGCCCCGTGGTCCGCTTAGTAGCGATAGGTGTCCGGCTTGAACGGGCCTTCCACGCTCACGCCGATGTACTCGGCCTGTTTCGGGGTCAGTTGGGTGACCACGCCGCCGAAGCCCTTGACCATCTCCAGGGCCACTTCCTCGTCGAGCTTCTTCGGCAGCACTTCGACGCTCAGGCGCTTGGCCTTCTCGGCGGCCGGCAGGTCGGCGTACTTCTGCTCGAACAGGTGGATCTGCGCCAGCACCTGGTTGGCGAAGGAACCGTCCATGATCCGGCTCGGATGGCCGGTGGCGTTGCCCAGGTTGACCAGGCGGCCCTCAGCGAGAAGGATCAGGTAGTCGTCGTTGTGCGCGTCGAAACCGTCCTTGCCGGTGCGGTGGATCTTGTGCACCTGCGGCTTGACCTCTTCCCAGGCCCAGTTCTTGCGCATGAAGGCGGTGTCGATCTCGTTGTCGAAGTGGCCGATGTTGCAGACCACCGCGCGCTTCTTCAGCGCCTTGAGCATGTTGGCGTCGCAGACGTTGACGTTGCCGGTGGTGGTGACGATCAGGTCGATCTTGCCCAGCAGCGCGGCGTCGATGCTGGCCTCGGTGCCGTCGTTGATGCCGTTCTTGTACGGCGAGACGACTTCGAAGCCGTCCATGCAGGCTTGCATGGCGCAGATCGGGTCGACTTCCGCGACCTTGACGATCATGCCTTCCTGGCGCAGCGACTGCGAGGAGCCCTTGCCCACGTCGCCGTAGCCGATCACCAGGGCCTGCTTGCCCGACAGCAGGTGGTCGGTGCCGCGCTTGATGGCGTCGTTGAGGCTATGGCGGCAGCCGTACTTGTTGTCGTTCTTGCTCTTGGTCACCGAGTCGTTGACGTTGATCGCCGGGACTTTCAGGGTGCCGTTCTTGAGCATGTCGAGCAGGCGGTGGACCCCGGTGGTGGTCTCTTCGGTGATGCCGTGGATGCGCTCGAGCATCTGCGGGTATTTCTTGTGCAGGATCTCGGTCAGGTCACCGCCGTCGTCCAGCACCATGTTGGCGTCCCAGGGCTGGCCGTCCTTGAGGATGGTCTGCTCGATGCACCATTCGTACTCTTCCTCGGTCTCGCCCTTCCAGGCGAACACCGGGATGCCGGCGGCGGCGATGGCGGCGGCGGCCTGGTCCTGGGTGGAGAAGATGTTGCAGCTCGACCAGCGGACTTCGGCGCCCAGCGCGACCAGGGTCTCGATCAGCACGCCGGTCTGGATGGTCATGTGGATGCAACCGAGGATCTTCGCGCCTTTCAGCGGCTGCTGGCCGGCATACTTGCGGCGCAGGCCCATCAGTGCGGGCATTTCCGATTCGGCGATGATCAGCTCGCGGCGGCCCCAGGCGGCCAGGGTGATGTCGGCGACCTTGTAGTCGGTGAAACCGGCGGGCGTCATGACAGCGCTCATGCGTAACTCTCCATTCGTTGTCTGCGAATGGGCGCCGTTGGTGCGTTGACAGACCGGCGAGGCCGGCCTGAGAGCGCGCTCCGTTCGAGCCTGACAGGCCTAGGCCTGCTGCAGCGCCCCTCGAACGGAAGGCGGGAGCGACCCGAAAGGGCCGCCTGAGCGGGCGATTATAGCGGCGCCACATGAAACTCCCAAGTCACCCCTGATACGCCGCTCGTCGCCGTGCGTCGCGCCCTCGGGCTGCGGCGATGCACCGCAGCGCAGAAGCGCGGGGAATTTGCGTGTCAGGATGCTAGAGTGCGCGGTCATGAGAATCGCTCCCATCTCCCGCTCACCGCTGCTGCAGTGGCTGAGCTTCGCCCTCTGTGCCTGCGTGCTGGTCAACGCGCTGGCTTGCGGCGTCCTGCACCTGCAGGCGCTGGGAGTGGGCAGCGACAAAGGGCAGAAGGCCAGCGTCGGGCTGTTCTGCGTCGCCGGTGCCAGCCAATGGCTATCCCTGGATCCCGACGACGGGTCCGCCGGCGATCCGGTACCGGTCAATCCCCAGTTGCCGGTGAGCTGCCCGATGTGCAGCGCCCTGGTGCTGTTCGTCGCGCTCGGGGTGATCTGGTCCTGGCGCTTGCAACGGCGACGCCAGGCGCGTTTCCGCCCGCCCGCCACGCGCGAGCCGGTGCCGCCCCGGTACGTCTGGCCGCCGGCCAACCCGCGCGCTTCCCCCGCCTGATCCTGAACGCCCGCCGCGCCGGGCATTTGCATCCGTCGCCCGTCCTGCCTCGTCCGCGCAGCGCTCGCCGCTGTCCATCCGGGCGAGGCGGGCGCGCCCACCATGCCTTGCTTCAGGATCGCTCGATGAAAAAGCACTCCACGGCCCGCCGCGTCCTCGCGCTGGGTCTCAACCTCACCCTGGCCGGCGTTCCGGCCTTGCTCTGGGCCGATGAGGAACCCACCGAACTGCCCGCCCTCACCGTCAGCGCCGGCGCCGCCGGGGAAACCCCGCCGGCCCTCGATCTCGACGACAGCGCCGGCGGCGGCTCGCGCCTGGGCCTGAGCCTGCGCGAGACTCCCGGCTCGGTAAGCGTGGCCAACCGTGCCAGCTTCGAGCGGCGCGGCCTGCGCAGCACCCAGGACATCGCCAACAGCCTGCCCGGCGTGAACGCCTCGGCGCCGCCCGGCTTCGGCGGCTTCGTCACCTACCGCGGCTTCAGCTCGAACCAGGTCAACCAGTTGTTCAACGGCATTCCGGTGCAATACAGCAGCGCCATGCGTCCGCTGGACGACTGGATCGTCGACCGCGTCGAGCTGGTCGGCGGTCCGTCCTCCTTCCTCAACGGCGCCGGTGCCGTCGGCGGCTCGCTGGACTACATCAGCAAGCTCGCCGACCGCTACGGCGATTTCATGGAAGGCCGGGTGCGCTACGGCAGCTACGACGATTCGGAAGTCGCCTTCGGCTTCAACCAGGCCCTGGGCATCGGCCCCGAGCCGAAGCACTTCGTGCGCCTGGACGTCAGCCGCAGCGGCGGCAACGGCTACGTCGACCGCAATTCGCGCGAATCGTGGAACGTCGCTTTCTCCCTGCTCAGCGACCTGACCCCGGACCTTTCCCACACCCTGGCCCTGGAGTACCAGGACGAGCAGGAAGACAGCCCCTACTGGGGCACACCGGTGCTCAATCCCTACGCCGGCGAGCTGAAGATCGACAAGAGCCGTCGCCGCGAGAACTACAACGTCGCCGATGGCCGCTACGAACAGCGCGTGCGCTGGCTGCGCTCGATCCTCGAATACCGGGTCAGCGACAGCACGCGCTGGCGCAACACCTTCTACCACTACGACGCCGAGCGCGATTACCGCAACCTCGAGACCTACCGCTACAACGCCGACAACAGCGGGGTGGTGCGCTCCAACGCATTCCTCCAGCGCCACGACCAGCAGCTCAACGGCAACCGCTTCGAGCTACAGCACAGCCAGCCGCTGTTCGGACTGGCCAGCGACTGGGCGCTGGGCTTCGACTACAGCATCAACAAGCAGACGCGCTTCCCGAGTACCGCCTCCGGGCCGTTCGGTACGGTCGATCCGGCCAGTTTCGAGCCGGGCCACTTCTACGACCTGCCGGGCATGCGTCCCGGCCACCGGAAGGACCGCAGCAACGAGGTGCGCACCAGCGCGTTGTTCGCCGAGAACCGCCTGGGCCTGACCGACGAGCTGTCGCTGGTCACCGGGCTGCGCTACGACCACCTCGACCTCGACGTGCGCAACCATCGGACGGTGACCGCCAGCGATCCTGCACACTTCGAACGGCGCTGGGACGTGCTCACCGGGCGCGCCGGGCTGGTCTACCAGTTCACCCCGCACGCCAACGTCTACCTGCAATACAGTACCGCCGCCGACCCGCCGGGCGGGGTGCTGACCAGCGCCAGCTTCGGCCAGGTCCGCGACTACGACCTGTCCACCGGCGACCAGTGGGAGCTGGGCAGCAAGTTCGATTTCCTCGACGGTCGCGGCAGCGCCACCCTGGCCGCCTACCGCATCGTCCGCCGGGACTTCTCGGTGGCCGACCCGAACAACCCCAACCTCAGCGTGCCGGTGGGCCAGCAGACCTCCAGGGGCATCGAGGCCGCCGCCTCCCTGCGGATCACCCCGAAGCTGCTGGCCGAGGGCAATTTCGCCTGGGTCGACGCGCAGTACGACGAGTTCACCGAGAACGTCGGCGGCGTCGCCGTCTCGCGCAAGGGCAAGACGCCGCCGAACGTGCCGGAGCGGGTCGGCAACCTGTGGCTGACCTACGACTTCGACCCGGCCTGGCAGGGCGGGGTGGACGCGCGCTACGTGTCCTCGGTGTACGCCAACAACGCCAACACCTGGCACGTGCCGTCCTACACGGTCTACGGGACTTTCCTCAGCTACCGGCTGGACGAGCGCACGCGGATCACCGGGCGCGTGCGCAACCTCACCGACGAGGTCTACGCGCGCTTCGTGCAGAGCACGCCGCTGTACTACGTCGGCGACCCGCGCACCTTCGAGCTGAGCGTGCAGACGCGCTTCTGAGGAGTCGTCGATGAAACGCTACCTGTACCTGTGGCACCGCTGGCTGGGCATCGGCTGCTGCCTGCTGATGGTGCTCTGGTTCGTCTCCGGCATGGTCATGCTGTATGTCGGCTATCCCAAGCTGACTCCGCTGGAACGCCTGGCCCACCTGCCCGAGCTGGACGGCTGCGAGGCCTGCGTACCGCTGCGGACGGCCCTCGCCGGCGGCGATGGAAAGACCCCGCGGAGCATCCGGCTGGCCAGCGTAGGAGGCCTGCCGACCTACCTGCTGGACGATGCCGACGGACGCACGCGTGCGTTGGCGGCGCGCGACGGCCGACCGCTGGCGGTGGACGCGGACAGGGTGCTGGCTTCGGCCCGTGCTTTCAGCGGCGAAGTACCGATGCAGTTGCAAGGGCGGATCGAGGAAGACGCCTGGACCCATACCCGCAACCTCGATCCGCACCGGCCGCTATGGCGGGTGCAGACCGCGGACGAGCAGGGCCGGCTGCTCTACCTGTCCTCGCAGACCGGCGAGGTGGTACGCGACGCCAGCCGCCGGGAGCGCGCCTGGAACTGGCTCGGCGCCTGGTTGCACTGGCTCTATCCGCTGCGCGGCGGCTGGTTCGACGGGCAGTGGGCGAACCTGGTGATCGGCCTGTCGCTGCTGGCGACCCTGGCGACCGTCCTCGGCATCCTCGTCGGCCTGCTCCGCTGGCGCTTCCGCAAGCCCTACCGCAGCGGCTCGCGCTCGCCCTATGCGGGCGGTTTCCAGCGCTGGCACCACCTCGCCGGCCTGCTCTTCGGCGCGCTGGTGCTGAGCTGGATCTTCAGCGGGCTGATGTCGATGAATCCGTGGAACCTGTTCGGCCGCGGCACGCCGCTCGACCTCGCGGCCTACCAGGGCGGTAGCTGGGACCGGGCGCTGCCCGCCGGACTGGAGGCGGACGCTGTCCTGCGGCGCTTGCGTGCCGCCGGGTTGCGGGTGCGCGAGCTGGAGTGGCGGGCGCTCGACGGCGAGCCCTATGCGCTCGGGCGCAGCGCCAGCGGCAACAGCCTGCTGCTGACGGCGGATGGCGAAATCCTCCGCGAGCTACCCGCGGATCGCCTGCTGGCGGCGGCTCGCGCGCTGCTGCCGGGCGTGCCGATGCAGGCCGAACGGTTGGAACGCTACGACTTCTATTACTACCCGCGCGAAGAACACAGCATGATGGGCTACCTGGAACGGCGCCTGCCGGTCTGGCGCCTGCGTTTCGACGATCCCCGGCATACCTGGGTGCACCTGGATCCCTACAGCGGCGCGGTGGTTGGCGTGCTCGACGACGGTCGGCGCGGCAGCCGCTGGCTGTTTTCCCTGTTGCATAGCTGGGACTGGCTGCCGCTGCTGACCCGGCGTCCGCTGTGGGACCTGTGGATGCTCGGTTTCAGCCTCGGCGGCCTGGTGGTCTGCGCCAGCGGCTGCTGGATCGGCTGGCGTCGCCTGCGCGGCCGCCGTCCGAAGCGTCGCTGAGAGGGGCTACCTGGCAAGACTGGGCGTCGCCGCACGCCCGGATTTGCTGGTAGCCTTGGTTGAATTCGCAGTAATGGATCGCACATGGGCACACACAAGATCGAGATCCGCCGCCGCAACGTCGAGAAGATTCTCCTGGCCGCCGAAAAAGTCTTCGCCGAAAAAGGCTACGCCGGCACCTCCATGGGCAATATCGCCGAAGAAGCCGAACTGCCGCGCTCCAACCTGCACTACTACTTCAGCACCAAGGACGAGCTGTACCGCGACGTCCTCCTCGGCCTGCTCGAGGTCTGGAAGCAGGACGCCCTCTGCTTCGAGATGTTCGATGACCCAAGGGTGGTATTGACCAGCTATATCCGCGCGAAGATGAACCATTCGCGCACCCGCCCGCATGGCTCCAAGGTCTGGGCCAACGAAATCATGCATGGCGCGCCGCTGCTCGGCGCCACCCTCGACGACAGCCTCTACGAATGGGCCAAGATGAAGGAGGCGAAGATCCGCCAGTGGGTCGAGGAAAAGCGCATCCTGTCGATCGAACCGAGCAGCCTGCTCTACATGATCTGGGCCTCCACCCAGCACTACGCCGACTTCGGCTACCAGGTCGAGGTGCTCAACGGCCACCAGCCGCTCAGCGACATGCAGTTCGAAAGGGCGGTACAGACGGTGACCAGCGTGGTCCTGCGCGGAATCGGATTGGAGCCCTGAGCAGCGGAGCCTTCGCTAGAAGGCTCCGGCGAAGGCTCAGCTGGCGCGGGTGAAGTCCACCGCTTCCGCCTGTTCGAGGAACACCGTGGTCTGCGCCGGGACCGTCTCGGCGAGCAGCCGTCCGCCGCGGATCGAGTAGCGCACCGGGACCTGCCGGCGCACCGCGTCGAAGCCGTCGCGGGCCGGCAGCACCAGCAGGTTGGCCGGATGGCCGACCTCGATGCCGTATTCCCGCAGGCCGAGGGTGCGGGCGCTGTTGCGGGTGATCAGGTCGAGGCCGCCGTCGATCTCGTCGTAGCCCATCATCTGCGTCACGTGCAGGCCCATGTGCAGCACCTGCAGCATGTTCGCGGTGCCCAGCGGGTACCAGGGGTCGAACACGTCGTCGTGGCCGAAGCAGGTGTTGATCCCGGCACCGAGCAGTTCCTTGACCCGGGTGATGCCGCGGCGCTTCGGGTAGTCGTCGAAGCGACCCTGCAGGTGGATGTTCACCAGCGGGTTGGCGACGAAGTTGATTCCCGACAGTTTCAGCAGGCGGAACAGCCGCGAGGTGTAGGCGCCGTTGTAGGAGTGCATCGCCGTGGTGTGGCTGGCGGTGACCCGTGCGCCGAGGCCGTCGCGATGGGCGAGCATGGCCAGGGTCTCGAGGAAGCGCGACTGCTCGTCGTCGATCTCGTCGCAATGCACGTCCACCGGCAGGTCGTAGCGCTTGGCCAGGTCGATGGCCTTGTGCAGCGACTCGACGCCCAGCTCGCGGGTGAATTCGAAATGCGGGATCGCCCCCACCACGTCGGCTCCCAGGCGCAGCGACTCCTCCAGCAGTTCCAGGCCGTTGGGGTAGGAGAGAATGCCCTCCTGGGGGAAGGCGACGATCTGCAGGTCGACCCAGGGCGCCACTTCGCCGCGCACCTCGAGCATGGCCTTGAGCGCGGTGAGGGTCGGGTCGGAGACGTCGACGTGGCTGCGCACGTGCTGCACGCCGTTGGCGATCTGCCATTTCAGGGTCTGCCAGGCGCGCTGCTTGACGTCCTCGTGGCTGAGCAGGGCCTTGCGCTGGGCCCAGCGCTCGATGCCTTCGAACAGCGTGCCGGAGCGGTTCCACTCCGGCTGGCCGGCGGTCTGGGTGGTGTCGAGATGGATGTGCGGCTCGATGAACGGCGGCACGGCAAGACCGCCGGCGCCGTCCAGGCGCTCGCCGGCGTCGTCGGCGGCCTGTTCCATCGGCACCAGGGCGGCGATACGGCCATCGGCGACACGCAGTTGCCAGAGACCTTCGCGGCCGCGCAGGCGCAGGTTGTCAATCAGCATGGAGGACCTCTTCTGGTTTGTTCGGGCTGCGGCTCAGCAGGGGATTGAGCAACAGGTAGGCGATGGCGGCGCCGAGCACCGCGTTGACCGGCACTATCCCCGGCAGCCAGTGGCCGGCGGCGGTGCCGCAGGCGACGGCGAGGATCGCCGCCCAGTTGATCGCCTGGATGTCCGCGCAGGGGTGCTGGCGGTAGCGCCGGCGGCGACTCAGGTAGTCGGCGATGATCACCCCGCCGATGGGCGGGATGGCGGCGGAGAGGAAGGTCAGCCAGCCGACGAAGTGGTTGTACAGCCAGAGCGCGGCGAGGGTGCCGAGGGCGCCGTTGAGCATCGCCAGGAAGCGGCTGGAGAGGCCGGTGATGTTGGCGAAGCCGAGGCCGGAGGCATACAGCGCGTTGTCGTTGGTGGTCCAGATGTTCAGGCCGAGGACCAGGATCGCCGGGATCAGCAGGCCCTGGGCGATCATCACGTCGGAGATGTCCGACTTGCCCACCGCCGCCGCGCCGGCCGCGCCGAAGATGAACATCAGCGAGTTGCCGAGGAAGAACGCCACCAGGCACACCACCACGGCGGTACGCGCGCTGCGGCCGAAGCGGACGAAGTCGGCGGTGAGGGTGCCGGCGCTGACGAACGAGCCGACCACCAAGGCGATCGCGGTCGAGAGGCTCAGCGGCGCGCTCGGCGTCACCTGCTGCAGCGCCGCCAGGCCGCCGGCGTCGCGCACCGCGAGCCACACCGAGTAGCTGCCGAGGACGACGATCGCCGGGACCGCGATGGCCGACAGCAGGGTCAGACCGGCGATGCCGAAGAACACCGTGAGGGTCATCAGCGCCCCGGAGACCAGGATCAGCAGGTTGACGTCGAGGCCGGTGGCCTTGGCCACCGGGATGGCGAACATCGCTACGCCGACGCCGAACCAGCCGACCTGGGTGCCGCCGAGCAGCGCCGAGGGCAGCCAGGAGCCCTTGCTGCCGAACGAGTAATGCGCCAGCAGGTGGGTGGAAAGGCCGGTGCGCGCGCCGATGAAGCCGAGGATCGCGGTGTACAGGCCGAGCATCAGGTTGCCCAGCAGCACGGCGAGGAAGAAGTCGTCGTAGCTCAGGCCGGTGCCGAGGGTGCCGCCGGTCCACATGCTGGCGGAAAAGAAGGTCAGGCCGAGCATCACCACGCTCAGGGCCAGCGCGCTCTTGCGCGCCGCCAGCGGGACCGGTTGCTGGCTGTAGTTGCTGTCTGCGGACATGCGCGAGTCTCCGTGGGGCGCCGGCCGTCCGGGAGCGTCGGCCGGGCCGCGGCGAATGGTAGTCGAAGGCGGGTCGATCCGACAGACGCCGTTGCGCGTCGTCGGACCGCAGCGGCACGCAGGAAGCGTGCCGGCGCGCGGCAGGGCGGCGTCCGCCGGGGATGCGGGCGCCGCCCTGCGTTCAGGAGGCTTCGCGGTAGGGGTTGCGCGGATCCTGGGTCCAGTTGAGATAGGGCTTGCCGGTGTCCTGCGGCACCATTTCGATGCAGTTCTCCACCGGACAGGTGATCTGGCACAGGTTGCAGCCCACGCACTCGGCGTCGATCACTTCGTAGCGGTGCGTACCGTCGGCCCGGGGCAGGCTGGCGATGGCCTGGTGCGAGGTGTCCTCGCAGGCGATATGGCAGCGGCCGCAACCGATGCAGGCGTCCTGGTCGATGCGGGCGATCACCTGGTAGTTGATGTCCAGGTACTTCCAGTCGGTGGTATTGCCCACCGCGCCGCCGCTGAAGTCGGACAGCCGCTGGTAGCCATGGCTGTCCATCCAGCGCGCGAGACCGTCCTGCATGTCCTCGACGATACGGAAGCCGTGCAGCATCGCCGCCGTGCATACCTGCACCGCGCCGCAGCCGAGCGCGACGAATTCCGCTGCGTCGCGCCAGTTGCCGATACCGCCGATGCCGCAGATCGGCAGGCCGCGGGTCTGCAGGTCGCGGGCGATCTCGGCGACCATGTTCAGGGCGATCGGCTTCACCGCCGAGCCGCAGTAGCCGCCGTGGGTGCTCTGGGTGCCGACCACGGGGAGGGCGACCATGCGCTCCAGGTCGACGCTGGTGATCGAGTTGATGGTGTTGATCAGCGACACCGCGTCGGCGCCGCCGCGATGGGCGGCGCGCGCCGACTGGCGGATGTCGGTGATGTTGGGGGTGAGCTTGACGATCACCGGCAGCGAGCAGTGGGTCTTGCACCAGCGGGTGACCATCTCCACGTACTCCGGTACCTGGCCCACCGCCGCGCCCATGCCGCGCTCGGGCATGCCGTGGGGACAACCGAAGTTCAGCTCGATGCCGTCGGCGCCGGTGGCTTCCACCAGCGGCAGGATGTATTTCCACGACTCCTCGACGCAGGGCACCATCAGCGACACGATCAGCGCGCGGTCCGGCCAGTCCTTCTTCACCTGGGCGATCTCGCGCAGGTTGATCTCCAGCGAGCGGTCGGTGATCAGCTCGATGTTGTTGATCCCCTGCACCTGGCGGTTCGGTCCGAAGTGCGCGGAATAACGCGACGACACGTTGACCGCCGCGGGGTCTTCGCCGAGGGTCTTCCAGACCACCCCGCCCCAGCCCGCCTGGTAGGCGCGGACCACGTTGTAGGCCTTGTCGGTGGGCGGCGCGGAGGCCAGCCAGAAGGGGTTGGGCGACTTGATGCCGGCGAATTCGATAGACAGGTCGGCCATCACGCAGCCTCCACGTTGAGCATGAGTTGGGCGTGGATCGCTTCCGCCGCCAGTTTGCCGTGCTGCACCGCCTGCACGGTGAGGTCCTCGCCGAGCGCCACGCAGTCGCCGCCGGCGTAGATGCCGGGGATGCTGGTGCGCATCTGTCCGTCGACCTGGATGCGCTCGCCGTCGCGCCGCAGTTGCGCTGCCAGCGGATCGCCCAGGCTGGCGCCTTCGAAGGCCTGGCCGATAGCCTTGAAGATGGCGTCGGCGGCCAGTTCGAAGTGCTCGCCGGTGTCGCCCAGGCGACCGTTCTCCAGGCGCGTGCGGGCGAAGCGCATGCCGCGCACCCGGCCGTGCTCGTCAAGCAGTACCCGTTCCGGTCGGGCCCAGGTCAGCAGGCGCACCTGGCTGGCCTTGGCGATCTCCTGCTCATGGCCGGTGGCGCCCATTTCCTCGAAGCCACGGCGGTAGACCAGGTTGACGTCGCGGGCGCCGAGCCGGCTCATCTGCACCGCCATGTCGATGGCGGTGTTGCCGGCGCCGATGACGATGCAACGGTCGGCGACGGGCAGGTCGAGCAGGTCGTCGCTCTGCCGCAGTTCGCGGATGTAGTCGGTGGCGGCGAGCAGGCCGGGGGCGTCCTCGTCTTCCAGGCCGAGGCGCTTGCTGGCGGCCAGGCCGATGCCGAGGAACACCGCGTCGTACTCGTCGTGCAGGGCGCCGAGCGCCAGGTTGTCGCCGAGACGCTGGCCGTGGCGCAGTTCGATACCGCCGATCTGCAGGAGGAATTCCACTTCGCGCCGGGCGAAGTCGTCCACCAGCTTGTAGCGGGCGATGCCGTACTCGTTGAGGCCGCCGGCCTTGGCGCGGGCCTCGAAGAGCACCACGTCGTGGCCGTGCATGGCCAGGCGGTGGGCGCAGGACAGCCCGGCCGGCCCGGCGCCGACCACGGCGATGCGCTTGCCGGTGGCCGGCGAGCGCTTGAACGGATGTTCGCCGAAGCCAGCGTGGTCGAGGGCGTAGCGTTGCAACTGGCCGATCAGCACCGGTGCGCATTCCTGGGCGTTGTTGCGTACGCAGGCCCGCTGGCAGAGGATTTCCGTGGGGCAGACGCGGGCGCAGCTGCCGCCGAGGATGTTCGCCGAGAGGATCTTCTGCGCCGCGCCCTGGACATTCTCCTGGGCGATGCTGCGGATGAACCCGGGGATGTCGATCTCGGTCGGGCAGGCGTTGACGCAGGGCGCGTCGTAGCAGTACAGGCAGCGGGCGCTTTCCAGGGCGGCCTGGCGGGCGTTGAGCGGCGGCGCGAGGTCGGCGAAGCGCTCGGCGAGCGTGTCCGCGCCGGCGTCCGGACGGGGGAGGTGGTTCAGGGAATCGATCACGGTTGTAGCCTCTCTTCTGGTTTCTTCTCGGGGCAGTCAACGGCAATACGGCACCGTCCGGCCTCTACGGGCCGGTCCGGTATTGCGGGAAGGATCAGCGCTCGACGGCGACCGGGCGCTGGCGTTCGGCGCGGCGGCCGAGCACTTCGTACACCGACGGGTAGGCCGGGCGCTCCACGTAGCGTCCGGCGCCGGGTTCGGCGCGCAGGTCGCCGGCGGCCCAGAGCAGCTTGCCCTGGCTGATGGTGTGGCTGGGAATGCCGCGCACGGTGCGACCTTCGAAGATGTTGAAATCGACCCGCTGGTGGTGGGTGGCGGCCGAGAGGGTGCGGCTGCCCTGCGGGTCCCAGAGCACCAGGTCGGCATCCGCGCCGACGCGGATCGCGCCCTTGCGCGGGAACAGGTTGAAGATCTTCGCGGTGTTGGTGGAGGTCAGCGCGACGAACTCGTGCATCGACAGGCGCCCGCTGTTGACCCCGGCGTCCCACAGTAACGCCATGCGGTCCTCGATGCCGGCCGTGCCATTGGGAATCTTGCTGAAGTCGTCGCGGCCCATGGCCTTCTGCTCGGCGCAGAAGCAGCAGTGGTCGGTGGCGGTGGTATGCAGGTTGCCGGACTGCAGGCCGCGCCACAGCGCTTCCTGGTGTTCGACGGGACGGAACGGCGGGCTCATCACGTAGCCGGCCGCGGTGGCCCAGTCCGGGTGGCGGTAGACGCTGTCGTCGAGCAGCAGGTGCCCGGCCAGCACCTCGCCGTAGACCGGCTGGCCCTTGGCGCGGGCATAGGCGATCTCGTCCAGCGCCTCGCGGCTGGAAATATGCACCAGGTACAGCGGCGTACCCAGCGTCTCGGCGATGCGGATGGCGCGGCTGGCGGCCTCGCCCTCGACTTGCGGCGGACGCGACAGCGGATGCGCCTCGGGGCCGGTGAGGCCCTGGGCGAGGAGTTTCTGCTGCAGGTGGAAGACCAGTTCGCCGTTCTCCGCGTGCACCGTCGGCACCGCGCCCAGCTCCAGGCAGCGCTCGAAGCTGGCCACCAGGGTATCGTCGGCGGCCATGATGGCGTTCTTGTAGGCCATGAAGTGCTTGAAGCTGTTCACCCCGTGCTGTGCCACCAGCTCGCCCATTTCCCGGGCGACCTCGTCGCTCCACCAGGTGATGGCGACGTGGAAGCCGTAGTCCGCAGCGGATTTCTGCGCCCAGCCGCGCCAGGTGTGGAAGGCCTCCAGCAGTGACTGTCGCGGGTTGGGGATGACGAAGTCGATGATCGAGGTGGTCCCTCCGGCCAGCCCGGCCGCGGTGCCGCTGAAGAAGTCCTCGCTGGCCACCGTGCCCATGAAGGGCAACTGCATGTGGGTATGGGGGTCGATGCCGCCCGGCATCAGGTACTGGCCACCGCCGTCGAGGACGTCGCAGCCGGAGGGGGGGGCGAGGTTCTCGCCGATGGCCTGGATGAGGCCGTTGGCACAGAGCACGTCGGCTCGATAACTCTCTTCGTGAGTAACCACGGTGGCGCCACGGATCAACAGGGACATGCCGTCTTTCCTCGCAGGCTGACCGGTCGTTGCCGGTTCTTGAAATTGTTTTTTCGCCATGCGCCGAGGGCTTCTGTAATCCTGTCAGCGATGACAGGATTCGAATCTAGATGCTGATCATCGATTGAGCAAGATTATTTTCAAATGGTTGTTTTAGTTTGTAAATTGTTGATTTTAAATAATTAAAAATAAATATCACCAAAATGGTGAGGGTTCTCACCATTTTGACGCGCTTGACAAGAATTCAAAAAGGTCGAGATTTCCCATGCAAAATCAGCCGCTTGAAAGCCGTGTTCGAGCGGTTGTGGGGAGATGAAAAAAGTTCGCCTGCACTCCTTTGGTTCCTGACCGGGGCGACAGGCTCGCGCATTTCCCCCGGTGACACGCCGGACTGCCCGTCGGCGTGTCACCGACGTTGTCGATGAAGTGTTTCAGATCAGTCGGTTACCTCCAGTAGACCGGCCTGCCCAGTGACGTCGCGGGGTTTTCGGCACGCTTATTGAGTGCCGCCCGCCACGGCATTGTCCGGACCGGAGGTGCAGTACTGGTGGTGCGGTACTCCGGCCATCGCATTAGCCCGATGAGCGAATAACTAAAAGAATTCTGGAGAGGCCCATGCAACAGAGCAGATCGGAAGTGACCGAGCGCGACGGCTTGGTCGAGCTGTCCGCCGGCAGCGACGTACTCGACAGTCCCCGCTACAACCACGACATCGCCCCGACCCGGGTGGAACAGCGTACCTGGAACAGGTGGCACATCACCGCGCTGTGGATCGGCATGTCCATCTGCGTGCCCACCTACACCCTCGGCGGCGTCCTCACCGCCTACTTCGGCCTCAGCGTCGGCGAAGCGCTGCTGGCGATCCTGCTGGCCAACCTGGTGGTGCTGATCCCGCTGACCCTCAATGCCTTCGCCGGCACCCGCTACGGCATTCCCTTCCCGGTGCTGCTGCGCGCTTCGTTCGGCATCATCGGCTCCAACGTGCCATGCCTGATCCGCGCCGTGGTCGCGTGCGGCTGGTTCGGCATCCAGACGCTGTTCGGCGGGCTGGCGATCCATCTCTTCCTCGGTTCGATCTTTCCCGCCTGGAAGGCCCTCGGCGGCACCGGCGAGGTGATCGGTTTCCTCCTGTTCTGGGGGCTGAACCTGTGGGTGGTGCTGCGCGGCGCGGAGTCGATCAAATGGCTGGAGACACTCTCGGCACCGCTGCTGGTGCTGGTCGGCCTCGGCCTGCTGGTGTGGGCGCTGCCGCACATATCGGTCAGTGAACTGCTGGCGCAGCCGCCGAAGCGGCCGGAAGGCGCCAGCGTCACCGGCTACTTCATGGCCGGGCTGACGGCGATGGTCGGCTTCTGGGCCACGCTGTCGCTGAACATCCCCGACTTCAGCCGCTATGCGCGTAGCCAGAAGGACCAGATACTCGGGCAGATCTTCGGCCTGCCGCTGACCATGTTCCTGTTCGCCGCCCTCGGCGTGGTGATGACCGCCGCCTCGGCCTCGCTGGTGGGCGAGACGGTTTCCGACCCGGTCAGCCTAATCGGCCACATCCCCAGCCCCGGCTGGGTGGCGGTGGCGATGGCGCTGATCATCGTCGCCACCCTCTCGACCAACACCGCGGCGAACATCGTCTCGCCGACCAACGACTTCCAGAACATCGCACCGAAACTCATCGGCCGCACCCGCGCCGTCTGGCTCACCGGTTTCATCGGCCTGGCGCTGATGGCCCACGAGTTGCTGAAGAAGCTCGGCTGGATCGTTTCCGACCTCAGCCTGGAAAGCGTCTACTCCAACTGGCTGCTCGGCTACTCCAGCCTGCTCGGGCCGATCGCGGGGATCATGGTGGTGGACTACTTCCTGGTGCGCAGGCAACGCCTCGACCTCGCCGGACTCTACCGCGACGACGTCTACCCGGCCTGGAACTGGCCCGGCTTCGCCGCCTTCGCGGTGCCGGTGGCGCTGACCGTCATGGCCCTCGGCAACCGCCAATTCCACTGGTTCTACGACTACGGCTGGTTCACCGGCTCGCTGCTCGGCGGCGCGCTCTACTACGGCCTCTGCGGCCGCCGCGCGCGGAGCCCGGCGGCATTGGCCAAACCGCTGCCCTGATGGGCATACAGGCGGCCGGCGAGCCGCCGACACCCACTCCAAGCCTGAGGAGACGACAATGAGCACTGCCCGGAACGTCCTGCAATCCACCCAGCGACACATCGATGGCCAGCGCCTCTGGCAATCGCTGATGGATCTCGCCCGCCTCGGCGCCACCGCCAAGGGTGGGGTCTGCCGCCTGGCCCTGAGCGATCTCGACCGCCAGGCCCGCGATCTCTTCGTGCAATGGTGCGAAGCGGCCGGCTGCACGGTCAGCGTCGATCGGGTCGGCAACATCTTCGCCCGTCGTCCCGGGCGTAACCCGGACTTGCCCCCGGTGATGACCGGTAGCCACATCGACACCCAGCCCACCGGTGGCAAGTTCGACGGCTGCTTCGGGGTGATGGCCGGCCTCGAGGTGATCCGCACCCTCAACGACCTCGGGGTGGAAACCGAGGCGCCGCTGGAGGTGGTGGTGTGGACCAACGAGGAAGGCTCGCGCTTCGCGCCCTGCATGATGGGCTCGGGCGTATTCGCCGGGAAGTTCACCCTGGAGGAGACCCTGGCCAAGCGCGATGCCGACGGTGTCAGCGTAGGCGAGGCGCTGGACGCCATCGGCTACGCGGGAGCGCGCGATTGCCTCGGACATCCGGTGGGCGCCTATTTCGAGGCGCACATCGAACAGGGGCCGATCCTCGAGGACGAGGAGAAGACCATCGGCGTGGTGCTCGGCGCGCTCGGGCAGAAATGGTTCGACCTGTCCCTGCGCGGCGTCGAGGCACACGCCGGGCCAACGCCGATGCACCTGCGCAAGGACGCCCTGGTCGGTGCCGCGGCGGTGGTCGAGGCGGTCAATCGCGCGGCCCTCGGCCATCAGCCGCATGCTTGCGGCACGGTCGGCTGCCTGCACGCCTATCCCGGCTCGCGCAACGTGATACCCGGCGAAGTGAAGATGACCCTGGACTTCCGCCATCTGCAACCGGAGCGCCTGGACTCGATGATCGCCGAAGTCCGCCAGGTGATCGCCGCGACCTGCGAGACGCATGGCTTGCAATACGAGCTGGTGCCGACCGCCGATTTCCCGCCGCTGTACTTCGACCAGGGATGCGTCGGCGCGGTGCGCGAGGCGGCGCAGGCGCTGGGCATGCCGCAGATGGACATCGTCAGCGGCGCCGGCCACGACGCGATCTTCCTCGCCGAACTCGGTCCGGCGGGGATGATCTTCGTGCCCTGCGAGAACGGCATCAGCCACAACGAGATCGAGAACGCCAGCCCCGACGACCTGGCCGCCGGTTGCGCGGTGCTGTTGCGGGCCATGCTCAAGGCCTCCGAGGCGATCGCCGGCGGCCGCCTGGCGGCCTGAGTGGCGCTTCCATCGAGGCGCCGGCATCGACCGCCTTCTACACGGGGTCGGTAGGGCGAATAACGCCAGGGGCGTTATCCGCCGATGCGCGGCTGGGCGGCGGATAACCGCGTTGCGGTTATGCGCCCTACGTGGTGCTGCGCGGGGTACGGTGGGGCGTTGTCCGCCGATGCGTCGCTGGGGCGGCGCGCGGGGCTCAGATCACCTTGCCGTCGCGCAGTCTTTCCAGCGCGGCCGCGTCCAGGCCGAGGAGCGTCTCGAGGACCTCGTCGGTGTGCTGGCCGAGGGTGGGCGGCGGGTTGCGGTATTCCACCGGCGTCTCGGACAGGCGAATCGGGCTGGCCACCTGCGGCACCGTCCCGGCCAGCGGGTGCGGTAGCTCCACGCGCAGGCCGCGGGCCTGCACCTGCGGGTCGGCGAACACCTGCGCCAGGTCGTTGATCGGCCCGCAGGGCACGCCGGCGCGCTCCAGGGAAAGAATCCACTCGGCGGTGGTGTGCAGCACCGTGGCCTGGCGGATCAGCGGGATCAGCACCTCGCGGTTGGCCACCCGCGCCTTGTTGGTGGCGAAGCGCGGGTCGTCGGCCCATTCCGGGTGGTCTGCCAGTTCGGCGAACTTGCGGAACTGGCTGTCGTTGCCGACCGTGAGGATCATGTCGCCGTCGGCGGTGGGGAAGTCCTGGTACGGCACGATGTTCGGGTGCGCGTTGCCCAGGCGCCGCGGCGGCACGCCGGTGGTCAGGTAGTTGAGGGTCTGGTTGGCCAGGCAGGCGACCTGCACGTCGAGCAGGGCCATGTCGATGTGCTGGCCGATGCCGCTGACGTCGCGGTGGGCGAGGGCGGCGAGCACCGCGGTGGAGGAGTACAGCCCGGTGAGGATATCGGTCAGCGCCACGCCGACCTTCACCGGACCGGCGCCTTCCTCGTTGTCGGCGCGCCCGGTGAGGCTCATCAGGCCGCCCAGGCCCTGGATCATGAAGTCATAGCCGGCGCGCTTGGCATAGGGTCCGGACTGGCCGAAGCCGGTGATCGAACAGTAGATCAGCTTCGGGTTGACCTGCTTCAGCGATTCATAGTCGAGGCCATAGGCCTTGAGCCCGCCGACCTTGAAGTTCTCCAGCAGGATGTCGGCCTTGGCCGCCAATTCGCGAACGATGCGCTGGCCTTCCGGCTGGGTGAAGTCCACCGTCACCGACTTCTTGTTGCGGTTGGCCGACAGGTAGTAGGCCGCCTCGCTGGTGTCGTTGCCTTCGGCATCCTTGAGGAACGGCGGGCCCCAGGCGCGGGTGTCGTCGCCGCTGCCGGGGCGCTCGATCTTGATCACCTCGGCGCCGAGGTCGGCGAGAATCTGCCCGGCCCAAGGGCCGGCCAGGACACGGGACAGGTCGAGTACGCGGATATGGGAAAGGGCGCCGGGCATGACGGTTCTCGCTGCTGGGGGCTGGAAACGGAAATGGCCGGGAAGACGGGTTCCTTGCCCGTCTCCCCGGCGGCCGGCGCGCTACCGTGAAAAAGCGCGCCGGGGTGTTGCTCGGTGGCTCAGAAGAATGCCTGGATGCCGGTCTGCGCGCGGCCGAGGATCAGCGCGTGGACATCGTGGGTGCCCTCGTAGGTGTTCACCACTTCCAGGTTGACCAGGTGGCGGGCGATGCCGAATTCGTCGGAGATGCCGTTGCCGCCCAGCATGTCGCGGGCCAGGCGGGCGATGTCGAGGGCCTTGCCGCAGCTGTTGCGCTTCATGATCGAGGTGATTTCCACCGCCGCGGTGCCTTCGTCCTTCATCCGCCCCAGGCGCAGGCAGCCTTGCAGGGCCAGGGTGATCTCGGTCTGCATGTCGGCCAGCTTCTTCTGGATCAGTTGGTTGGCGGCCAGCGGGCGGCCGAACTGCTGGCGGTCGAGCACGTACTGGCGGGCGGTGTGCCAGCAGAATTCGGCGGCGCCCAGGGCGCCCCAGGAGATGCCGTAGCGCGCCGAGTTCAGGCAGGTGAACGGACCGCGCAGGCCGCGCACCTCGGGGAAGGCGTTCTCTTCCGGAACGAATACGTTGTCCATCACGATCTCGCCGGTGATCGAGGCGCGCAGGCCGACCTTGCCATGGATCGCCGGGGCGCTCAGGCCTTCCCAGCCCTTCTCGAGGACGAAACCGCGGATCTGCCCTTCGTCGTCCTTGGCCCAGACCACGAAGACGTCGGCGATCGGGCTGTTGGTGATCCACATCTTGCTGCCGCTCAGGCGATAGCCGCCGTCGACCTTCTTCGCCCGGGTGACCATCGAGCCCGGGTCGGAACCGTGGTTCGGCTCGGTCAGGCCGAAGCAGCCGATGTATTCGCCACTGGCCAGCTTGGGCAGGTACTTCTGCCGGGTGGCTTCGTTGCCGAACTCATGGATCGGCACCATTACCAGCGAGGACTGCACGCTCATCATCGAGCGATAGCCGGAGTCGACGCGCTCGACTTCGCGAGCGATCAGGCCATAGCAGACGTAGTTGAGGCCGCTGCCGCCGTAGGCTTCGGGAATGGTCGCGCCGAGCAGGCCGGTCTCGCCCATCTCGCGGAAGATCTTCGGGTCGGTCTGTTCGTGGCGGAAGGCTTCGAGCACGCGCGGGGCCAGCTTGTCTTGGGCGAACTGCTGGGCGCTGTCGCGAACCATGCGCTCTTCTTCGGTGAGCTGCTGGTCCAGCAGCAGGGGGTCTTCCCAGTTGAAGCTAGCTTTGGTGGCCATGCGTACATCCTCGTCAAGCGGTAGCGGAGGCTGGCGTGGGCCAGCCGGAATGGAAGCATCCTAAGAGCCTAGCGAATGGGGCGGCAAACGAGGAATTCGCACGCACTTGTGCTATTTTCTCACTCCGAGAAAATGAGTCTCGTATTTCATGCCCTTGAAGAGGCGCGAGGAATCGTGACCTGGGCGTCATAGATGCGAAACCGGCACTCCAGAGTCCTCCATGCGACGCAAGATCCCTTCCACCGCCGCGCTGGTCAGCTTCGAGTCCGCCGCGCGCCACGAGAGCTTCACCAAGGCGGCGGAGGAGTTGTCCCTGACCCAGAGCGCGATCTGCCGGCAGATCGCCACGCTCGAGGAGTTCCTCGGTGTCGAGCTGTTCCGTCGCTCGCGGCGCGGGGTCAAGCTCACCGAGGCCGGGCTGTCCTATAGCCGGCGGGTGGCGGTACGCCTCGACGCGGTGGAGCGCGACACCCTGGCGGTGATGGGGCACCAGGGCGGCGGCGCGATCGAACTGGCGGTGGTGCCGACCTTCGGCACCCAATGGCTGTTGCCGCGGCTCAAGCGCTTCCAGCGGCTGCACCCGGAGGTCACGATCAACCTGACCAACCGCACCCGCCCGTTCCTCTTCGCCGACACCGAGTTCGACGCCGCGCTGTACTTCGGCGACGCCGACTGGTCGGGTACCGTCTCGCATTTCCTGATGCGCGAGAATCCGGTGCCGGTGTGCAGCCCGGAGCTGCTGGGCGGGCGTCGAACGCTGAGCGCCGAGCAGGTCGCCGGGCTGCCGCTGATGCAGCAGAGCACCCGGCCCTACGCTTGGCGCCAGTGGTTTCACTCCCAGGGACTGAACGTCGCCCACGACATGAGCGGGCCGCGCTACGAGCTGTTCTCCATGCTTGCCCAGGCGGCCATGCACGGCATGGGCGTGGCCCTGATACCGCCCTTCCTGATCCAGGACAAGCTGGCCGACGGAAGGCTTATCGTGCCCATGCAACATGCCTATTTGAGCGAGAATGCGTATTACCTGATCATTCCCGAGCGCAGGGTCGAATCGGCGATGCTCAATGCCTTCCGCGACTGGCTGGTGGAAGAGGCCAGGCAGTACCGCGAGGCCAACGGGCTGGGCTGAACGCGCAGGAACATCGGGCGGCGCAGGCAGGACGCGCCGCCCCGGGACCGGGCCGATCCGCCGGGTCCCGCGGAGCCGCGGCGGCGATACCGCCGGGCATCCTCCACGACGGCCAGGATGGCGGCCGCGGAGCACCACACCAGGAGTTCACATGAATTTCCACACCCGCAAGTGGGTCAAGCCAGAAGATCTCAACCCCAACGGCACCCTGTTCGGCGGCAGCCTGCTGCGCTGGATCGATGAAGAAGCGGCGATCTACGCGATCATCCAGCTGGGCAACCAGCGCGTGGTCACCAAGTACATTTCCGAGATCAACTTCGTCAGCTCGGCGCGCCAGGGCGACATCATCGAGCTGGGCATCACCGCCACCGACTTCGGTCGTACCTCGCTGACCATGACCTGCCACGTGCGCAACAAGATCACCCGCAAGAGCATCCTCACCATCGACAAGATGGTCTTCGTCAACCTCGGCCCGGACGGCCTGCCGGCGCCCCACGGCAAGACCGAGATCACCTACATCAAGGACCAGTTCAAGGAAGACGAAGTCCTGCCCTGAGCGGCGCGACGAGCGGCCGGCACCCATGCCGGCCGCCGTGTTTCAGAACAGCCGGGTAAGCAGCCAGTAGAGCGAGGCCGAGAGCAGGATCGCCGCCGGCAGCGTCAGCACCCAGGCCATCAGCAGGTTGCGGATGGTCTTCCACTGTAGTCCCGAACCGTTCGCCGCCATGGTCCCGGCCACCCCGGAAGACAGCACATGGGTGGTGGAGACCGGCAAGCCATACAGGTCCGCCGCGCCAATGGTCAGCATCGCCACGGTTTCCGCCGAGGCGCCCTGGGCGTAGGTCAGGTGGGTCTTGCCGATCTTCTCGCCGACCGTCACCACGATGCGTTTCCAGCCGACCATGGTGCCCAGGCCGAGGGCGATGGCCACGGCGATCTTCACCCATAGCGGGATGAACTTGGTGGCATCGTCGATCTTCCGCTTGAACGCCTGCAACTTGCCGCGGGTGTCGGCGTCGAAGCGGCCGACGCCGTCCTTGTCCATCAGGCGGATCGCCTCGGAGGTCAGGTACATGTCGTTGCGCACGTTGCCCATGGCTTCCGCCGGTACCCGCGAGAACGCGCCATAGCCTTTCACTTCCTGGCCGATCGAGCCGGTCAGGGCGGCCAGCGCCGGGATCAGCTCAGGCGATGCCTGCTTGCTGCGCACGTAGTCGGAGAGTACCTGGCGCGGATCGGCCGGCGCCGGTTGCGGCGCGCTCTTCACCAGCGCTTGCTGGGTGACCTCGGCGACGGCGGCGAACTGCACCGCCTGGTCCGCCGGCATGGTGCGGTTCAGGGCGTAGGCCATCGGCAGGGTGCCGACCAGGATCAGCATGATCAGGCCCATGCCTTTCTGTCCGTCGTTGGAGCCGTGGGCGAAGGACACCCCGGTACAGGTCAGGATCAGCAGGCCGCGGATCCACCAGGGCGGCGGCGCCTTGCCCTTCGGCGCCTTGTACAGCGCGCGGTTCTTCACCAGCAGGCGCAGCGCCAGGAGCAACAGGGCGGCGCAGGCGAAGCCGATCAGCGGCGAGAGCAGCAGGGAGTAGCCGACCTTGGTCGCCTGGCCCCAGTCCACCCCGCTGGTGCCATCGCGCCCGTGCATCAGCGCGTTGGCCACGCCGACGCCGATGATCGAGCCGATCAGGGTGTGCGAGGACGACGCCGGCAGGCCCAGCCACCAGGTCCCGAGGTTCCACAGGATGGCGGCGATCAGCAGGGCGAAGACCATGGCGAAGCCGGCCGAGGAACCGACCTGCAGGATCAGTTCCACCGGCAGCAGGGCGATGATGCCGAAGGCCACCGCGCCGCTGGAGAGCAATACGCCGAGAAAGTTGAAGCAACCCGACCAGACCACCGCGAAGTGCGGCGGCAGCGAGTGGGTGTAGATCACCGTGGCCACCGCGTTGGCGGTGTCGTGGAAGCCGTTGACGAACTCGAAGCCGAGGGCGATCAGCAGGGCCACGCCGAGCAGCAGGAAGGGCGTCCAGGTGGTGATCGTGGAACCGACGTCATCGACGTCCTGCATCAGGCTGTAGGCGCTGAACAGCAGTCCGGTGGCGAGCACGGCGAAGAATACGAGGGCGGTGAGGCGGCCGGGACGTTGCTCGAGATGGGGCTTGTGCGCGTTGCCGGCGGCACTGGCGACGGCGTCGGCGGGAAGGACATCGGAGGTCATGGTACGGGTCCGCGCTGGGGATGACCGGCACATGATGGGCAGGCGATTGTGACAAGTTATGTCTTGCGCATACCGGCTTCGTCTGGCGAAGAAAGGACAAGGGCCGCGGGAGGCCGCCGGAAGCCGGATGGGGTCGGGCGCCAGGCGGCCTGCCCGCTGCGGCCGCGAAGATTAATGAATTCCTGTGGCGAGTGCCATCATTTCGTCGCTAAAAAGTTGGCATGTTGAGGGATTTGCCGATCCGGACACGCGCGGGGAAGGCGAGAGCCACTGAACTAGACTCAGAAGTGCGCGGCGGGGCCGGTCGCTTGCCGGCCCGGTGCGCGGGACGAGCACCTTCGTCCCGGGGTGGCCCGGCCGGGCGGTCGGGGAGGTCGATATGCGGATGCCGTGCCGGCTCGCGCTGGCGCTGTTGCTGTGCTTCGCCGGCCCGGCCTGTCTCGCGGCCTCCGGACCGGTTCGGGTGCTCTCGGTGGATGGTGCGATCGGCCCGGCCAGCGCCGATTACCTGGTGCGCGGCATCGAGCGTACCGCCGAGGACGGCGCGCAACTGGTGGTGCTGGAACTGGACACGCCCGGCGGCCTGGACGCATCGATGCGGCGCATCGTCAAGGCGATCCTCGCCAGCCAGGTGCCGGTCGCCGGTTTCGTCGCGCCCAGCGGGGCGCGGGCGGCGAGCGCCGGCACCTACATCCTGTATGCCTGCCATATCGCGGCGATGGCGCCGGGCACCAACCTCGGCGCTGCCACCCCGGTGCGCCTGGGGACGCCGGACAAGCCCGCAGAGAAGCCCCCGGCGCGGGACGCCGAACCCATGGCGCGCAAGCAGGTCAACGACGCCGCCGCCTATATCCGTGGCCTCGCGCAACTGCGGGGGCGCAACGTCGAGTGGGCCGAGCGCGCGGTGCGCGAGGCGGTCAGCCTGGCGGCGCACGAGGCGGCGGCGCAGAAGGTGATCGACCTGCAGGCCCGCGACCTGCCCGACCTGCTGCGCCAGCTCGACGGCCGCAGCCTGCGCGTCGGCGAGCGCGCGCTGACCCTGGTTACCGCCGGCGCCACGATCGAGCGCCAGGCACCGGACTGGCGCGCGCGGTTGCTGGCGGTGCTCACCGATCCCAGCGTGGCGCTGATCCTGATGATGATCGGCATCTACGGGCTGATCTTCGAACTGGCCAATCCCGGCATGGCGCTGCCCGGCGTGCTCGGCGGCATCTGCCTGCTGCTCGGCCTGTACGCCCTGCAGATGCTGCCGCTCAACTACGCCGGGCTGGCGCTGATCGCGCTGGGCCTGGCGTTCATGGTGGGCGAGGCGTTCGTCGCCAGCTTCGGCGTGCTCGGCATCGGCGGAATCGTCTCGTTCGTGGTCGGCGCGCTGATCCTGATCGATACCGAGGTGCCCGGCTACGGCATTCCGCCCGGCCTGGTGGTGGCCCTGGCGTTGCTCAGCGCCGCGCTGATCGTCGGTCTGCTGGGCATGGCCCTGCGTACTCGCCGGCAAGCGGTGGTAAGTGGCACCGCCGGATTGGTCGGCAGCCTGGCGACGGTGGCGGCGGTGGATTCCGAACAACCCTGCGCAGGCTGGGTGCTGCTCCAGGGCGAGCGCTGGCGGGTGCTCGCCGCGCGGCCGCTGGCGGTGGGCCAGCCGGTCTGGGTGCTGGCGCGCAAGGGCCTGCTCCTGGAAGTCGCGCTGGCCGATGAAGGAGGTGGATGATGGGTATTTCCTATGGTTTGGCGATGTTGCTGGTGTTCCTCGCGCTGCTGCTGTTCAGCGCGCTGCGCATCCTCCGCGAGTACGAGCGCGGCGTGGTGTTCCAGCTCGGGCGGTTCTGGAAGGTCAAGGGGCCGGGGCTGGTGCTGGTGATCCCGGCGATCCAGCAGATGGTGCGCATCGACCTGCGCACCATCGTTCTCGACGTGCCGCCGCAGGATGTGATTTCCCGCGACAACGTTTCGGTGAAGGTCAACGCGGTGGTGTACTTCCGCGTGCTCGATCCGCAGAAGGCGATCATCCAGGTGGAGAACTACCTGGCCGCCACCAGCCAGTTGGCCCAGACCACCCTGCGCGCGGTGCTGGGCAAGCACGAACTGGACGAGATGCTCGCCGAGCGCGAGCGCCTGAACCTGGATATCCAGCAGGTGCTCGATGCGCAGACCGACGCCTGGGGCATCAAGGTGGCGAATGTGGAAATCAAGCACGTCGATCTCAACGAATCGATGGTCCGCGCCATCGCCCGGCAGGCTGAGGCGGAGCGTGAGCGCAGGGCCAAGGTGATCCATGCCGAGGGCGAGTTGCAAGCCTCGGAGAAACTCATGCAGGCGGCGCAGATGCTCGGCCGGCAGAGTGGCGCCATGCAGTTGCGCTACATGCAGACCCTCGGCGCGATCGCCGGCGACAAGAGTTCGACCATCGTCTTCCCGATGCCGATCGAACTCTTCGGCGGCAAGTACGCAGGTGCCGCGCCGCGAAACGAAAAGGCCGCCGGAGAGGACGAGGAGAGGTGAACGCGTGCGGTTTGTGATGGAAATATCATCGAGCCGCGACACGGGGACATGCGTGCCCGGGGTCGGGATGGCTATGCTGTGGCGATCCACTCCCGGGACGCTCCTTCATGCTGCGATGCGCACTCCTGCTGCTGACATTGCTCCTCCCTTGCGCGCTGCCTGCCGCCAACCTGCGCCTGGTCGGCGACTCCTGGCCGCCTTTCGTCGATTCGCGCCTGCCTGGCAACGGCCTGGCGGTGGAACTGGTGACCACCGCGCTCAAGCGCGCCGGCTTCGACTCGAGTTTCCAGCAGGTACCCTGGTCGCGTGCCCTGTACGGCGTGCGCAGCGGCGACTACGACATCGCCCTGAGCGCCTGGTACGAGCCCGCCCGCAGCCTCTACGGGCAGTTTTCCCGCGCCTACCTGAGCAACCGCATCCGCCTGCTGCAACGCAAGGGGCGGGGTATCGAGTTTTCCCGCCTGAGCGACCTGCGTCCCTACCGCATCGCGGTCGTGCGCGACTATGCCTACGCGCCCGAATTCGACCGTGACAGCCGTCTGCAGAAGGTCAACGTGACCAGCTTCGCCAACGCCGCGCGGATGCTCGAGGCGGGGCGGGTCGACCTGGCGGTGGAGGACGAGCTGGCGCTGGGGGTCGCCTTCAAGGGCGAACTGGCCGATTTGCGCGACAAGCTGGAGGTACTGCCCATCCCGCTTGGCGAGAACGGCCTGCACCTGCTGGTGAGCCTGAGGAATCCCCGGCATGACGAGATCGTCGAAGGCTTCGACCTGGCCATCCGCGGCATGCGCGACGACGGCAGCTACCAGCGCCTGCTGGAGCGCTACGGCGCGCGCTAGGGCTGGCCTGGCAGCGGCTGCGCGCCGGCCAGTTCCTTCTTCAGCAAGTGCGCGGCCAGGGTGCGCAGCGGGGCGAGCTGGCGGCAGATGTGCGCCAGTTGGGTCTGTACCAGGCGATGGCTGTCGTCCATGTCCTCGGGCATCTGCTCCAGTTCCTTGGCCAGCGCTTCCTCCTCTTCGCTGTAGATGGCGACCGGGCGTTTCTGTTCCAGGCTCGCGGCGATTTCCTCGAGGCTGGCGGAGAGCCGCTCGGCGGCGCGCTCCAGGAGGCCGTCGCTGGCGTCCTCGGGCAGGCTTTCGCGGTGCGCGCCGAGACCGGATAGATAGCTGAGCAGGGTGTGCGAGAGGACCAGGAAGCGGAAGCCGATCTCGGCGTCCTTCCTGAAGTGGCCGGGCTCCAGGAGCATGTTCGACAGGGTGGTCGAGAGCGCTGCGTCGGCGTTGTGCGCGTTGCGCCGGGCGGTGCGGTAGTCGAGGTCGTCGCGCTTGCCGGTGGCGTACTGCTGCATGATCTGCCGCAGGTAACGGCTGTTGCAGGCGAGGGTGTTGGCGAGCATGCGGTTGAGCCGGCGGCCCTGCCAGTCGGGCAGCACCAGGAACACCGCGAGGCCGGCGATCAGGCTGCCCAGCAAGGTATCGAACAGGCGGGGCAGGATCAGCCCGTAGCCATCGCCGACCTGGTTGAAGCAGAACAGCACCAGCAGGGTGATCGCCGCCGTCGCCAGGGTATAGCGACTGCTGCGGGTGGCGAAGAAGGCGACCCCGGCGGCGACCGCGAACAGCGACTGCACCAGCGGGCTGGGGAACAGGTCGATCAGCGCCCAGCCGACCACCAGGCCGACCACCGTACCGAGGATCCGCTGCACCAGGCGCAGGCGGGTCGCGCCATAGTTGGGCTGGCAGACGAACACCGTGGTGAGCAGTATCCAGTAGCCCTGGGTCGGATGGATCCAGTGCAGCACGCCGTAGCCGGCGGTCAGCGCCAGGGCCATGCGCAGGCCGTGGCGGAACAGCAGCGAGGTCGGGGTGAGCTGCTGGCGCAGGCGCTCGAAGGCGTCCTTCAGGCTGCGCGGCGAGCGGTCGAGCAGGGCGCTGTCCTGTTCGTCGGCGATGGCGTCCGGGTTGCTCGCCCCGGCCAGCTTGCGGTCCAGCGTGGTGAGGTTGGCGGCCAGGGCGCCGAGCGAGCGAAGCAGGCCCTTCCAGGCCGGGTTGCTCTGCTGGCGCAGGTGTTCGAGCGAGGCCTGGAGGTCTTCCAGGGCCAGCTCGCGGTCGGCGTAGTCGAACGGCTGGCGCAGGCGGATAGCCCGCGCCAGGGCCTGGCAGGCCTTGCCCTGCTGGTTGAGCAGGCGCTGGCAGCGGAACAGCACGTCGCTGTGGAAGAACGCCTCGGCCAGCCGGTTGTACGGGTAGTGCGAGGAACTGGCGCGCTCGTGGACGTCCTGGGCGATGAAATAGAGCTTCAGGTAGCGGCTCACCTTGGGGCCCGGCCGACCATGGCCGAGGCGGTTGAGAATGGTCTCCTTGGCCTGGTTCAGCGCCACTACCACCTTGCCGTTCTGCCGTGCCAGGGCGAGGCGCTGGCCCTCCACGTCGAGCTGGCGCAACGGTTCGAACAGGCTCGACTTGATCCTCAGGTATTCGCCCAGCTCGAAATACAGGCGGGAAAGACTCTGCTGCACCGGCTGGTTGGAGAACAGCGCGTTCCACAGCACCGAGAGCAGCCCGTACCAGGCCGCCCCGGCCACCAGCAGCAGCGGTTCGTGCCAGACATCGGCGACCTCACCACCGCGCTGGTCCACGCCGATCATGGTGTAGATCGAGAGGATCAGGGTCGCCGAGGCGATCGCCGCATAGCGCTCGCCGAGGGCGCCGAGGAGGATCATGCCGAACGCCGACAGCGCCATCCCGGAAACGAACAGCCAGGGATAGGGGAACAGCAACTCGACGGCGAAGGCGGCGACGCTGAAGCACAGCAGGGTCACCAGCAGCGCTTGCAGGCGGCCGAGCCCGTTGTCGTCGGTCTCCGCCAGGGCGCTGGCGATGATCCCGAGGAACAGCGGGATCAGCAGCTCGATGCGGTCCTGCCACCAGCACAGCAGCAGGGCGCCGGCCAGGGCGATGAACACCCGCAGGCTGTAGGCGAACTTGTCGAGGGCCCAGAGGCGGCGGAGCGTGTGTGTCAGCGAAGAGGGCGGCATGGGGCGGAGTGCTATCCGATGGTCCGTGGTTCAGCCTATGTGGCCTGTCCGGCTAATTCAATCGGCCGATTTCGCGCGACTGGAAGTCCGCTGCCCGCCGCAGTCGCAGGAAACTCTGCCGTGGGCAACTCGGTCGAGCCGGGCATCTGGCGGATGCAGGCTTCGTGCCTGCGAACGCTAAGACGTCGTCGCCGCGCCGGAAGTTACCCGGCGGCGATATCGCGCGCCGGAGCGGGCCCGGCGAGCGAAGCGGCGGCGCGTTACAGCAGGCGGACCTTGAACGAGCGCCCCTTGATCTTGCCTTCGCTCAGGCGCTTGAGGGCCTGGTGGGCGAGGCCGCGCTCGATGGCGACGAAGGCCTGGAAGTCGAAGATGGCGATCTTGCCCACCGCGCTGCCGGGCAGCCCGGCGTCGCCGGTGAGGGCACCGAGCAGGTCGCCGGGGCGCACCTTGTCCTTGCGTCCCCCGGCGATGCACAGGGTGCTCATCGGCGGCAGCAATGGCTCCGGGCTGGCCTTCAACTGGCCGAGGGCGTACCAGGCCAGCGGCTGCTTCTGCAGGTCCTCGATGGCCTGCGCGCGGCTGGCCTCGGCCGGCGCCACCAGCGACAGGGCCAGGCCTTTCTCGCCGGCGCGACCGCTGCGTCCGATGCGATGGATGTGGACCTCCGGGTCGCGCGCCAGCTCGACGTTGATCACCGTTTCCAGGGCGGCGATGTCCAGCCCGCGGGCGGCCACGTCGGTGGCCACCAGTACGTTGCAACTGCGGTTGGCGAACACCGTCAGGACCTGGTCGCGCTCGCGCTGCTCCAGGTCGCCGTGCAGGGCCAGGGCGGAAATCCGCTGCGCCTTCAGTGCGTCGGCCAGCTCCTGGCACTGCTGGCGGGTCTGGCAGAAGGCCACGCAGGACTGCGGCCGGAAATGCTGGAGCAGGCGTGCCACGGCGTCCATGCGCTGCTTCGGATCGATCTCGAAGAAGCGCTGCTCGATCTGGCTGTCGGCGTGCAGCGACTCGACCTTCACCTGTCGCGGATCGCGCATGAAGGTCTTCGCCAGCTTCTCGATGCCGTCCGGGTAGGTGGCGGAGAACAGCAGGGTCTGCCGGCGCTCGGGGAGCTGGCCGATGATCTCGGCGATGCTGTCGTAGAAGCCCATGTCGAGCATCCGGTCGGCTTCGTCGAGGACTAGGGTATTGAGCCCGTCGAGGACCAGGGTGCCTTTGCGCAGGTGCTCCTGGATGCGCCCCGGGGTGCCGACCACCACGTGCGCGCCGTGCTCCAGCGAAGCCACCTGCGGGCCGTAGGGGACGCCGCCGCAGAGGGTCAGGACCTTGATGTTGTCGGCGGCGCGGGCCAGCCGGCGGATCTCCTTGGCGACCTGGTCGGCCAGTTCGCGGGTCGGGCACAGCACCAGCGCCTGGCAGCCGAAGTAGCGCGGGTTCAGCGGGCTGAGCAGGGCGAGGCCGAAGGCCGCGGTCTTGCCGCTGCCGGTCTTGGCCTGGGCGATCAGGTCGTGACCCTGGAGGATCAGCGGCAGGCTCTGCGCCTGGATCGGCGTCATCTCCCGGTAACCGAGGGAGTCGAGATTGGCCAGGAGGTCCGCGGAAAGCGGCAGCGAGGAGAAAGCGGTGGAGGTCACGGGGCAGGGCTCGGCAGGCGATACGAGCGGCTAGTCTAGCAGCCTGCGGCGGCTTGCCGCGTGCGATCGCCGCCGGAGCAGCAGCGACAGGCAATGTATCTTTGGCCAGTACCGTTCGTCCGAAAAACGAAAAAAGCGCGTTTCTGTATTTTTATACAGGTTCGCTTTCCTCAGTTTTTTGTCGTAGAGTGCTGACACTGTGTTTGCATGGGTCGCCGTCGATCGTGACCTGATGCGGTCGGAAATTCCAGCCCGTCCTGCTCGACTCCTTGTAACTCCTTGCAACTCAGTTACCGGCTACGATTTCGTGGCTAAATCAATACCCATAGTTCCAAGGAGAACTTGCAATGTCCCGTCAGAACGGCACCGTTAAGTGGTTCAACGAAACCAAAGGCTACGGCTTCATTACCCCGGAAAGCGGCCCGGACGTTTTCGTTCACTTCCGTGCCATCGAAGGTAACGGCTTCAAGACCCTGGCCGAAGGCCAGAAGGTCAGCTTCGAAGTCGTACAAGGCCAGAAAGGCATGCAGGCCGAGCGCGTTCAGGTGATCAATTAAGATCCCTGGGCCCAGCCCGAAGAACCCGGATGGAAGCATCCGGGTTTTTTATTGCCCGGAGAAAACCGTCACACTGTCTTCGCCTGCCGTTCACCCTGTCTTGACGAGTTCCCGCCCAGAGTGGCCCGGTCCCGTTCGGAGTCGTTTCGATGAAGCCTGTGCAATCCCGTCGTCTGGCCTTCGCCGCGCTGTTGTCGCTGTCGTTCTCTTCCGCGTCCTGCCATGCCGCCACCGAGCACTGGGGCTGGATCGAGCAGTCCTGGCTGATGCCCGAGCGCATGCAGGCCAAGGCCAAGCTGGATACCGGCGCGCTGACCTCGTCGCTGGACGCGAGGAATATCCATCGCTACAGGAAGGACGGCGAGCGCTGGGTGCGCTTCGATGTCGTGCTGCCCACCGCCGACAGCAAGGCGCCGGTCAGCGTGACCTTCGAGCGCAAGGTGCTGCGGCTGATCAAGGTGCGCGGCGCCGGTGGCAGCGACAGCCGTCCGGTGGTGGCGATGGACATCTGCCTGGGCGCCAAGCTGCTGCGCGAGCAGTTCTCCCTGCGCGACCGCGGCAACATGAACTATCCGGTGCTGCTCGGCCGCCGCACGCTCGAACACCTCGGCGCGGTCGACGTGTCCCGAACCTTCACCCGCAAACCCACCTGCGGCGCGCTTGCCGCTCAGTAGAAGAACCCGCGCGGCAGTCCGGCGGCCAGCGCCAGCCGGGGCAGCACGATCAGCGCCGTCATCCACAGGTTGCGCGGGCGCGCCTCGTCCTCGCGAGCCCGGCTAGAGGTCCGGGTCCTTTTCCGGATCGACCCGGCGTGGGCTGGTGCGGCCGTCCTCGCTGCCGAGCTGGAAGAAGATCGCTGCGGCCAGCATCGACATCAGGCCGACGCTGACATAGGTGGCGTGGAAGGCGCCGAGTACGGTGTCCTGCCCCGTATCCAGGTCGGTCTGGAAACCGCCCAGCAACGCCGCCGCGCAAGCCACGCCAAGGCTGATCGACAATTGCACGACCACCGACATCAGGCTGTTGCCGCTGCTGGCGTTGCTGTCCTGCAGGTCGATCAGGGTGAGGGTGTTCATCGCCGTGAATTGCAGGGAGTTCACCGCGCCGAGCAGGCTCAGGTGCAGCAGCAGCCAGACGTAGGGGGTGTCCTGGTCGACCAGGCCGAAGCCGGCGATCAGGCAGCCGAGGATCAGGGTGTTGCCGACCAGCAGCTTGCGATAGCCGAAGAAGTCCAGCAGTGGCTTGGCCATCGGCTTGGCGACCATCGCGAACAGCGCCAGCGGGATCATGGTCATGCCCGCGGTGGAAGGCGGGTAGCCCAGTCCCACCTGCAGCAGCAGCGGGGTGAGGAAGGGCAGGGCGCCGCTGCCCAGGCGGGCGAACAGGTTGCCGAGGATGCCGACGGCGAAGGTCCGCGCCTTGAACAGGCTCGGCGGGAACAGCGGCTTGTCGATGCGTAGCGCGCGCAGCCAGTAGGCGGTGAGCAGGACCAGTCCGCCGATCAGCAGCAGGACCACGCGCAGGTGCGACAGGTGCAGCTCTCCGAGTCCTTCCAGGGCGATGGAGATCAGCACCATGGAGCCGCCGAAGAGCAGGAAGCCGATGCTGTCGAAACGGCTCGGCACCGGGCTGCGCAGGTCCGGCATCAGCTTCATCGCCATCAGGCAGCCGAGCAGGCCGACCGGCAGGTTGATCAGGAAGATCCAGTGCCAGGAGGCGTACTCCACCAGCCAGCCGCCCAGCGTCGGTCCCGCCAGCGGGCCGAGCAGGCCGGGAATGGTGACGAAGCTGAGCACCCGCACCAGGTCCTGGCGCGGGTAGACGCGCAGGATCACCAGCCGTCCCACCGGCATCATCAGCGCGCCGCCGACGCCCTGTACGATGCGCGCGCCGACCAGCAGTTCGAGGCTCGGCGACAGCGCGCAAAGCAACGAGCCGAGGCTGAACAGCAGTACCGCGCCGAGGAATACCCGGCGTGTGCCGAAACGGTCGGCGATCCACCCCGAGGCCGGTATCAGCAGGGCCACCGTGAGCAGGTAGGCGATCACCACCGCCTGCATGCGCAGCGGGTTTTCGTTCAGCGAACTGGCCATGCTCGGTAGTGCGGTGTTGAGGATGGTGCCGTCGAGGGCTTGCATGAAGAAGGCGACGGCGACCAGCCAGGGCAGTTGGCGGGCGATGCGGGGGGTGAGCTGGAACGGCTCGCTCATGGACGGGCTCCCTCGGGCGGACAGGGCCCAAGCATAGAGAAGTTCTCGCCGCGATGGGACGGCCGACGACCGGATCGGGGCGAACAGCGGGCATTGCCGCGGAAGTCGCGGGCCAGAGCGGTCGCCTTTCATTGTCCTGGGTCAAGCCGAAGCGCTGGCGCTCGCCGGCTGCTGTGCTAGTACTCAAGAGTCACCCCGTCAGTGGCTGCGGATGCGACGCCGGCGCTTCGTCATCGCACGGACATGTCCCGCGTTGCATGCTCGACGGCGCGTGCTTCACCGCCTTGTCGCGATGTTCTCCACGCAGCGCTCGGCGACCCCGGTCGCCGCCGCCGTCGCCGAAGCCCACCTTCCGTGGAAACAGGAGCCCTCCCATGGCCCAGGAACTTTGCGCTATCTGCCACGAACGTCCCGCCGTCGCCCGCGTCAGCCTGGTACAGAACGGCCAGCGCCGCGAACTCGCCCTCTGCGAACTGCACTACCGCCAGTTGATGCGCCAGCAGCGCATGCGCTCGCCGCTGGAGTCGCTGTTCGGCGGCGGCAGCCCGTTCGACGAGATCTTCTCCGGCTTCGGCGAGCAGAGCCCGGTCACCCCGGTGCGCGCCCGCGAGCCGGAGGCGGTGGACATCGCCGAGTACTTCAGCAAGCAGACCACCGAGTACCTGCAACGCGCCGCGCAGGTCGCCGCCGAATTCGGCAAGCGCGAAGTGGACACCGAGCACCTGCTCTACGCCCTGGCCGACGCCGACGTGGTGCAGGCGGTGCTCAAGCAGTTCGGCCTGTCGCCGGCCGACCTCAAGCAGTACATCGAGGCCAACGCCGTGCGCGGCGCCAGCAAGGGCGAGGCGAGCGAGGACATGACCATCTCGCCACGGGTGAAGAGCGCCTTGCAGCATGCCTTCGCCCTGTCCCGCGAACTCGGCCACAGCTATGTCGGCCCCGAGCACCTGTTGCTCGGCCTGGCAGCGGTGCCGGACAGCTTCGCCGGGACGCTCCTGAAGAAGTACGGCCTGACCGAGCAGGCGCTACGGCAGAAAGCGGTCAAGGTGGTCGGCAAGGGCGCCGAGGACGGCCGCGTGGACGGCCCGAGCAACACTCCGCAACTGGACAAGTTCAGCCGCGACCTGACCCGGCTGGCCCGCGAAGGCAAGCTCGATCCGGTGATCGGCCGCTCGAAGGAAGTCGAGACCACCATCGAGGTGCTCGCCCGGCGCAAGAAGAACAACCCGGTGCTGATCGGCGAGCCCGGCGTCGGCAAGACCGCCATCGTCGAAGGCCTGGCCCAGCGCATGGTCCAGGGCGAGGTGCCGGAGGTGCTGCGCGACAAGCGCCTGGTCGAACTGAACATCAACGCCATGGTCGCCGGCGCCAAGTACCGCGGCGAGTTCGAGGAACGCCTCAAGCAGGTGATGGACGAACTGCAGGCGGCGCAGAGCGAGATCATCCTGTTCATCGACGAGGTGCACACCATCGTCGGTGCCGGCCAGGGCGGCGGCGAAGGCGGGCTGGACGTGGCCAACGTGCTGAAGCCGGCGATGGCGCGCGGCGAGATGAACCTGATCGGCGCCACCACCCTCAACGAGTACCAGAAGTACATCGAGAAGGACGCCGCGCTGGAGCGGCGCTTCCAGCCGGTGTTCGTCCCCGAGCCGACGGTGGAGCAGACCATCTCCATCCTCCGTGGCCTGCGCGACAAGCTCGAAGGCCACCACAAGGTGACCATCCGCGACGAGGCCTTCGTCGCCGCCGCCGAGCTGTCCGACCGCTACATCGGCAACCGCTTCCTGCCGGACAAGGCCATCGACCTGATCGACCAGGCCGCCGCCCGCGTGCGCATCGCCAGCACCTCGCGGCCGGCCGAGATCCAGGAACTGGAGGCCGAGCTGGCGCAGCTCAAGCGCGAGGAGGACTACGCCGCCAGCCGCAAGTGGTACGACGAGGCGAAGGTCTTCGAGAAACGCATCCAGGAACGCAAGGAACACCTCGAGCAGATCACCGAGCGCTGGCAGCAGACCCAGGGGTCGAAGACCGAGGAGGTGCGGGTCGAGGACATCGCCGAGATCATCTCCAAGCTCACCGGCATCCCGGTCACCGAACTGACCGCCGAGGAGCGCGAGAAGCTCCTGCAGATGGAAGAGCGCCTGCACCAGCGGGTGATCGGCCAGCAGGAAGCGATCACCGCGGTCAGCGACGCCGTGCGCCTGGCCCGCGCCGGGCTGCGCCAGGGCAGCCGGCCGATCGCCACCTTCCTGTTCCTCGGCCCGACCGGGGTGGGCAAGACCGAGCTGGCCAAGGCCTTGGCCGAGGTGGTGTTCGGCGACGAAGACGCGATGATCCGCATCGACATGAGCGAATACATGGAGCGCCACGCGGTGTCCCGGCTGATCGGTGCGCCGCCGGGCTACGTCGGCTACGACGAGGGCGGCCAGCTCACCGAGCGGGTGCGCCGGCGGCCGTACAGCGTGATCCTGCTCGATGAGATCGAGAAGGCCCACGCCGACGTCAACAACATCCTCCTGCAGGTGTTCGACGACGGCCGCCTGACCGACGGCAAGGGGCGCGTGGTGGACTTCACCAACACCATCATCATCGCCACCAGCAACCTCGGCTCCGAGCTGATCATGAAGAACGCCCAGGCCGGCGAGTTCGCCCAGCCGCCGGAGAAGCTCAAGCGCGAACTGATGACTACCCTGCGCGGGCATTTCCGCCCGGAATTCCTCAACCGCCTCGACGAGGTGATCGTCTTCGAATCGTTGAGCAAGGCGCAGATCGAGGACATCGTGCGCCTGCAACTGGAGCGGGTGAAGCGCGCCGCGCACGCCCAGGACATCTACCTGCACATCGACGACAGCCTGGTCGGCCACCTCGCCGAAGAGGCCTACCAGCCGGAGTTCGGCGCCCGCGAACTGAAGCGGCAGATCCGCCAGCAGCTGGAGACGCGCCTGGCCACGGCGATGCTCAAGGGCGAGGTGAAGGAGGGCGAGACGGTCACCTTCTTCTACGACGCCAAGGACGGCGTCGGCTACCGCAAGGGCGCCGCGCCGAAGCCGGCGGCACGCAAGAAGTCCGGTGCCGGCGAGACGCCCAGGGGCCGCGCGACGGCGGCGAGGAAGCCGGCGGCGAAGAAAGGCGCCGCCGCCAAGGGCAAGGCCGACAAGCCGAAGGCCAAGTGACCCGACCAAGGTTGGGGAACAAGGCACCGGCCGGCCGGTCGAAATCTCACCCCGGCCTGCGAATGCGGCCGGGGCGTTCGATATCTCATGAGGAATTGCCGATGCGCGTCACCACTCACGCTACCCTGGCCGCGGCCCTGCTGCTCAGCGCCGCCTCCGCGTTCGCCTTCAATCTCGGGGATGCCGCCAAGGCGGTCGCCGGGGCGTCCCAGGGCGACTCCGCCCAGGTAGCCACCACCCCGCAGACCAGCGGTCTGCTCGGCGCACTCACCGGTCAGCTCGGGGTCAGCCAGGAGCAGGCGGTCGGCGGTACCGGCGCCCTGCTCGGCCTGGCCAAGAACCAGTTGGCCGGCAACGATTATTCGCAACTGGTTAAGACCATCCCCGGCCTCGACAAGCTGGCCGGCAACAACGCCCTGGCCGGTCTCGGCGGGCTCGGCAACGTGCTCGGCAAGAGCGGCGGCGACAGCAAGGGCCTCGGTTCGCTGCTCGGCAATGCGGACAGCATGGGCGACGTGAACAAGGCCTTCGGCACCCTGGGCATGGATAGCGGGATGACCGAGAAGTTCGCCCAGGTGCTGGTCGACTACTTCGGCAAGCAGGGCGCCAACAGCGAGCTGCTGGGCAGCCTGAGCAATCTCTGGGGAGTGAGCAAGGCGGGCGGCTCGTCGCTGCTCTGATCTGCCGCCAGCGGATCGGCGGATAACCGCGTTGCGGTTATCCGCCCTACGAAGTGGGTGCGGCGCCCGGGTATTCGCTGCCCGCACCGGTAGGGCGAATAACGCCCTCGGCGTTATCCGCCGCCGCTCCGTGGAAACGGCGGATAACCGCGTTGCGGTTATTCGCCCTACGAGATGGGTGTGCTTCGGCCGGTACTTCAGCGCAGTTGCCGCAAGCGGGCGATGCGTTCGTCCTTTTCTTCCCACATGCGCGAGACCCATTCCTGCACGTACTGGCGGAACACCGGGTCGTTCTCGTAGTCGCCCTGCCACAGGGCGGGATCGATCGGCCGGGTCTGGATGTCGACGATCACCTTCGGCACCCGTCCGCAGAGCAGGTCCCAGAATCCCGGCACCTTGTCGCTCGGGTAGACCACGGTGACGTCGAGCAGGGCGTCCAGCTGCTCGCCCAGCGCGGCGAGGACGAAGGCCACCCCGCCGGCCTTGGGCTTGAGCAGGTGGCGATAGGGCGACTGTTGCTGGGCCTTCTTCTGCTCGCTGAAGCGCGTGCCTTCCAGGTAGTTCACCACGGTCACCGGGATGCGCTTGAACTTCTCGCAGGCGGCCTTGGTGATCTCCAGGTCCTTGCCCTTGAGTTCCGGGTGCTTCTCCAGGAAGGCCTTGGAATAGCGCTTCATGAACGGATACTCCAGCGCCCACCAGGCCAGGCCGAGGAAGGGCACCCAGATCAGCTCCTTCTTGAGGAAGAACTTGAAGTACGGGGTGCGCCGGTTGAACACCTGGATCAAGGCGGGGATGTCGACCCAGGACTGGTGGTTGCTCACCACCAGGTACGAGGTGTCCTGGCGCAGGTCGCCGGCGCCGCGCACGTCCCAGACCGTCGGCGTGCAGGTGGCGAAGATCCACTTGTCGATCTCCGCCCAGGTCTCGGCGATCCACATCACGCCCCTGGAGCAGAGATCCTTCAGGCGCTGGCCGGGGAGCACCAGCTTGAGCAGTGCGATCAGCATCATCGGGCCGATCAGGATCAGCGTGTTGAGAAGCAGCAGAAGGCTGCTGGTCAGGCCGGTCAACAGTTCCCGCATGGTTGGTTTCCCTGTCCTGGGTGTGGGTCGACGCGGCCCATCATACGCATCCGCGCCGCGCCGCCCAAGCCGCCGGCGTGGCGAACGAAACCGCGCCGTGCTAGTCCTATGTGGACCTCGTATCACTTCAGGAGATGCCCGCGTGAAGCGTGCCCTTGCCTTGCTCTCGCTGTTCGCCCTGCCGGTCCTCGCCGCCGAGCCCAACCTCTACGGCCGCTACGAATGGGTCTCCCTGCCGGAGCTGGACCGCACCCTGCAGGCGAAGATGGACACCGGCGCCTACACCTCCTCGCTGTCGGCCAAGGACATCGAGTTGTTCCAGCGCGACGGCGAGGAGTGGGTGCGCTTCCGCCTGGCCACCAAGGAGGCCGATGGCTCGGTGTTCGAGCACAAGCTGGCGCGCATCGGCAAGATCAAGAACCGCGCCGACAACCGCAACGGCGAGGACGAGGATGAGGACCGCCTGAGCGAACGCCCGGTGATCGACCTGCAGGTCTGCCTGGGCGGAGCGATGAAGACCATCGAGGTCAACCTCACCGACCGCAGCGCCTTCAACTATCCGTTCCTGATGGGCACCAAGGGCTTGCGCAAATTCCACGTCGCGGTCGATCCCTCCGAGCGCTTCGTCGCCGACAAGCCCACCTGCAAGTAAGCGTCCTACGCCACCGGCGGCGCGATTGACGCGCGCGCCGGCTTGCGGCACCGTTCCGGCATTCCCGTCAGCCGCCGTCACACCATGCCGCATATCCTGATCGTCGAAGATGAAGCCGCGATTGCCGACACCCTGCTCTACGCCCTGCAGGCCGAAGGCTTCGCCACCACCTGGGTGACCCTCGCCGGCGAGGCGCTGGCGTTGCAGGAGCGCCAGCCGGCGGACCTGCTGATCCTCGACGTCGGTCTGCCGGACATCAGCGGTTTCGAGGCCTGCAAGCGCCTGCGGCGGTTCTCCGAGGTGCCGGTGATCTTCCTCACCGCGCGCGATGCCGAGATCGACCGCGTGGTCGGCCTGGAGATCGGCGCCGACGACTACGTGGTCAAGCCGTTCAGCCCGCGCGAGGTGGCGGCTCGGGTCAAGGCCATCCTCAAGCGCATGGCGCCGCGCCCGGCGGCGCTGGAAGGGGTCGCGCCGAGCGGGCCCTTCCAGGTCGACGAGGAGCGCGTGCGGATCCACTACCGCGACACCCCGCTCAACCTCACCCGCCACGAGTTCCGCCTGTTGCAGACGCTGCTCGGGCAGCCCGAGCGGGTATTCAGCCGCGAGCAGTTGCTCGACGCCCTCGGCGTCGCCAGCGAGGCCGGCTACGAGCGCAACATCGACAGCCACATCAAGAGCCTGCGCGCCAAGCTGCGCCAGGTGAACGAACGCGGCGAAGCGATCCAGACCCATCGCGGCCTGGGCTACAGCTACAGCCCGGACCACGCCTGATGCCGCTCGGCGTTCGGATCTTCCTGGTCTACTTCCTGTTCGTCGGTCTCACCGGCTACTTCGTGCTGAGCACGGTGATGGACGAAGTGCGCCCCGGCGTGCGCCAGTCCACCGAGGAAACCCTGGTGGACACCGCCAACCTGCTCGCCGAGATCCTCCGCCAGGACGTGAAGAACGGCACCCTGGCGCAGAGCGACCTGCCGGAGATGCTCGAGGACTACGGCAAGCGGGTGCCGCAGGCGGATATCTGGGGCTTGCGCAAGGAGGCGGTGAACCACCGCATCTACGTCACCGACGCCAGCGGCAAGGTGCTGCTGGACTCCGCCGGGGTGGCCGTCGGCCAGGACTATTCGCGCTGGAACGACGTCTACCTGACCCTCCGTGGCCAGTACGGCGCGCGCTCCAGCCGCGAAGACCCGGACGACCCGGATTCCTCGGTGATGTACGTGGCGGCGCCGATCAAGGATGCCGGGAAGATCATCGGGGTGGTTTCGGTGGCCAAGCCGAACAGCAGCCTGCAACCCTACATCGACCGCTCGCAGCGGCGCCTGGCCTGGCTCGGTGCCGGGCTGATCGCCCTCGGGCTGCTGGTCGGCGGCCTGCTCTCCTGGTGGCTCAGCGGCGCGCTGCGGCGCCTCACCCAGTACGCACAGGCGGTCAGCGAGGGGCGCCGCGCCGAGCTGCCGCGCTATCGCGGCGGCGAGATGGCGCAACTGGCCGACGCGGTGGAGCGCATGCGCACGCAATTGGAGGGCAAGGACTACGTCGAGCGCTACGTGCATACCCTGACCCACGAATTGAAGAGCCCGCTGGCGGCGATCCGTGGCGCCGCCGAGTTGCTCGACGGCGAGATGCCGGCCGAACAGCGGGCGCGCTTCGTCGGCAACATCGCCGGCGAGAGCGAGCGCCTGCAACAACTGATCGAGCGCCTGCTGAGTCTGGCCCAGGTGGAGCAGCGGCAAGGCCTGGAGGAGGTCGGCAAGGTCGACCTGCGGGAGATCGCCGCGTCCTTGCTGGAAGGCCAGGCGGCGCGTATCCAGCGCCAGCGATTGCGGGTGGAGAACCGCCTGGAAGGTCCCTGCGAGGTTCGCGGCGAGCAGTTCCTGCTGCGCCAGGCGCTGGCCAACCTGCTCGACAACGCCCTCGACTTCACCCCGCCCGGCGGCATCCTTCGCCTGCTCGCCGAGGCCGACGGCGAGGGTATCGCCCTGCGCCTGTTCAACCAGGGGCCGGCGATTCCCGACTACGCCCTGGCGCGCCTCACCGAACGCTTCTACTCGCTGCCGCGCCCGGCCAGCGGGCGCAAGAGCACCGGGCTGGGACTGAACTTCGTCGCCGAGGTGGCGCAACTGCATGGCGGCCGGTTGCAGGTCGGCAACCGCGACGACGGCGTCGAGGCGCTGCTCTGGCTGCCGCGCGGCTGAGGCGTCTCCACGGAAACTCCATCAACTCTCCACACGGCGACCCGAAGCCCGCCATCGCGGCGCCGCAGACTTTCCGCCATCACCCCGACGGAGAGTCCCCCCATGAACCGCACGCTGGCCTACAAGCTCGGCGCCATCGCCCTACTCATCCTGCTATTGCTGATTCCCCTGTTGATGATCGACGGCCTGATCCGTGATCGCCAGGAGGTTCGTGACGGCGTGCTGCAGGATATCGCCCGCAGCTCCAGCTACAGCCAGCGCCTCACCGGCCCGCTGCTGGTGGTGCCGTACCGCAGGACGGTGCGCGAGTGGGTCACCGAGGAGAAGACCGAGAAGCGCGTGTTGCAGGAGCGCGAGCAGCGCGGCGAGCTGTACTTCCTGCCCGACCGCTTCGCCCTCGACGGGCAGATGCGCACCGAGCTGCGCTACCGTGGCATCTACCAGGCGCGCCTGTACCACGTCGACAACAAGGTCGCCGGCTACTTCCAGGTGCCTGCGCACTATGGCATCGAAGAAGACCTGGAGGACTACCAGTTCGAAACGCCGTTCCTGGCGATGGGCATCAGCGACATCCGTGGCATCGAGAATGCCCTGCGCCTGTCCCTCAACGGTGCCAGCGTCGACTTCGAACCGGGTAGCCGGGTCGGCCTGCTCGGCAGCGGTGTGCACGCACCGCTGCAAGGCGTCGACGGGCGCCAGGCGCAGCGCCTGGAGTACGCCTTCGACCTGTCGTTGCTCGGCAGCGAGCGGCTGGACATCGTGCCGGTGGGCCGCGACAGCCAGGTCATCCTGAAGGCCGACTGGCCGCACCCGAGCTTCGGCGGCGAGTTCCTGCCCAGCGAGCGGGAGATCACCGCCCAGGGCTTCACCGCGCGCTGGCAGACCAGCTTCTTCGCCACCAACATGGAAGAGGCGCTGCGCAGTTGCGTGGAGGAGCAGCGCTGCGACGGTTTCCAGGCGCGCGCCTTCGGCGTCGGCCTGGTCGATCCGGTGGACCAGTACCTGAAGGCCGACCGCGCGATCAAGTACGCGCTGCTGTTCATCACCCTGACCTTCGCCGGCTTCTTCCTCTTCGAGGTGCTCAAGCGCCTGGCGGTACACCCGATCCAGTACGCGCTGGTCGGCCTGGCGCTGGCGTTCTTCTACCTGCTGCTGCTGTCGCTGGCCGAGCATGTCGGCTTCGAGCTGGCCTACCTGGTCTCCGCCGGAGCCTGCGTCGGCCTGATCGGCTTCTACCTGTGCTTCGTCTTGCGCAGCGTGGCCCGAGGACTGGGCTTCAGCGCCGGCCTGGCAGGGCTGTACGGCCTGCTCTACGGCTTGCTGAGCGCGGAGGACTACGCCTTGCTGATGGGCTCGCTGCTGCTGTTCGCGGTGCTTGCCGCGGTGATGGTGCTGACCCGCCGCCTGGACTGGTACGGGGTCGGCCGCAAGGACCTCCCGGCGGTACCCGCCAGGGCCTGACGACGAGGGCGGCGGCGCCGGCCGCCGCCGATTTCCAAGGAGGAAAAGCATGCGCCTGTTCTTCGAGTTCACCCTCTGTGCCGCCCTCGGCCTGCTGGTCAGCGGCGTGATCCTGATCTTTCTGCTGTTCTTCGGCAAGTTCGGCCTGATCGAGTACTGGATCGCCAGCGGCAAGCCCCTGGCCCACGCCATGCTGGTGCTGATGCCGGACGGATTCTGGGAAGGCCTCAGCGGCATCGAGGGCGCCGCCGGCAATCCGCACGTGCGCTCCTTCCTGGAGCTTTGCATGGGGCTCGGACAGAGCGCGCTGTTGCTGGGCCTGCTGCTGTTCCGCCTGGTGTGCTGGAAATGAACGGCTATGTCGGCCTGCGCGACGACCGTCGCGACGGCGAGCGCCTGGCGATGCGGATCGGCCTGCTGTTCCCCGGCCCCTCGGCGGCCTGGCTGCAACGCGCCGAACGTCTGCGGCGGCAGCAGGCGTCGGCGGGCCTCGGGGTCAGGCGCGGGTGGCCTGCATCGACGGGCGCTGGCTGACTTCGGCGAACCAGGCGGCGAGTCGCGGGTAGCGGCCGCGCCAGTCCCACTCCGGCTGGCGCAGGTCGAGATAGCCCAGGGCGCAGGCGACGCCGATGGCGGCGATGTCGAAGCGCGCCTGCAGTTCGGCGATGCAGTCGCTCTCCAGCCATGCCAGGGACCGCGCGATCTTTTCCCGCTGTGCCTCGAGCCAGGCGTCCCAGCGCTTCTCCTCGGGGCGGACGAAGGTCTCGTAGCGGGTCAGCACCGCGGCGTCGAGGACGGCGTCCGCCAGCGAGGCGATGGTCAGGCGTCGCCAGCGGGCGCTGCCTTCGCGGGGGATCAGCGGTTCGCCGACGTGCTGCTGGTCGAAGTAGTCGCAGATCACCCGGCTGTCGTGCAGCACCTGGCCGTCCGGCAGGCGCAGGGCGGGAATCTTGCCGGCCGGGTTGCTGGCGTTGAGCTGCCGGATGGGCGCGACCGGCGTCGGCGTGACTTCCTCGAGCGCCACGCGCTCGCGTTGGCTGGTTTCGTGGAGCAGGACCAGGACCTTGCGCACGAAGGGCGAGGCGGCGGCGTAGAACAGCGTATGGGTAGCGCTCATGCGGGCTCCTTGGAAGGATCAGTCGCGGACGACGCGCAGACGATCGGCGGCAGGCTCGGCGCTCCAGGTTTCTCCGGGGCGACCGCCGAGCAGGGCGTTGCCGGGCGCCGGCCGGTCGCTGGGCAGGACGCGGAATGTCGCCTGCTCACTGTCGAAACGCAAGAGCGCCCCGCTGGCGGCGTCGTGCAGCCAGACACGGTCCATGGCGTCGACCCGCAGGCTGTCCGGGCGGGCCTGGCTGTCCGGCAGCGGCCAGCTCTGCCACGAGGCATCGCTGGGATCGTAGCGGTACAGCCGGGCGCCACCGCTGTCGCTGGCCCAGAGCCTGCCGATGGAGTCGGCGCCGATCCCGCGCAAGGCCTTCGTGCCTTCAGGCGCGGGCAACCGCTCGGCGCTGCCGTCGAGCGGATCGACATGCACCAGCGCGTCGTCCTGCGCGTACCAGACCTCGCCGTCCGGGGTGACGCAGATGCCGTTCGCCGCCTTGCCCTGGGGCGAGGGCCAGACCTCCACCAGGCGCCTGGCTGGGTCGAGGCGACCGTGGAAGCCGCGGCTGCCGGTGAACCAGAGGCGCCCGTCGTCGTCGAATACCGCGGACTCGAGCCCGGCCGGCGCGGCCTTGGCCGGTAGCGGGAAACGTTCGCTGCCCAGGCGCTCGCCGCCGATGCGAAGGATGGCGTTGAGGCCACTGTCGAGCACCCAGGCGTTGCCGCTCTCGTCGCTGACGATGGCTCGCGGCCGCGCGCCTTCGCCGAGCGGCACCTGCACGCTCTCGCCACTGGTCGGGTCGAGGCGCCCCAGCGAATGCCCGCCGTCCGCGCCGTACCAGACCGCACCCTGTGCACTGGGCGCGACCGCGTAGGGCGCGGAGCCCTTGTCCAGCGGGTAGTACTGTTCGCCGGCCAGGGCGGCGCCGGTCGACGACAGGGCCAGGAGCAGGCCCAGCAGCGGGTAGGGCAGGTGACGCATACGGTTCTCCCGGAACGACGAGCGGAACGTGGAAAGGCTCTGTCTTGCTATTCTGGCAGCGCATTGAGCATAGGAGGAACTGCGAATGGCCACAGTGGAAATACTCGGGGCGGAATGCCGCGCGGGGGGCGCGGTGAACGACGATGCGCTGGGCTGCACGGCGCAGGCCGCCTGGGTGATCGACGGTGCCACCAGCATCGGTCGCAGCGTGCTGGGCGTGGAAAGCGACGCGCGCTGGCTGGCCCAGGCGGTGGACCGGCACCTGCGGTTGCTGCTGGAAGTCGAGCCCGAGCAATCCAGCGAGACCCTGCTGCGGCGCCTGCTCAACGATATCCAGGGCGACTTCCGCGCCCAGAGCGGCCGCGACTGGCACGACCTCGAAGACATGCCGGCGGCCTGCCTGAGCCTGCTGCGGATTCGCGGCGGAGAAATCGAACTGCTCAACATCGGCGACAGCCGGATTCTCGTCGAAGGCGCCGACGGCCAGGTACGCAGCTTCGGCGATTCGGCCCTGTACGAACTGGATCGGCAATCCCTGGCGCATTTCTGCCGGATGCGCGAGGAACATCCGCAGTGGGATCACGCCGAACTGTTCAAGGCCAGCCGCCCGCGCGTGCGGCAGAACCGCCTGCTGATGAACAAGCCCGAGGGCTACTGGGCGCTGGACATCAGCGACCGCTGGCTCGGCCAGGTGCAGCGCGAGACCTTGCCGCTCGCCGCGTTGCGTTCCTTCGTGCTGATGACCGACGGCTTCGACCGGCTGGTCGAGCCTTTCCGCCGCTATACCGACGAACAGTTGCTGCGGCGCCTCGAGGACGTCGGAGTGAGCGCCATGCTCGACGAGTTGCGCGAGATCGAACAGGGCGACGACCAGGCCCTGGCTTTCCCGCGTTTCAAGATCCACGACGACGCCAGCGCGCTGTGGGGTCGGATCGCGGGGTGAACGACGATCTCCGGCGCCCGGAATGCAGGTCCTCCCCGATGCGCCGGCTACCGATATCCCGGCCCTCTCCCACAGGCGGGAGGAGGGCATCCGGTGCCCGGAAGGTACGTTCTGCGGTAGGGCGGATAACCGCGAAGCGGTTATCCGCCGTTGCGCACCTGTGACGCGTCGCTTACCACTTGTAGCTGACGCTGCCCACCACGCTGCGCTGGTCGCCGTAGTAGCAGTAGTAGCCGTCGCAGGACGCCAGGTAGTCCTTGTTGAACAGATTGTTGGCATTGACCGCCACGCTGACGCCTTTCAGGCTGCCGTTCAATTGGCCCAGGTCGTAGCGCACGGCGGCGTCGTACAGGGTGTACGAGCCGGCGTAGCCGTCGTAGGTGTTGGCCTGGTCGCCGTAGGTCGAGCCTACGTAGCGGGCGCCGGCACCCACGCTGAAACCGTTCAGCGCCCCCTCGTGCCAGGTGTAGTCGGCCCATAGCGAGGCCTGGTTGCGCGGCGCCTGTTGCAGGCGGTTGCCTGCGTACTGGCCTTTTTTCACTTCGGTGTCGGTGTAGCTATAGGCGCCGATCATCTTCAGGTTGTCGGTGACGTTGCTGGTGGCTTCCAGCTCTATCCCGGAGACCTTCACTTCGCCCGTCTGCGAAGTGACCGGCGTGCCGCCTATGTTCTGCGACACGCTGACGTTCTCCTGGCGCAGGTCATAGACCGCGGCGGTGAACAGCGAGTCGGAGCCCACCGGCTGGTACTTCACACCGATTTCCCATTGCTTGCCTTCGGTCGGCTTCAGCGAACTGGTGCTGTTCATATCGGCGCCAGTGGTGGGCTGGAACGACTCCGCATAGGAGATGTAGGGCGCCACGCCATTGTCGAAGATGTAGCTGAGCGCCGCGTTGCCGCTGAACTTCTTGTCGCGGCTGGTATTGGTGGCGTCGCCCTTGTTGTAGAAGGTGGCCCCGGTGTGCACCCAGTCCTCGCGACCGCCGAGGGTCAGGCGCCAGTTGTCGAGGGCGATCTGGTCCTGGACGTAGAGGCCGGTCTGGTAGGTCTTCTGCTTGTAGTCGTAGAAGGCCGTCGAACGATCCGGTTTGACGATCGGCTGGCCGTAGATCGGGTTGTTGACGTTGCTCGGCGGCGCGCTGCCAAAGATTGATGTGTATTGATTGTCGGTGCGGTTGTGATCCAGGCCTAGCAGCAGGGTGTGGCGCAGGGCGCCTGTTTCGAAGTCGGCCTGGAAGTTGTTATCTACTACGAACTGACTGACGTCTTCATCCACCGAGGTGGTGCTGCGTTCCAGTGTGCCGTCGGCATGAGCTGTGCCCGCTGTAACCGCCTGGAACGACAGGTCGTTGCGCAGGTAGCGCAGGTTCTGGCGGAACTGCCAGACATCGTTGATCCGCCGCTCGAAGGCGTAGCCCAGCCAGTAGTAGGTGCGGTCGTAGTATTCCCAGTCCGGATCGCCGAGGTTCTTGTGGTGGGAAACCTTGCCGAACGGCGCGTCGTACTTGGTTCCGCGCAGCGGCAGGAACTGGCTGGTGATGCCGGTATCGTCGCGGTTGAACTGGCCGAGGAAGGTCAGCCTGGTGTCGTCGTCGATGTTCCAGGTCAGGCTCGGGGCTATGTTGTAGCGCTTGTCGTCGATATGGTCGACCTGGGTGTTGCTGTCGCGCACCACGCCGGAGACGCGATAGAGAAAGCGTCCCTCGTCGTCGAGCGGGCCGGTGCTGTCGAAGCTGACCTGCTTGTGGTTGTAGTTGCCGACCTCGGCCTTCACCTCGTGACTGGTGACGTTCTGCGGACGCAGGCTGACCATGTCGAGCATGCCGCCGGGCGGGGTCTGGCCGTAGACCGAGGAGGCCGGGCCGCGCAACAGGGCGACACGCTCCAGGTTCCAGGTTTCCAGCTTCGGGTTGTTGTAGACGCCGACCGCCATCGGCAGGCCGTCGAGGAACTGGGTCGGCTTGAAGCCGCGCACCTTCAACCAGTCGGAGCGGGTGTCGCTGCCGAAGCTGCTGGCGACGACGCCGGGCATGTAGCGCACCGCGTCGTCGAGGTTGTGCACGGCGCGGTCGGTCATCTGCTGGCGGGTCGCCACCGAGATCGAGCGCGGGGTCTCGAGGATCGGCGTATCGGTCTTGGTCCCGGTCATGCTGCGCTTGGCCACGTAGCCGCTGGTCGGCCCCAGTGGGTCTTCCTCGGCGCCGCTGACCGTCATCGCCTGCAACGACAGGGTGTCTTCCGGCACCTTGCGCAGGCTGTAGGTGCCGCCGGCATTTTCCACCAGCTCCAGGCCGCTGCCCTTGAGCGCTTCGCGCAATGCGCCGGGCGCGTCGAAGCGACCTTGTACGGCGTGGGCGCTGCGTCCTTCGGCGAGCGCCGGGTCCAGGGTGAGGACCAGGCCGGCCTGGGCCGCGATGCGGTTCAGGGTGCCTGCCAGCGGCCCGGCGGCGATGCGGTAGTCGCGCACGCTGGCCTGTTCGGCCGGGGCTGCGTGGAGGAACGGTGCGGGAACGGCGAGGGCGATGGCTAGGGCGAGCAGGCCGGGACGGAACGTCGGGCGGGGCATGTGCGGGGCTCCTGGATGGAAACGAGTCTCAATGCCTCCTTGCCGGACGAGTTGGAAAAAGTGATAGGGCCGGCGGGAAAAATTTTTCGCCGGCCCGTTCGGTTCAGCGTGGCACCACTTCGAACCACCAGGCGTTGTGTCTCACGCTGCGCACCGGCAGGCTCGGCTCCAAAGCCTGAAGGGCGAGGCGGGTGTCCTTCAGCGGGAAACTGCCGGTGACGCGCAGGTCGGCGATGCTCGGGTCGACCTGCAGCAGCGCCGGCGAATAGCGCCCCAGTTCCGCCACCAGGTCGGCCAGCCGGGCGTTCTCCACCACCAGCATGCCTTGTGCCCAGGCGCCGGCCAGGGCGGGGGCCGCTTCGCTGGCCTGCAGGCCTTGCGGCAGGATCAGCACCTGCTGGCCTTCCTTGATCACACGCTCTTCGCTGAGCGTTTCCGCGCGCGCGGCCACCGCCGACTGCAACACGGTGAGGCGCGTGCCGGGTTCCTCGCGGCGCACCAGGAAGCGCGTGCCGAGGGCGCGCATGTCGCCATCGGCGCTGCTGACCACGAAGGGGCGCGGGTCGCCATGGGCGGTTTCCACCAGGATCTCGCCGGCCAGTAGCACGACCTGGCGGCGTTCGCCGTCGAAGCGGACGTCGATGGCGCTGCGGCTGTTCAGGCGCACATGGGTGGCATCCGGGAGGGTCAGCTCGCGCTGCTCGCCGGTGGCGCTGTAGGCATCGGCCAGCAGGTAGCGGACCGGGACGTAGCGGTTGGCCACGCCGAGCCCGACGCCCAGCGCCAGCACTAGCCCCAGGGCGCTGCCGCCGAGCCGGCGCAGGCGGCGCTTGAAGCGTGCGTTGCCGGACAGCAGGGCGTTGCGTGCCGGCCCGTTGGCGGCTCTCGCCAGGTGCCGGTCGAGGCCGCCGAGCTGTTCCCAGGCGCGTTCGTGTTCGGGATGCGCCGCGTACCAGCGGTGGAAGGCGCGGTGATCGTCGGGATGGGCTTCGCCGGAGTCGAGCAGCAATTGCCAGGCGATGGCTTCGTCGAGCACCCGCGCGCGTACCGGCGAATGACGATCGTCGGCGTTCACCGGGGCTCTCCGTAGAGGGCGATGTAGCACTGGCGCAGGCCCTGGGCCAGGTATTGGCGCACGCGCGGCACCGAGACTCCGAGACGCTCGGCGATCTCCGCGTGGGGCATGCCGTCCAGGCGGCTATAGAGAAACGCGCTGCGCGCCTTCAGCGACAGCGTGCCAAGCAGGCGATCAATCTCGCGGAGATCCTCGAGAATCAGGTACTGCTCTTCGGCCGAAGGCTGCTCCGCTTCCGGAACCAGCGCCAGTTCGGCGAGATAGGCCTGCTCAAGGGCGGCGCGGCGGAAGTGGTCGATCATCAGGCCGCGCGCCACCTTCGCCAGGAACGCGCGCGGTTCGCGCAGGCCGGGCAGCTCCGGGCGGCCGAGGAGGCGAACGAAGGTATCCTGGCTGAGGTCTTCGGCGCGCTGGCGGCAGCCGAGGTTGCGGTTCAGCCAGGCAAGCAGCCAGCCGCGGTGGTCCCGGTACAGGCTACCCACGAATTCGCTGTTGCTGACGTCACCCGCCGACACGGCCGCTCCCCATCCCGAAACGGGATTGAATGGAAAAACGAGAATTATTCGCAAATGATCGCAAAGTGCGACTATCCCTGCAATTGGCGTCCGTCGGGAAGCCACTTGAGTCGTCCCACCGGTTTGCCGGAGGATCGGCGTTCCCATAACAAGAACAGGAGTCTTGCCGTGGCCGAACCTTTGCTGATCATCGGTTCCTATCTGTCCCCCTATGTGCGCAAGGTGCTGGTGCTGCTGGAACTGAAAGGCATCGCCTACCGCATCGACCCCATCGTGCCGTTCTTCGGCGACGAGGCCTTCGAGCGCCTCAGTCCGTTGCGCCAGATTCCGGTGCTGGTGGACGGTGACTTCGTCCTCAACGATTCCAGCGTGATCTGCCAGTACCTGGAGGAGCGCTACCCGCAGCCGAGCCTGTATCCCACCGACATCGGCCAGCGCGCCCAGGCCCGCTGGCTGGAGGAGTACGCCGATTCGCGGCTGGGCCAGGTGATCATCTGGCAGTTGTTCCACCAGTTGGTGATCAACCGCGGCATCTGGCAGCGCGAACCCGACCAGGCGATCCTGCAACGCACCTACGACGAAGACCTGCCATCGATCTGCAACTACCTGGAAGGGCGGGTCCCGCCAAGCGGCTGGCTGTGCGGCGAGCTGTCCATCGCCGATGTCGCCGTCGCCTGCCTGTTCCGCAATGCCCAGTTGGCGCGCTACCAGGTCGACGGCGAGCGCTGGCCGCGCCTGGCGCGCCTGTTGGCTGACGCTTTCGCCCTGCCGGCCTTCCAGCATCTGGCGCGTTTCGAGAAGGCCACCGCGCAGACCCCGGTCGCCGAACAGCGCCAGGCGCTGCGCGAGGCCGGCGCGCCGCTCAGCGCGACCAGCCACGCCCGCGAGCGGCCGGTGCGCGGTCCGATGAGCCGCTGAGAGGGAGTGCGGGCGGCGCCCAGGGCGCCGTCCTGATGAAGCGCCATTCAGCGCCTCGATAAGACCTTCGCGGCGCTGGTGGATCCAGCGTCCGGGCATATTTTATATAGACCAGTCTATATAAAACGGAGGCCGCACCGTGATGAACGTCCCCGAAGGGTTCCAGCCGCTGTTCCGCAGCAGTCCGTTGCTCGACCTGCTCGGTCCTTTCTTCTGCCGGCACGACGCCCAGCGCCAGTTGGTGGTTGCGCTGCGCATCGACGAAAAGCACTGCAACCACGGTGGCACCGCCCACGGCGGCCTGCTCTCGACCCTGGCCGACGTTGGCCTCGGCTACGCCATGGCGTTCTCCCGCGAACCGCCGCAGCCGATGGTCACCGTCGGCCTGCGCCTGGACTTCTGCGGGGTCGCGCGGGTCGGCGACTGGCTGGAGGTGCATACCCGGGTCGACAAGCTCGGCCAGCGCATGGCCTTCGCCTCGGCCCGGCTGCACAGCGGCGAGCGCCTGGTGGCCAGCGCCAGCGGCGTGTTTCATCTGCCCTGAGGCTCGGGCATGCTTGCCCGGTCGTCTGCCGTGAGTTGGGGAGTCAGGTTTGCCGAAGAAGTCCAATGCCGCCGAACGGATCGTCCATGCCACCGCCTCGCTGCTGGCCAGCCGCGGGTATTTCGGCACCGGGCTGAGCGACATCATTGCTCGCGCCGAGGCGCCGAAAGGCTCGCTCTATCACTATTTCCCCGAGGGCAAGCCGCAGATCGCCAGCGCCGCGATCGGCTTCGTCGCCGACGAGGTGGCATCCTTCCTCGACCGCGCCGGGACCCAGGCCCCCCATGCGCGCAACGTCCTCCGCCAGTTCACCGCGACCCTGCGTGGCTGGCTGGAGCATTCGCGTTTCGAAGAGGCCTGTCCGGTGCTTTCCACCAGCCTGAGCATCGACGCCGAGCTGGCCCCGGTGCACGCTGAATGCCGCCGGGCGCTCCGCGCCTGGCACGCCAGCATCGAGCGTGCGTTGCGCGCCGACGGACTGGCGGAAAAGCTCGCCGCCTCGCGCGCCTGGCTGATCCTCGCGGCGCTGGAGGGGGCGGTCGCGGTGGCCCGCGTCGAGCGGTCGTTCCAGGCGCTGGATGCGATCGAGGAAGAATTGCAGGCGCTACTGCCGGCCTAGGCGGGTGTCGCGCCCAGGCCGGCCAGGTATCCGTCAGTGCTGCACGCTGTCCACCGCGATCGCTTCGCCGGAAACTTCGCGGTAGGCCGTGCGGCGCTTGGCCAGGGCGTAGTGGATCAGGCCGGCCAGGCCGGCGCCGAAGAACCAGGAGAACGGCGATAGCTCGGCGAATGCCGGCAACAATGCCAGCAGGGTGGAGATGATCGCCGCCGGGACGAACGCGGCGATGGCCCGCGGGTTCACCCCTCGCGCGTAGTGATAGGCGCCGGCGCGGCTTTCGGTGTACAGCTCCGGCAGGTTCACCCGGCCTTTCCGCACCAGGTAGTAGTCGACCATGATGATCCCGTACAGCGGGCCGAGCAGCGCGCCGAGGCCGCCGAGGAAGTAGAGGATCACCCCGGGGCTGTTGTACAGGTGCCAGGGCAGGATCAGCACCGCGATGGTCGCGCTGATCAGCCCGGCGCGGCGGAAGTTCAGCAGGTTCGGCGCCAGGTTGGTGAGTACGTAGGCCGGGGCGACGAAGTTGGCCATGATGTTCACCGCCACGGTGACGATCAGCAGCGCCAGGCTGGCCAGCACCAGGAATAGGGTGTCGGGGATCGCGGCGACGATGTCGGTGGGGCTCTGGATGAGCTGGCCGTCGATCCTGAACTGGGCGCCGGCGAGGACCACCGCGAACAGGCCGAACAGCAGGATGTTCACCGGCAGCCCCCAGAAGTTGCCGACGCTGATGGTGCGCCGGTCCGGGCAGCCGCGGGCGAAGTCGCAGAAGTTCAGGATCATGGTGCCGTACAGGGTCACCCAGAACGCCGCGCCGCCGAAGATCTTCAACCACATCTGCGAACCGCTCATGGGTTCGCCGCTGGACCAGGCGATGGAGGCGCCGGCGCGCAGGTACATCCAGGCGGCGAGGGCGGCGACGGTGAGCAGGATCACCGGTCCGGCGAAGGATTCGTAGCGACGCACCATCTCCATGCCGTAGGCGAAGATCAGCAGTTGCACGCACCAGATGGCGACGAAGGTCGTCCAGCCCAAGCTCGACAGGCCGAGGATGGCGTCCTGGTCGTAGGCTGCGAGCCCCGGCCAGATCGCCGTCAGCAGCACGCGCAGGACGATGGAGGCGAGATAGGTCTGGATGCCGAACCAAGCGATGGCGATCACCGCGCGGATAAGCGCGGGGAGTTGTGCGCCGTGGATGCCGAAGGCGATGCGGCACATCACCGGGTAGGGCAGCCCGGTCTTCTGGCCCATGTAGCCGGACAGGTTCATCAGCCCGTAGACCATCAGCGCGCCCAGGGCCAGCGCGGCGAGGATCTGCGCGCCGCTCATGCCGAGGGCGAAGAGGCCGATGGCGAAGGAGTAGTTGGCGATGTTGTGCACGTCGTTGGTCCACAGCGCGAACAGGCTGTAGCGTCCCCAGCGGCGCCCTTCGGCCTTGGTCGGGGCGAGATCGGCGCTGTACAGGCGCGGGCTCAGCGGCGGCAGTTCGTGGCCGGCGTGATGGCTGGCGCGGGGCAGGCAATCGAGACTGGCGGGAGTGCCGAGGTCCAGGCGCGCCGCCGAGAACTCCGCTGCGCGCAGCCCGGCGCGTGGCAGGCAGTCGAGACTGGCCGGAGTGCCCAGGTCGAGCAGCGAGGCGGAGAACTCCGCGCTCCGCTGACCGGCGCGCGGCAGGCTGTCGAGGCTTTCCAGGGTGCCGAGGTCGAGCAGCGAGGGAGAAAACTCGCGGGGCGAGGCGGGCGGCTTCGGGGTGCTGGACATGGCGGTCTCCTCCGGCAGTCGGAAGAACTCGGCGCGAGGTCGGGTTCGTCTGTTGTTTTTGTATACAAGAATTTCGAATATTTAAGCCAGTTGTGTGCCAACCGATTCTCGATCGAATTTTCCGCGCTCTGCGGAAACCGGCCTTTCGGCGGCAAGCCCCTGAAACCGCTTGGGAAAAAGCTGTCGCTTCGATCAGGTAAGAATTTCGAACCGATTCATAGGCTTATGCGGACGGACGAGGGAGAGGGGAAAAAGCGGGACGCCAGGAGGCCGTATTGGGAAAATTGTGCACAATAATTGTGCCCAGTGTTACCGCCGCGCCCGTCGACGGTGCGCGGCGCGAAGCTCAGCCCGTCCGGGAAATATCCAGGCCCTTCAACTGCCCGATCATCCACGCATGGGCGTCACGCCCGACATGCTGGACGTGGCTGTAGAGCCGCAGCACGTAGGGCGGAATGTCGAACGGCGCGGGATACAGGGCGAGGCCGGCGGCTTCCGCCAGTGCCTGTGCGGCATGTCGGGGAGCGGTGAGCAGGAAATCGGTGGAGCCTGCCAGGAACAGCGCCGCCAGCACCGTCGGCAGTTGCACCACCACTTCGCGACGCAGGCCGGAGCGGGCCAGCAGCCGGTCGATCACCCCACTGTCCTCGTTCCACGGCGTCACCACCGCATGCCGTTCGGCCAGGTAGCCCTCCAGCGTCGGCGCCCCGGCGAGGCGCGGGTGGTCGCGCCGCGCCACCACCACGTAGCGGTCGGCGAACCAGTCATGGGCCTGGATGCCTTCGGGCAGGCGCTCGTGTTCCTCGTCGTAGCCGAGGGCGAAATCGATCCGCCCGCTGGCCAGGGCCTCTACCGACAGCTTGCGTTCCGCGTTGACCAGGCGCAGGCGCACTCCGGGCGCGCTGTGCTGCAGGCGGTTCATCAGCGGCGGAAGCAGGGCGAAGGCGGTGTAGTCGGTGGCGGCGAAGACGAAGGTGCGCTGGCTCTGTCCCGGTACGAACGGCCGCCACTCTTCCAGCCCCTCGCCGAGGGCGCGCAGGGCGGCGGCCACCGCAGCGGCCAGGTGCTCGGCACGCTGGGTCGGCTGCATGCGATTGCCCTGGCGCAGGAACAGTTCGTCGTCCAGCCCCTGGCGCAGGCGCCCCAGCGCATGGCTGAAGGCCGAGGCGCTGATCGCCAGTTCGCTGGCTGCGGTGCCGACGTTGCGGTGGCGATACAGGGCGTCGAAGACAAGCAGGAGGTTGAGATCGAGACGGCGCAGCAGGGGATGCATGTTATTCAGTTGCCGATGAGAAGAATGCACTTCATGCATCTTAGCAGGCGCACTAGGATGGCCGGATCCTCCACCGGAAGGTTGCCCATGACTCTCGAAATCCGTCCCGCCGTACCGGCCGACGCCGAACAGATCCTTGCCTTCATCATTGAACTGGCCGACTACGAGCGCGCCCGCCACGAGGTGGTCACCGATGTCGAAGGCATCCGCCGCAGCCTGTTCGCCGAAGGCTCGCCGACCCGCGCACTGATGTGCCTGAGCGAAGGCCGGCCGATCGGCTATGCGGTGTATTTCTACAGCTACTCGACCTGGCTGGGGCGCAACGGCATCTACCTCGAAGACCTCTACGTCACCCCTGAGTACCGTGGCGTCGGCGCCGGTCGCCGGCTGCTCCGCGAGCTGGCCCGCGAGGCCGTGGCCAACGACTGCGGACGCCTGGAGTGGAGCGTGCTGGACTGGAACCAGCCGGCCATCGACTTCTACCGCTCCATCGGCGCGCTGCCGCAGGACGAGTGGGTGCGCTACCGGCTGGATGGCGAGGCGTTGCGCAAGATGGCGGAGTAGCTGGCGGCAAGCCGGCGTTGATGCCGGGGGAGTGTGTGGGGGTAGGGCGAATAGCGCCTGGCGATATCCGCCAGTTTCTCACCGAGGACGCCTGGCGCCCTCCGCCCTGTCGCCGCTTTTCCCCCGCAACGTCGTAGCGTTGTCCCGCAGGAGCGCCCACAGGCGTTCCGCTACCGGGCCCTGCGCGCGATCGCGCCGGCGCGCCGCCACCACCTCTTCGCTGCGTTCTGGCAGATGCGGCCCGGCCAGGGCGAGCAGGCGGCCGTCGGCCAGTTCCTCGTCGACCAGGAAGTCCGGCAGATGCCCCCAGCCGAGGCCCTGGAGGATCACCTCTTTCTTCGTTCGCTGGTCCGGCACGCTGCACTGTCGCGCGCCGGCGAGCATGAAATAGTCCGTCGGCGGAGAATGGCGGGCGCTGTCGCGCATCACGCACTGGGCGAAGGGGCGCAGTTGTTCCGGGCGCACCGGTCGCGGCGGAGGATCGCCGAGCAGGCCCGGCGCGATGACCGGGACCAGCCCGACCCTGCACAGGTCGAGCCATTCCAGGCGTGGGTCGGACTTGTCCACGCGATGCAGGATCAGGTCGGCCTCGCCGTCCAGCAGGCGCTCCAGCGGGCCGCTGACGGTTTCGAACAGCAATTGCAGGCGGGTCTGCGGCTGGCTGCCGAAGAACCCTGCGAGCAGCGCCAGGGCCGGGCGCGGCGGGCAGAGGTCGCCCAGTACCACGCGCAGCTCGCATTCCTCGCCCTGGGCCAGGTGCGCGGCGTGGCCCCGCAGCCCTTCCAGTTCGTAGAGCAGGGACTGGGCACGCTGGTGGAAGGAGCGACCGGCGGCGGTCAGGCCGACCCGGTAGCCGCCCCGTTCCAGCAGCACCAGGCCGAGCTGGCGCTCCAGCCGGGCAACGGCGGCGAACACCGCCGGATGGGAGCGGTGCAGGCGCTGTGCGGCGGCCTGGAAGCCGCCGGCGTCGACCACCGCGTCGAAGCATTGGAGGTCGTGGAGGGTGAAATCGTGCATGTCAGCTTCCCTGACAGAGTCGTTCCATTCTTTGTAGTTTTTCCCAGGGGCCGTCGCAACTAGCCTGGCGTGCATGGCAATCACCCTGACCCCGGAGGCTCCCATGGGCAACCTGTCTTTTCTCGCTACCAGCGATGGCGCCAGCCTCGCCTATCGCCTGGACGGTGCGGCGGAGAAACCGCTGCTGGCGCTCTCCAACTCCATCGGCACCACCCTGCACATGTGGGATGCGCAACTCCCGGCACTGACCCGGCACTTCCGCGTCCTGCGCTACGACGCCCGTGGCCATGGCGCCTCCAGTGTGCCGCCGGGGCCCTACACCTTGGCCCGGCTGGGCGAGGACGTACTGGAGCTGCTCGACGCGCTGGAGGTACGGCGCGCGCATTTCCTCGGCCTGTCCCTGGGCGGGATCGTCGGCCAGTGGCTGGCGCTGCATGCGCCGCAGCGGATCGAGCGGCTGGTGCTGGCCAACACCTCGGCCTGGCTCGGCCCGGCGGCGCAGTGGGACGAGCGCATCGCCGCGGTGCTGCAGGCCGAGGACATGAGCGAGACCGCCGCGGGCTTCCTCGGCAACTGGTTTCCGCCGGCGCTGCTGGAGCGCGCCGAGCCCGTCGTCGAGCGCTTCCGGGCGATGCTCATGGCCACCAACCGGCACGGCCTGGCCGGCTCCTTCGCGGCGGTGCGCGATACCGACCTGCGCGCGCAACTGGCGCGGATCGAGCGGCCGACCCTGGTGATCGCAGGGGCGTACGACACGGTCACCGCCGCCAGCCACGGCGAGCTGATCGCCGCGTCGATTGCCGGGGCCAGGCTGGTTACGCTGCCGGCGGTGCACCTGTCGAACGTCGAGTTCCCGCAGGCGTTCGAAGGCGCGGTGCTGAGCTTTCTCGGCGCAGCCTGATTAGGCTATCGTCGCGCCTTTTCCCTCGGCGCAGGAGCCGACATGAACGAGCCGGGCAGTTTCATCTGGACGTGGTACGGGCAGGATGAGCATCGATGGGTCCTGCTCAGCGCAGAGGCGTTCCTGGCGCTCGATTTCCTGGCCCTTGACGGTGCCATGCAGAGAGAGACCGTCGGCAGTTGCCCGGGCTGCTCTACCTGGTCGGAGAAGATCGTGCCGTTGCACGAGTGGCTCGAAGGCTGTCCGGGTCACCAGGCCGGGAGTTTTCGCGATGCCTTGAGGCGTGTCTGGGCGCTGTGCAACGAGCTGCCCGAGGAAGCGCTGGGCTGCTTCGACTTTGACATCTATGCCCACCCCGGATGGCAGGTGGTACGTCGAGAGGCCCGGGAGGCGCTGCGGCAGAACGGTTGGGGCAGCATCCGTAGCCACGCCGAGGAGCTGCGCGACGACTGTTGGGAGCGTGTGCATGGCTACCCGAAGAAATGAGAAAGCCGCCCCTCGGGGCGGCTTTTCGTTGCGCTGCGGCGAACGGCCTACAGCCCGTTCTTCGCCTTGAACTCACGGCGGCGGCGATGCAGGACCGGCTCGGTATAGCCGTTCGGCTGCCGGGTGCCTTCCACCACCAGCTCCAGGGCGGCCTGGAACGCGACGTTGTCGTCGAAGTTCGGCGCCATCGGCCGGTAGGACGGGTCGCTGGCGTTCTGCCGGTCGACCACCACGGCCATGCGCTTGAGGCTCTCGACCACCTGCTCCTGGCTGATCACGCCGTGACGCAGCCAGTTGGCCAGCAGCTGGCTGGAGATGCGCAGGGTGGCGCGGTCTTCCATCAGACCGACGTCGTTGATGTCCGGCACCTTGGAGCAGCCGACGCCCTGGTCGATCCAGCGGACGACATAGCCGAGGATGCCCTGGGCGTTGTTGTCCACCTCGTTCTTGATCTCTTCCGCGGTCCAGTTGGTGTTCGGCGCCAGCGGAATGGTCAGGATGTCGTCCACCGAGGCCGGGGTGCGCTTGGCCAGCTCGGCCTGGCGGGCGAACACGTCGACCTTGTGGTAATGCAGGGCGTGCAGGGTCGCGGCGGTCGGCGACGGGACCCAGGCGGTGTTGGCGCCGGCCAGCGGATGGCCGATCTTCTGCTCGAGCATGGCGGCCATCAGGTCGGGCATGGCCCACATGCCCTTGCCGATCTGCGCCTTGCCTTGCAGGCCGGTGGCCAGGCCGACGTCGACGTTGTTGTTCTCGTAGGCGCCGATCCACTTCTCCGACTTCATGGCGCCCTTGCGCACCACGGCGCCGGCTTCCATGGAGGTGTGGATCTCGTCGCCGGTGCGGTCGAGGAAGCCGGTGTTGATGAACACCACGCGATCCTTGGCCGCCTTGATGCAGGCCTTCAGGTTCACGGTGGTGCGGCGCTCCTCGTCCATGATGCCGACCTTCAGGGTGTTGCGCGGCAGGCCGAGGACGTCCTCGACGCGGCCGAACAGCTCGTTGGTGAAGGCGGCTTCTTCCGGACCGTGCATCTTCGGCTTGACGATATACACGCTGCCGGTGCGGCTGTTCTTGCGGCTGGTGTTGCCGTTCAGGTCATGAATGGCGATCAGGCTGGTGAACAGACCGTCCTGGATGCCTTCCGGCACTTCGTTGCCGTCCTTGTCGAGGATCGCATCGTTGGTCATCAGGTGGCCGACGTTGCGCACGAACAGCAGCGAGCGGCCGTGCAGGGTCAGTTCGGAACCGTCGGCCCTGGTGTAGACGCGGTCCGGGTTCATGGTGCGGGTGAAGGTGCTGCCGCCCTTGCTGACTTCCTCGGCCAGGTCGCCTTTCATCAGGCCCAGCCAGTTGCGGTAGATCACTACCTTGTCGTCGGCGTCGACCGCGGCGACCGAGTCCTCGCAGTCCATGATGGTGGTGAGGGCGGCTTCCATCAGCACGTCCTTCACGCCTGCGGCATCGGTCTGGCCGACCGGGCTGCTCGGGTCGATCTGGATTTCGAAGTGCAGGCCGTTGTGCTTGAGCAGTACCGCTTGCGGCTTGGCGGCGTCGCCCTGGAAGGCAAGGAACTGGCCAGCGTTCTTCAGGGCGGTTTCGCTGCCGTTCTTCAGCGCGACGACCAGCGCGCCGTTCTTCACGCTGTAGGAAGTGGCGTCGACATGGGAGCCGGACTCCAGCGGCGCGGCCTCGTCGAGGAAGGCGCGAGCGAAGGCGATGACCTTGTCGCCGCGAACCTTGTTGTAGCCCTTGCCTTTCTCGGCGCCGCCTTCTTCGCTGATCACGTCGGTGCCGTAGAGCGCGTCGTACAGCGAGCCCCAGCGGGCGTTGGAGGCGTTCAGGGCGAAGCGCGCATTCATCACCGGCACCACCAACTGCGGGCCGGCCATGCGGGCGATCTCGTCGTCGACGTTCTGGGTGCCGGCCTGGAAGTCTTCCGCCTCGGGCAGCAGGTAGCCGATTTCCTCGAGGAAGGCCTTGTAGGCAGCGGCGTCGTGGGCCTGGCCGGCGCGAGCCTGGTGCCAGCCGTCGATCTTGGCCTGGAGTTCGTCGCGCTTGGCGAGCAGGGCTTTATTCTTCGGCGCCAGGTCGTTGATCACGGCCTCCGCACCGGTCCAGAACGTGTCGGCAGAGACGCCGGTTCCGGGGATGGCTTCGTTGTTCACGAAGTCGAACAGGACTTTGGCGACCTGCAGGCCACCGACTTGAACGCGTTCAGTCATTGTTTGCCTCACTCTGCTCTAGACCAGCTCTGGACCCGGGCCGCACGGCCTTGTAGTCCGAGCCGCGGCATACTACATGATGCCGCGGGAAAAATCAGTGGTTACGCGTCGCGTTACGACTGGATGACGCTTCACGGTCACGTTGGCCAGGCTCAATGTTCGCAAAAAAACTGTACTTTGTTCCAGATAAATCTAAAAACAGTACACGATTTATCGTGAGCCCAACTGCGGCGCGGCGTCGCAGGATGTTTCACTGCGCTGCGAGCGCCTTGCCTATACTCCCGGAATCGCCCCAGGAGCCTCGCCATGCCCGTCCATGCCGCATCCCTCGCCGATCTCGCCGACCTGGTTCCGCTGTTTTCCGCCTACCTCGACTTCTACGAAGTGCCGGCGCCGGAAGAGCAGGTCCGCGCATTCCTCGCCGAGCGCCTGCGCCAGGGCGATTCGACCCTGTTCCTGGCCAGGGATGCCGAGGCGCGGGCGCTGGGCTTCGTCCAACTCTATCCGCTGTTCGCCTCCCTTGCGCTACGACCTTCGTGGCTGCTCAGCGATCTCTACGTCCGTCCGGAGGCGCGCCGCCAGGGCGTCGGCGAGGCCCTGATGAACCAGGCCCGGGGTTTCGCCGAAAGCATGGGCGCCTGCGGCCTGCAACTGGAGACGGCGAAGACCAACCACGCCGGGCAGTCGCTCTACGAGCGCCTCGGCTATGTCCGTGACGAACAGTTCTACACTTACTGGCTGCAGCTCTGAACTCCCATTCGTCCCAGCAGGAGGCAAGCTCATGGATCACCTGGTCCTGACCGTGATCGCCACCGACCATCCCGGCCTGGTCGAGCGCATCGCCCAATGCATCGCCTCCCACGGCGGCAACTGGCTGGAAAGCCGCATGTCGCGGATGGCCGGGCAGTTCGCCGGGATACTGCGGGTGGCCGTGCCGGCGGAGGGCTACGACGAACTGGTGGAAGGGCTACAGGGCCTGTCCAGTCACGGCATTCGCGTGCTCCTGGCGGAAAGCGGGATCGAGCCGGTATGCAACTGGAAGCCTATCCACCTCGACCTGGTGGGCAACGACCGCCCCGGTATCGTGCGTGACATCACCCGGCTGCTGGCCGAGCACGGGGTGAACCTGGAGAGCCTGTCCACCGAAGTGCGCCCGGCGCCGATGAGCAGCGAACCGCTGTTCCATGCCGATGCGCTGCTGGCGGTGCCGCTGACCCTGTCGCTGGACACCCTGCGCGAGCGACTGGAAGACCTGGCCGACGACCTGATGGTGGAATTGGTGCTGGACGCGTCCTGAAGTTGTTCAGGAAAGCCGGGGACGGGCCTGTGGAAAAGCCTTGGGTGAAACCCTGAAGCCCAGGCGCCGCTAGGCTTGGAGGTCGTAGCGCGTTTTTTGACCAGCTGCGTTGCGGTTATTCCCAAACCAGGTGGACCAGCCTGTGGGTATTCTGTGTGGATAACCTTGCAGGCCTTCATCCATGGGCAATACAAGGGTTTGATCGTTTTCTGAGCAGCCTCTCTTGCGCTTTTGCTTGTGGATTAACCTTCGCCGCTATCGTTGCCCCTGTGCACAAATAACGTGGAGCAGTCTGTGGGTAAGCCGGGGAAGAATCCATGCAGGCCTTTATCCATCGGTACTCCAGGTGTCAGTACGTTTTTTGATCGATGGCTTTTCCGGTTCATCCACAGTTGCTCACAAAAGCCTTGGGCAGATTTATGGATAAGCCTTGTGTATATCGTTGTAACCCTTGTTAATACTGGCATGCAGCGGTGTGCTCAAAGACTGATCAGGCGCTTTGCAGGGCTTCTTCCGACGAGTTATCCACGCGCCTGCGGGGAGGAGAAGGCAGGTCTATGCACAAAGTACGTGCATGAACCTGTGGAAAAGCCTGGGGTGGATCGCTGAGCGTCAGTATTGGCGGGAGATAGGAAGGAGTGCGTGTTTTTTCGCCAGGCTTGCGGAGTTCCGCAAGCCTGGGGATAACGTCAGCCCGGCTGGGGAAGGCGGCGCAGGCTGCGCCAGGCGTCGAAGCTGTAGACGGCCAGGGCGAGCCAGATGAAAGCGAAGGCGGTCAGGCGGCTGGAGTCCAGATGCTCGCCGAACAGCAGGATCGCCTGTAGCAGGACCAGCGTCGGCGCCAGGTATTGCAGGAAGCCCAGGGTGGCGTAGGGCAGGTGCCTTGCCGCAGCGTTGAAGCAGACCAGCGGAACCAGCGTCACCGGGCCCGCGGCGACCACCCACAGGGCTTCCGGGGTGCTCCAGAAAGCCGTTTCGCTGGTCGGCCCGTCGGCGAAAAACAGCAACCAGACCAGCGCCAGCGGCAGCAGCAGCCAGGTTTCCACCACCAGTCCGGGCAGCGCGGCGACCGGCGCCTTTTTGCGGATCAGGCCGTAGAAGCCGAAGGTCAGGGCCAGCACCAGCGACACCCAGGGCAGGCTGCCGAGTTGCCAGACCTGCTGCGCCACGCCCAGCGAAGCCAGGGCCACCGCCAGCCATTGCAGGGGACGCAGGCGTTCCTTGAGCAGCAACATGCCGAGCATCACGTTGATCAGCGGATTGATGTAGTAGCCCAGGCTGGCTTCCAGCATGTGGCCGTTGTTCACCGCCCAGACATAGGTCATCCAGTTGCTGGCGATCAGCAGTCCGCTGGCGGCCAGCACGACGAAGCGCTGCGGATTCTGGCGCAGCTCGCGCCACCAGCCCGGGTGCTTCCAGAACAGCAGCAGGACGGCGCCGAACAGGGCCGACCAGACCGCGCGCTGGACGATGATTTCCACCGCGGGAATGCGTTCGAGCAGTTTGAAGTAGAGCGGGAACAATCCCCAGATCACATAAGCCGTCAGGCCGAGGACATAGCCCCGACGGAGGTTGGCGGTCGCCATGGAGAATCCTTGAAACGTCAGGCAGGTAAGAATGGCCGTGCACGGCATGCACGAGCGGATGACCTGTGAATTCTAGTAGGGGGGTGACGGGGTTGTCTGCGCACAGTTCCCGCGGAAAAGCACCGGCACACTTGCCGTTCCCTCGCCTGCCCCGCGGCGGGACGGATAGCGCCGCGCGCCATTCGTCCCGTCCGCAGGAGGCTCAGAACAGCCGCAGCGGTTCCTCGTCCAGCGCCGCCAGTTGTTCGCGCAGCACCAGCACCTGCTCGCCCCAGTAACGTTCGCTGCCGAACCAGGGGAAGCTCGGCGGGAACGCCGGGTCGTCCCAGCGCCGCGCGAGCCAGGCGCTGTAGTGCATCAGGCGGAGGCTGCGCAGGCCTTCGAGCAGCGGTAGCTGGCGCGGGTCGAAGTCGTGGAACTCGTTGTAGCCGTCGACCAGTTCGGCAATCTGCGCCAGGCGTTCGTGGCGCTCGCCGGCGAGCATCATCCACAGGTCCTGGAGGGCCGGGCCCATGCGGCAGTCGTCGAGATCGACCATGTGGTAGACCTCGTCGCGGCACAGCAGGTTGCCTGGATGGCAGTCGCCGTGCAGGCGGATCGGCTGGTAGGGCACCTCGGCGAACAGGGCGTCGAGGCGTTTCAGCAGGTCGCGGGCGACCGACTCGTAGGCCGGCAGCAGGCTCCTGGGGATGAAATTGCCTTCCAGCAGGGTGGCCAGCGAGGCGTGGCCGAAGTTATCCACAGCGAGCGCCTCGCGGTGCTCGAACGGCCGCGTGGCGCCGACCGCGTGCAGGCGGCCGAGCAACTGGCCGAGGCGGTAGAGCTGGTCGAGATTGCCCGGCTCGGGCGCGCGCCCGCCGCGCCGGGGGAACAGGGCGAAGCGGAAGCCGGAGAATGCGAACAGGCTTTCGCCGTCGCGCGACAGCGGCGCCACCACCGGCACCTCGCATTCCGCCAGCTCGGCGGAGAAGGCGTGCTCCTCGCGGATCGCCGCGTCGCTCCAGCGGTCCGGTCGGTAGAACTTGGCGATCAGCGGCTCGCCGTCCTCGATGCCGACCTGGTACACGCGGTTTTCGTAGCTGTTGAGCGCCAGCACCCGTGCGTCGCTGAGATAGCCGAGGCTTTCCACGGCATCCAGGACGAGGTCGGGGGTCAGTTGGTCGAAGGGATGGGACATGACGGGGCATCCAAGGCTCGAAAGACCCCTAGTGTACGCAAGCCGGCGCGGGCCGGCAGGTTCACAGCGGCGTGCCGAGCAGGACCTGGGCCGGATCGAAGGAGGCGATCACCTTCTGACCCTTCTTCAGCCCCAGGCTGGCCAGGCGTTCGCCGGACAACAGCGCGCAGAGGGTAAGACCGCTGCCCAGGGCGATGCGCACCTCGCTGGGACCGGCCTTGGCCGCGAGGATTTCCTCCAGGGTGCCGTGCAACTGGTTCGGCTGGTCCTCGCGCGGTTCCAGCCCGACGTCCAGCCAGCCGGCCTTGATCAGCGCCAGTACCGGGCGGCCGCGACCGAGTTCGAGTTGCTCGGTGCTGGCGCGGGTGATCAGCGCCTCGATGCGTTGCTGGCCTGGCAGCTCGATGGCGATGCGGTCGTGGAAGCCTTCGCCATGGATCGACAGGACCCGCCCGTGCAATTGGTTGCGTGCGCTGGTGCGGAGCATCAGGCGGCCGATCAGGTTGAGGTCCTCGGCGTCTTCCGCGGCCTGCAACACCTGCGCTTGCAAGGCTTCCAGGCGCCGGTAGAGAGCCAGCAGGCGTTCGCCCTCGGCGGTCAGCCGGGCGCCGCCGCCGCCCTTGCCGCCGACGCTACGCTCGACCAGCGGACGCTCGGCCAGGTTGTTCAGTTCGTCGATGGCGTCCCAGGCGCCCTTGTAGCTGATGCCCACGGCCTTCGCCGCACGGGTGATGGAGCCCAGTTCGGCGATCTGCGCGAGCAGGGCGATGCGTTGCGGGCGACGGGTGACGTGCTGGGCGAGAGTGGAGAGTGCGGACATGGAGGCTTCGCTATGAGCGGACGTATACGGCGAAGGCTCCAACAGCCATGGGCAAAACGCAAGGGCGTCACTCGGCGGCCTGGTAGAGACCGTAGCCGGCGGCGGCGCCGGCCAGGTCCCAGGCGAGGTCCTTCCAGCTCCAGCCGCTGCCGGCGGAACGGCTGTCGTAGAGTTCCTTGCCGACGCCGAAGGCGAGCGAGAAGCTCAGGCCGAAGCGTGCCTGGCGAGCACCGTGCAGGCCGCGGTCGTGGGCCATCTGCATGCCCGCCGCGGTAAGGGCCGCGGAACTGGCGAAATGCAGGGCCTTGTCTTCGCCCAGCCAGTCGTCTTCGGCGAAGTGGCTGCAACCGCCGAGCAACAGGCAGGCCGCGACCAGCAGTAGCAGTGCGCGCATGGATCCTCTCCCGTATCGGTTGCGCGGCAGTTTAGCCCAGCTCAGCCGGGCTTCGGCGTGCGCGCCAGGCAGTAGACGTCGACCCGCGCGGCGCCCGCCCGGCGCAACAGACGGGAAAGGCACTCGGCGGTGGCCCCGGTGGTGAGCACGTCGTCCACCAGTGCCAGGTGCAGCCCGCGAACATCGCTGGCGGGCGCCAGGGCGAAGGCGTGGCGCAGGTTGCGCCGCCGCACCGTCGCGTCCAGGCCCTGCTGGGCCGGAGTATCCAGCACTCGCCGCAGGCTGTACGGATCGCAGCGCAGGTCCAGCTCGCCGGCCAGTCGCTCGGCGAGCTGTTGCGCCTGGTTGAAGCCGCGACGACGTTCGCGCCGTGGCGCCAGCGGGACCGGCAGCAGGCGTGCCGGGCGCGGCAGGCCTTCGGCGTAGCGTTGCCGCAGGTGTTCCGCCAGCAACTCGCCGAGCAGCCGCCCCAGCGGCCAGGCCGCCTGGTGCTTGAAGCGGTTGATCAGGCTGTCGAGCGGAAAGGCGTAGCGCCAGGGCGCGATCGCCTGTTCATAGGCCGGCGGGCGGCGCAGGCACTCGCCGCACACCTGGCCGTCCAGCGGCAGGGGCAGGGCGCAGCGCCGGCACTGCTGGCGCGACCAGGGCAGGTCGGCGGCACAGGCGCGGCACAGCGGGCGGGGCGGCTGGTCGCTGCGGGCGGCGCAGAGCAGGCAGGCCGGCGGCGGCAAAAGCCAGCGCGTGAGAGGACGAAGCGGGAACGACATGGCGGGACTTCCTGGCGGATGTCGCACCATGCAACCGCAGGCGCGCGCCGCCGACCAGCCGTTGCCAGCGGGTTCGGAACTCGCCTGTGGATAACCGAAACCTTCCTTCGCTCCTTGCGGAAACGGCCGACGCGTGGATCAGTGGATGAGCCAGCTCATGACGATCAGGCCGAGCACCGTCCAGATCACCCCGCCGACTATCGAGCGGCGCATGAAGGCGCGTATGCCGCTGTAGAGCAGCAACAGGCCGAGCACCAGGAAGACGAAGCTGAACAGCGATGCGTCCATGCCGATGGCCCTGGCCAGGCCGTGGAGGAAGTCGTCCATGGCGCCCCAGATGCCGCCCAGCAGGCCGGAGAGCAGGTCCACCACGAAGCGGATCGCCCTGCCCAGCATCTCGCCCAGTCCGTCGAAAAAGCCTTCTGTACCCATGAGTGTCCTGTCCTGAGTGTTCCCAGCGTTGGATCAGAGATTAGCCGCCGGGTTCAGCGCCGGCTGCTGCTTTGCTGCGGAGCGAGGAACGACTGGCGGAAGTATTCGCGGAACGCGCGCATCCCGGCGCTCGCTTCGGTGTCGCGGCGCCAGGCCAGGCCGACGCTCATCGACGGCACCGGGTCGACCAGCGATAGCGTCTCGATGCGTTTGCCTTCCAGCGACCAGGGCCGGTACACCAGATCGGAGAGGATGGCCACGCCGGAGCCGTTGGCGACCATGCTGCGCACCGCTTCCACCGAACTGGTATGGAGGATCACCTGCGGCCGGTGGCCGCTCTGTTGCCAGTAGCGCAGCGCGCTCTGCCCGGCCTCGTCGACGGTGAGCATGATGTAGGGCTCGCCGGCCACGTCGGCCAGGCCCAGGTCGGCCTTCTCGCCCAGCGGATGGCGGCTGGGCAGCCACAACCGGCGCTCGGAGTTGAACAGGGTTTCGGCGGCGATCCCGGGCTCGGTGAGATTGCCGGTGAGCAGCACGGCGATGTCGTAGCGACCGTCGAGGAGGCCGCGCTCGATGCTGGCGCGCTCGTCCTCGAACAGTTGCAGCTCCAGTTCCGGGTACCACTGCGCCAGGCGTTGCAGGTGGTGGGGGAGGAAATAGCCCATCACGGTATAGCTGGCGGCGACCTTCAGGGTGCCTTCGACCCGGGTGTCCGGTTGCGGGCTGTTGAGCGCGTCGTCGACGCTGCGCTGGATCGAATAGGCGTGGTTGAGGAAGTGCCGGCCGCTGTCGGTCAGGTTCATGCCCTGGGCCGTGCGGGTGAACAGGGCGACGCCGAGCATGCCCTCCAGTTCCTGGATCGCGCTGGTCACCGCCGACTGCGAGATGTTCAGGTGGATGGCGGCCTGGGATATCTGGCCGAACTCGGCGGTGGCGATGAAGTAGCGAACCTGGCGGAGGGTCAGGGCCATGGGCAGCATCCGGAAGAGGTATCTGTTTTTCAGAAACCAGTCTATCGAATAATAAATCTACCCAATACCTTTCCCGGCTTTTACCGTGGCTCCATCCAACAACAAGACAGATGAGGCCAGCCGGCAATGACTGAAGTCGACCTCAATTCCGACATGGGCGAAGGCTTCGGCCCATGGACCATCGGCGATGGCGTGGATGCGGCGATCATGCCGCTGATCAGCAGCGCCAACATCGCCACCGGTTTCCATGCCGGCGACCCGAGCAGCATGCGCCGCACCGTGGAGATGGCCGCCGAGCATGGCGTGGCCATCGGCGCCCATCCGGGCTTCCGCGACCTGGTCGGCTTCGGTCGCCGGCACATCGCCGCGCCGGCCATCGAGCTGGTCAACGACATGCTCTACCAGCTTGGCGCCCTGCGCGAATTCGCCCGGCTGCAGGGCCTGTCGCTGCAACACGTCAAGCCCCACGGCGCGCTCTACATGCACCTGGCGCGCGACGAGGCCGCCGCGCGCCTGTTCGTCGAGACCCTGCAACGCCTGGAACCGGAACTGCTGCTCTATTGCATGCCCGGTTCGGCCACCTGGCGCATCGGTCGGGAACTGGGCCAGCCGCTGGTGCGCGAGTTCTACGCCGACCGCGACTACGACCGTAGCGGCTCCATCGTCTTCACCCGGCGGGTCGCCGCCCTCGATCCGCAACAGGTCGCCGACAAGGTCCTGCGCGCCTGCCGCGAGGGCAAGGTGCGCACCGTCGAGGGCGAGGACCTCGACATCGCCTTCGACTCGGTGTGCATCCACAGCGACACCCCCGGCGCCCTGGAGCTGGTCGCCAGCACCCGCGCGCGCCTGGAAGGCGCCGGCATCCGCATCAAGGCGCCGCGTTGAGCGCCGCTCGCCTCGGCGAGCCTCGCGACAAGCTTTTCTGCCATTTCCTACAACGTTCGAATAATGAGGATTCGTCATGGCCGAACATAACGTGCAGTCCCCCTTGCCCGGCACCTTCTATCGCAAGGCCAGCCCCGACGCGCCACCCTACGCGGAGGTCGGGCAGGCGGTCGAGGCCGGCAGCGTGATCGGGCTGATCGAGGTGATGAAGCAGTTTTCCGAAGTGCAGGCCGGGCAGGCCGGCATACTCCAGGCGTTCCACGTGGAAGATGGCGAGGCCATCGAGCCGGGACAGGTGCTGGCGGTGATCGCCAGCGCTACCTGAGGAGGACGCCATGCACAAGCGACTGAACAAGCTGCTGGTGGCCAATCGCGGCGAGATCGCCGTGCGCATCATCCGCGCCGCGCAGGCACTGGGCATTCCCACGGTAGCGGTGTGCAGCGAGGCGGATCGCGATTCGCTGGCCGCGCGGCTGGCCGATGAGGTACGTCTGATCGGCCCTGCGCGGGCCGAGCGGAGCTACCTGGATATCGAGGCGATTCTCATGGCGGCGCGGGAAACCGGTGCCGACTCGATCCATCCCGGCTACGGTTTCCTCTCCGAGAACCCTGCCTTCGCCGAAGCGGTGCAGGCGGCCGGACTGGTCTTCGTCGGTCCGGATGCGCAGACCATCCGCCGCATGGGCGACAAGGCCGAGGCGCGGCGTACCGCGATGGCCGCCGGGGTGCCGGTGGTGCCGGGCTCGCCCGGCGAGCTGGACGACCTCGACGCGGCGCTGGCCTGCGCCGAAGAGGTCGGCTATCCGCTGCTGGTCAAGGCCTCCGCTGGCGGCGGCGGGCGTGGCATCCGTATCGCCCACGACGCCGACGAACTGCGTCGGGAATTCCCCATCGCCCAGCGCGAGGCGCAGGCCGCCTTCGGTTCGCCGGCGGTGTACCTGGAGCGCTTCATCCGCCAGGCGCGGCACATCGAAGTGCAGATCCTCGGCGATGGCGAGCGCGCGGTGCATCTGTTCGAACGCGAATGCTCGCTGCAGCGGCGGCGCCAGAAGGTCTTCGAGGAGGCACCTTCGGCGGCGCTGGACGGCGCGCAGCGCCAGGCCCTCTGCGAGAGCGCGGTGCGCCTGGCGCAGAGTCTCGGCTATCGTGGCGCGGGCACCCTGGAATACCTGTTCGACGCGCACAGCGGCGAGTTCTTCTTCATCGAGATGAACACCCGTATCCAGGTCGAGCATCCGGTCAGCGAGATGGTCACCGGCATCGACCTGGTCCAGGCCATGCTGCGCATCGCCGCCGGCGAGGCGCTGCCCTGGCGCCAGGAGGACATTCGCCTGAACGGCGCGGCGCTGGAGATGCGGATCAACGCCGAAGACCCGGCGCGCAATTTCTTCCCCAGCCCCGGCACCGTGGAGCGCCTGGAATGGCCGCAGGGCGAGGGCGTGCGAGTGGACAGCCACCTGTATCCCGGCTACCGGGTGCCGCCGTACTACGATTCGTTGCTGGCCAAGCTGATCGTCCATGGTCGCGACCGCGACGAAGCGTTCGCCCGCGCGCGCCAGGCGCTGGAGCGCACCGTGCTGGCCGGCATGGCCACTACCCTGCCGCTGCACCGCTGGCTGCTCGTCGATGCGCGGGTACAGGCCGCGCAGTTCGATACCGCTACCCTGGAAACCTGGCTCGCCGAGCGGACCGCAGCCGCGCAGGAGGTTTGAGATGCACGCCAACATCCGCTACAGCTTCGGCGGCGACGAGCACCTGTTCGCCGAGGTCGCCGAAGCCATGTCGCTGGAAGCCTTCTTTCGCGGCATGGCGATCACCCGCGCGATCGAGGCCCTGCAATTGCCCGGGGTGCTCGACGTGTGCCTGGCCAACGCCTCGTTCCAGGTCCGCTTCGACCCCGACCGGCTGGCCCCGGAGGCGCTGCTGGAGACCGTGCGCGGCCTGGAAACCGAGGCGGTCGCCGCGCGCAGCATCGAGACGCGTATCGTCGAAGTGCCGGTGTTGTACAACGATCCCTGGACCCACGAGACCCTGATGCGCTTCCGCGACCGTCACCAGGACCCGGACTCCACCGACCTCGAGTACGCCGCGCGGATCAACGGCTACGCCGACGTGCAGGCGTTCATCCAGGCGCACAGCGGCACGCCGTGGTTCGTCTCGATGGTCGGTTTCGTCGCCGGCCTGCCGTTCATGTACCAGATGGTCGAGCGCGAGCGGCAGTTGCAGGTGCCCAAGTACCTGCGTCCGCGCATCGACACGCCGAAGCTGACCCTCGGCCACGGCGGTTGCTTCGGCTGCATCTATTCGGTGCGCGGTGCCGGCGGCTACCAGATGTTCGGCGTGACTCCGGCGCCGATCTTCGATCCCCGCCAGGGCTTGCCCTATCTCGAGGAATCGATGGTGTTCTTCCGCGCTGGCGACATCGTCCAGTTCCGCCCCATCGAGCGGACCGAATACGAACGCATGGCGGCCGAAGTCGAAGCGGGCACATTCGACCTGCGCATCCGTCCGGTGAGTTTCGATCTCGACGCGTTCCTCGCCGATCCGCGAGGCTGCACGCAACGTCTGCAGGAGGTGCTGTATGTCGATTAAGGTGCTCAAGCCCGGCCTCGCCACCTCGGTGCAGGACGCCGGCCGCGAAGGCCACTATCACCTGGGTATCCCGCCGTCCGGCGCGCTCGACCAGTACGCCCTGCGCGCGGCCAACCTGCTGGTGGGCAACGCACCGACCGCCGCCGTGCTGGAGTGCGCGCTGCTGGGTCCGCAGCTGGAGTTCCAGCGCGACGCCCTGGTGGCCGTGTGCGGGGCGCGCATGACGCCTCGCCTGGAGGGCGCGGAGATGCCGCTGGATACTTCCTTCCGGGTTCGCGCCGGCCAGGTCCTGGGGTTCGACTTCATCCGTGCCGGCGCCCGTGGCTATCTCGCCATCGACGGCGGCATCGCGGTACCCGAGGTGCTGGGCAGCCGTTCGACCTACGGTCTGGGGGCGATCGGTGGCTTGCAGGGACGGCGACTGGCGGAGGGCGACCTGCTGCCCCTGGGGCCTGCCTCGCCCTCTGCCGTGGAGGGCTTGGCGCTGCCGCGTTCGTTGCAGGTGGAGGTCGGTGGCGAGGTGAGCTTGCGGGTGGTTCCCGGGCTCTACGTTCATCGCCTGACCCCCGACGCGGTCGAGCGTTTCTTCGCCGAGACCTGGACCGTCGGCTCGGAGGCGGACCGCACCGGCTACCGCTTCAAGGGCGGCACGGCGCTCCGGTTCGAGCCGCGCGAACAGCCATTCGGCGCAGGCTCGGACCCGTCCAACATCGTCGACGCCTGCTATCCCATCGGCTCGATCCAGGTACCGGGCGGGCTCGAACCCATCGTCCTGCATCGTGATGCGGTATCCGGTGGGGGATATGCCACGCTGGGCACGGTGATCAGCCCCGACCTGAACCGGCTGGCGCAGATGCAACCGAACCAGAAGGCGCGTTTCGTCGCCGTCAGCCTGGAGGAAGGTCTCGAGGCGCGTCGCCGTTACAACTGGCAAGTGCAACGACTCCAGCACTTCTTCCTGCGCTGAGTCGTCGATACCGGCCGCTTCCGTCTGCGAAGCGGCCTCCCGCTCACTTGTAGTAGATATCTATCGCAGTGGTGGCATTGAATCGACCCAACGTAGGTGCGTTGGTCATCCATTTCAGTTGGGCCAGGAAGTTCTTCACCACGACCTGGTCTTTGCTGTGTTCCACCAATTGGAATTCTTTGTTGAAGGGGACGATGCGACGGTCTTCTTGCCTGAGCACGGTGATGCCTACGGACTTGTTGTCTCCCGGCACCAACGTGGTCGCCTACGGTGCTGGAAGAATTCACGGGTCTCAGAAGGGCTCCCAGGCCATAGGCGCTATTGCAGTTCTTGCTTGCAGTGATCTGGAAGGGCTTTTCCTTGATGGTCTGGTTGGTGGCGGCTTGAAGCGCTTGAAGTAGGCCGAAGTCGAGTGTCTTGGGTGAAATGCTCAGGGGCGACGATCGCCGATGAAATGATCAAATATTGATCAGGTGTATACCTGTGTCCTGGTCTGGGTTGACAGCGTCCTAGAGCCACTTATGATGCCCCTTAAGCCTGACCCCGGCGTGCCGGGGCTCCCCGACAAAAGGCGCCATGCAAGCGTCGAAGGAATCTTCCCCATGAGTGCAACCGCTTCCGTCGCCACCCGTCACGACTGGTCCCTCGCCGAAGTCCGTGCCCTGTTCGAGCAGCCGTTCAACGACCTGCTGTTCCAGGCGCAGACGGTGCATCGCGCGCACTTCGACCCGAACCGCGTACAGGTCTCGACGCTGCTGTCGATCAAGACCGGCGCCTGTCCCGAGGACTGCAAGTACTGCCCGCAGTCCGGCCACTACAACACCGGCCTGGACAAGGAGAAGCTGATGGAGGTGCAGAAGGTCCTCGAGGCGGCGGCCGAGGCCAAGGCCATCGGTTCGACTCGCTTCTGCATGGGCGCTGCCTGGAAGCACCCGTCGGCCAAGGACATGCCCTACGTCCTGGAGATGGTCAAGGGCGTGAAGAAGCTCGGCCTGGAGACCTGCATGACCCTCGGCCGCCTGACCCAGGAACAGACCCAGGCGCTGGCCGATGCCGGCCTCGACTACTACAACCACAACCTGGATACCTCGCCGGAGTTCTACGGCAACATCATCACCACCCGCACCTACAGCGAGCGCCTGCAGACCCTGGCCTACGTGCGCGAGGCGGGGATGAAGATCTGCTCCGGCGGCATCCTCGGCATGGGCGAGTCGGTGGACGACCGCGCCGGCCTGCTGATCCAGTTGGCGAACCTGCCGGAGCACCCGGAGTCGGTGCCGATCAACATGCTGGTGAAGGTCAAGGGCACGCCCCTGGCGGAAGAGAAGGACGTCGATCCCTTCGACTTCATCCGCACCCTGGCGGTGGCCCGGATCATGATGCCGAAGTCCCACGTGCGCCTGTCCGCCGGCCGCGAGCAGATGAACGAGCAGATGCAGGCGCTGGCCTTCATGGCCGGGGCCAACTCGATCTTCTACGGCGAAAAGCTGCTGACCACGAAGAACCCGCAGGCCGAAAAGGACATGCAGTTGTTCGCCCGTCTCGGCATCAAGCCGGAAGAGCGCGAAGAGCACGCCGACGAAGTGCACCAGGCCGCCATCGAGCAGGCGTTGGTGGAACAACGCGAATCGAAGCTGTTCTATAACGCCGCTTCCGCCTGACCATACTGGAAGGGAGGGCGCCGCCGTCCCTTCGTTGCAGCCGCTGATGTCGGCCCTGCGTGGACGGGTGCGCCTGCGTCCGTCCAGCAACACGAGCGACCTGCCATGTCCTTCGATCTCGCTTCCCGCCTCGCCAGCCGGCGCGCGGAAGACCTCTACCGCCAGCGGCCGCTGCTGGAGTCGGCCCAGGGTCCGGACGTCGTGGTCGACGGCCAGCCGCTGCTGGCCTTCTGTTCCAACGACTACCTCGGCCTGGCCAATCATCCCGAAGTGATCGCCGCGTTACGCGCCGGCGCCGAGCGCTGGGGCGTGGGCGGCGGCGCCTCGCACCTGGTGGTCGGCCACAGCGGTCCGCACCACGAACTGGAGCTGGCCCTCGCCGAATTCACCGGGCGGCCGCGCGCGCTGCTGTTCTCCACCGGCTACATGGCCAACCTTGGCGCGGTGACCGCGCTGGTCGGCAAGGGCGACACGGTGCTGGAGGACCGCCTCAACCACGCTTCGCTGCTGGATGCCGGATTGCTCTCCGGCGCGCGTTTCTCGCGCTACCTGCACAACGACCCGGCAAGCCTCGCCGCGCGCCTGGACAAGGCCGAGGGCAATACCCTGGTGGTCACCGATGGGGTCTTCAGCATGGACGGCAATCTCGCCGACCTGCCGGCCCTGGCCGCCGTGGCGCAGGCCCGCGGCGCCTGGCTGATGGTCGACGACGCGCATGGCTTCGGCCCGCTGGGCGCCAGCGGCGGCGGGATCGTCGAACACTTCGGCCTCGGCCAGGAGCAGGTGCCGGTGCTGATCGGCACTCTCGGCAAGGGTTTCGGTACCGCTGGCGCCTTCGTAGCCGGCAGCGAGGAACTGATCGAGACCCTGATTCAGTACGCCCGGCCCTACATCTACACCACCAGCCAGCCGCCAGCGGTGGCCTGCGCCACCCTGAAGAGCCTGGAGCTGCTGCGCCGCGAAAGCTGGCGGCGGCAACACCTGGCGGCGTTGATCGCCCGTTTCCGCCATGGCGCCGAGGCGCTTGGCCTGACCCTGATGGACAGCTTCACGCCGATCCAGCCGATCCTGGTCGGCGGCAGCCGCCAGGCCGTGGCCCTGGCCGGCATGCTTCGAGCCCGCGGCATCATGGTCGGCGCGATCCGCCCGCCAACCGTGCCGGCCAACAGCGCGCGGCTGCGCGTCACGCTGTCCGCCGCGCACAGCGAAGCGCAGGTCGACCGCTTGCTCGAAGCCCTCGGCGAAAGCTGGCGACAGCTGTCGTCTAGCCTTCTGGCAGAGATCGAAGCCGAGGAGGGAGACGATGCGTGACCACCTGATCCTGTTGCCGGGCTGGGGCCTGGGCAGCGCACCGCTGGAACCGCTGCGCGACGCGCTGCACGAGCGCGAGCCGCACCTGAACGTGTTGATCGAGCCGCTGCCGTCGCTGGACGATGCCGCCGACTGGCTCGACGAACTCGACGACAACCTGCCGCGCGATAGCTGGCTGGCCGGCTGGTCGCTGGGTGGCATGCTCGCCGGCGAACTGGCGGCGCGCCGCGGCGACGATTGCCGGGGCCTGCTGACCCTGGCCAGCAATCCGTGCTTCCGTGTGCGCGAGGACTGGCCGAACGCGATGCCGGCGGAAACCTTCGAGGACTTCTTCGAGGCTTTCCTGCTCGAACCGCACCTGACCCGCAAGCGTTTCACCCTGCTGGTCAGCCAGGGTGCGCGCGACCCTCGGACCCTGGCGCGGCAACTGCAGGTGGCGCTGCCGCAGCTGGAGCGCGAGGCGCTGGTCGCCGGCCTGCAGTTGCTCGGCCAACTGGATACCCGGGCCGCCCTGGAAAACTTCCGCGGGCCGCAATTGCATCTGTTCGCCGAAGCCGATGCGCTGGTGCCGGTGGCCGCCGCCGAGGCCCTGCTCGAGTGGCTGCCGGACGTCGAGGTCTCGACCCTGGCGGCCAGCCACGGCCTGCCGCTGGAATGCCCGGACGAGGTGGCCAGCGCAATCCTGAGATTCCTTCGCGAGGGTGACGATGCCTGACGATTCCGCGCCGCTGCTGGCGCCCCATGGCGTTGCCGCGCTGCCCGACAAGCGCCGGGTCGCCGCGTCGTTTTCCCGCGCGGCGGCCAGCTACGACGCGGTGGCCGAACTCCAGCGCGGCGTCGGCGAGAGCCTGCTGTCGGCATTGCCGGAAGGCTTCTCGCCGCGCCGCTGGGTCGATCTCGGCTGCGGCACCGGTCATTTCAGCCGGGCCCTGGAACGCCGCTTTGGCGCGGCCGAGGGCCTGGCTGTGGACATCGCCGAAGGCATGCTGCGGCATGCCCGCGCGCGCGGCGGCGCCAGCCATTTCATCGGCGGCGACGCCGAGAGGCTGCCGTTGCGCGACGGCAGTTGCGACCTGCTGTTCTCCAGCCTGGCCATCCAGTGGTGCGCCGACCTCCCGGCGGTCCTGGCCGAGGCGCGGCGGGTCCTGCGGCCGGGCGGCGTGCTGGCGTTCAGCAGCCTGTGCGTCGGTACCCTGGGCGAGTTGCGCGACAGTTGGCGGGTGGTGGACGGCTTCGTCCACGTCAATCGCTTCCGCGCCTTCGCCGACTACCTGCAACACGCGGCCGGCAGCGGTCTGCTGCCGCTGACCCTGCGCCACGAGGACCGGGTCCTGCATTTCCCCGACCTGCGCAGCCTGACCCACGAACTCAAGGCGCTGGGCGCGCACAACCTCAACCCCGGGCGGCCCGACGGCCTGACCGGGCGCCAGCGCATCCGCGCGCTGGTCGCCGCCTACGAGCGTTTCCGCCAGCCCGAGGGGCTGCCCGCTACCTACCGCGTCGTCTTCGGCGTGCTGCGCAAGGATTCCTGAACCATGCCGGCGTTCTTCGTCACCGGTACCGACACCGAGATCGGCAAGACCACCATCGCCGCCGGCCTGCTCCACGCGGCCCGGCGTGCCGGCCTGAGCACCGCCGCGGCGAAGCCGGTGGCCTCCGGCTGCGAGCCCACGGCGCAAGGCCTGCGCAATGGCGACGCGCTGGCGTTGCTCGGCCAGTGTTCGCTGGCGCTGGCCTACGAGCAGGTCAACCCGCTGGCCTTCGCGCCGGCCATCGCCCCGCACCTGGCGGCGCGCGAGGCCGGCGTCGAACTGAGCGCCGCACGCTTGCACGAGGCGGTGCGCGAGGTGCTGGCGCTACAGGCCGATCTCACCCTGGTGGAGGGCGCCGGCGGTTGGCGCGTGCCGTTGCAGGGTCGCGAGAACCTCTCCGACCTGGCGCGCCTGCTGGCGCTGCCGGTGGTGCTGGTGGTCGGCGTGCGCCTGGGCTGTATCAACCATGCGCTGCTCAGCGCCGAGGCGATCCTGGGCGACGGCCTGGCGCTGGCCGGCTGGGTGGCCAACCTGGTCGACCCGGCTACCTCGCGCCTGGAGGAGAACCTGGCGACCCTCGCCGAGCGCCTGCCGGCGCCCTGCCTGGGCCGGGTACCGCGCCTGGAGGAAGCCACTCCCGCGGCCGTGGCCGCGCACCTCGACCTGCGGCCCCTGGGCATCGGGCTATAAACAGCGGGCCGTCCATAACCAACGGGCGGTACCCAGCGCCGGCCAAGTCTGCTTGAATAGAAGCCACTTGCTATCGTAGCGGCGCGTGCGCGTCCCCAGGAGTAGACGGTGGAAATTTCCGGCAACGCTTTCGTCAGTGGCCTCAATGCGGTGCAGTCGGGTAGCGCCCGCGTCGCCCAGGCCGGCAGCGAGATCGCCCGCAACACCGTGGAGGCCCGTTCGCCCCAGGCCGAGCAGATGGTCGAGCTGATCCGCGGCAAGCTCGAGGCGCAGAGCGGCGCCCGGGTCATCGAGGTAGCCGACGAGACCCTCGGCACCCTGATCGACACCCACGCCTGACTCCCTGGCGGCCGGCAGCGGTCGCCCCCGACTCTTTCTTTTCCGACTGTCACCCGGCGGCCCCTGAAGCCTGCCGGGCGCTTCGCCATGGGCTTTACTGAGAGAGACGAAAGCGCTTTGGATGGTCGTTGCAGCCAGTGATTTCGGGCATGACCGAGCGGTCGGTTCGGATGCTTGACAAGGGATTGGCGTAAACGTATGTTTCAAACGCCTGTTTGAGAGTCGGGACGCATGAGTGCGTCCGGCAAGGCGACCGGGAGCGATCCCGCACTGCGACCGCAGACTCTGGACATCCGTCCGGTCGCCGATTAACCAGAACCCTTCGTAGAGGTTGACTGCTATGCCTGATTACAAGGCCCCCTTGCGTGATATCCGTTTCGTTCGCGACGAGCTGCTGGGCTACGAAGCGCACTACCAGAGCCTGCCGGGCGCCGAAGACGCGACTCCCGACATGGTCAACGCCATCCTCGAGGAAGGTGCGAAGTTCTGCGAACAGGTGATCGCTCCGCTGAACCGCGTCGGCGACCTGGAAGGCTGCACCTGGAGCGCCGACGGCGTGAAGACCCCGACCGGCTTCAAGGAGGCCTACCAGCAGTTCGTCGAAGGCGGCTGGCCGAGCCTGGCCCATGACGTCGAGCACGGCGGCCAGGGGCTGCCGGAATCCCTCGGCCTGGCCATCAGCGAGATGGTCGGCCAGGCCAACTGGTCCTGGGGCATGTACCCGGGCCTGTCCCACGGCGCCATGAACACCCTGCATGCCCACGGCACCGCCGAGCAGCAGGCGACCTACCTGACCAAGCTGGTCTCCGGCGAGTGGACCGGCACCATGTGCCTGACCGAGCCGCACTGCGGCACCGACCTGGGCATGCTGCGCACCAAGGCCGAGCCGCAGGCCGACGGCAGCTACAAGGTCACCGGCACCAAGATCTTCATCTCCGCCGGCGAGCACGACATGGCCGACAACATCGTCCATATCGTCCTGGCCCGCCTGCCCGACGCCCCGCAGGGCACCAAGGGCATCTCGCTGTTCATCGTGCCGAAGTTCCTGCCCAACGCCGAAGGTAACGCCGGCGAGCGCAACGCGGTTTCCTGCGGCTCCATCGAGCACAAGATGGGCATCCACGGCAACGCCACCTGCGTGATGAACTTCGACGCCGCCACCGGCTTCCTGATCGGCCCGCCGAACAAGGGCCTGAACTGCATGTTCACCTTCATGAACACCGCTCGCCTGGGTACCGCGCTGCAAGGCCTGGCCCACGCCGAAGTCGGTTTCCAGGGCGGCATCGCCTATGCTCGCGAGCGTCTGCAGATGCGCTCGCTGACCGGTCCGAAGGCGCCCGAGAAGCCCGCCGACCCGATCATCGTGCATCCTGACGTGCGCCGCATGCTGCTGACCATGAAGGCCTTCGCCGAAGGCAACCGCGCGATGCTGTACTTCGCCGCCAAGCAGGTCGATATCGTCCAGCGCAGCCAGGACGAAGAGCAGAAGAAAGCCGCCGACTCGATGCTGGCCTTCCTCACGCCGATCGCCAAGGCGTTCATGACCGAAGTCGGCTTCGAATCCGCCAACCACGGCGTGCAGATCTTCGGCGGCCACGGTTTCATCGCCGAGCACGGCATGGAGCAGAACGTCCGCGACAGCCGCATCTCGATGCTGTACGAAGGCACCACCGGCGTTCAGGCCCTCGACCTGCTGGGCCGCAAGGTGCTGATGACCCAGGGCGAGGCGCTGAAGGGCTTCACCAAGATCGTGCACAAGTTCTGCCAGGCCAACGAAGCCAACGAAGCCGTCAAGGAATTCGTCGCTCCGCTGGCACAGCTGAACAAGGAGTGGGGCGACCTGACCATGAAGGTCGGCATGGCCGCCATGAAGGATCGCGAGGAAGTCGGCGCCGCTTCGGTGGACTACCTGATGTACTCCGGCTACGCCTGCCTGGCCTACTTCTGGGCCGACATGGCGCGCCTGGCCGCCGAGAAGCTGGCCGCCGGCACCGGCGAGGAAGCCTTCTACAAGGCCAAGCTGCAGACCGCGCGCTTCTACTTCCAGCGCATCCTGCCGCGTACCCGCGCCCACGTCGCCGCCATGCTGTCCGGCGCCAACAACCTGATGGAGATGGCCGAGGAAGATTTCGCCCTCGGTTACTGATGGCACGGGCCGCTGGCGGCCCGTTCCCCAGGTGAGAAAGAGCCCGCCATTCGGCGGGCTTTTTCATGCCTGCGATCCGCTGCATCCTGGCCTTCCGACCTCGGGGTTATGGCGTTGCATTCAGCGTCCGCAGCGTGATTGTAGGCGCCCGCCCGGCGCAGTAGCTTCGAGGGATTCGCGCCTGTGGGGCGCCCCTGCCGAGGAGAACAGAGATGCCGGAATACAAGGCTCCGCTGCGCGACATGCGCTTCCTGATCGATGAGGTATTCGACTTCCATGGGCGCTACCAGGCGCTCGGCGCCAGCGACGCGACCCCGGACATGGTGGCGGCGATCCTCGATGAAGGGTCGAAATTCTGCGAACAGGTGCTGGCGCCGCTGAACCGCTCCGGCGACGAAGAGGGCTGCCACTTCGACAACGGCGTGGTGACCACGCCCAAGGGCTTCAAGGAAGCCTATGCACAGTACGTCGAGGGTGGCTGGAACGGTGTCGCCAGCGATCCCGCGTACGGCGGCCAGGGCCTGCCGCACTCGCTGGGTCTGCTGCTCAGCGAGATGATCGGCTCCAGCAACGTCTCCTGGGGCATGTACCCGGGCCTGACCCGCGGCGCCATGTCGGCGATCCACGCCCACGGCAGCCAGGCGCAGAAGGACCTCTACCTGGCGCGGATGACCGCCGGCACCTGGACCGGCACCATGTGCCTGACCGAGCCGCACTGCGGCACCGACCTGGGCATCATCAAGACCCGCGCGGTGCCGAACGCCGACGGCAGCCATGCGATCAGCGGGACGAAGATCTTCATCTCCGCCGGCGAGCACGACCTGAGCGAGAACATCGTCCACCTGGTGCTGGCCAAGTTGCCCGATGCGCCGGCCGGGACCAAGGGTATCTCGCTGTTCATCGTGCCGAAGTTCCTCCCCGACGCCGCCGGCGAGGCAGGCGTGCGCAACGCGGTTTCCTGTGGCTCCATCGAGCACAAGATGGGGATCAAGGCCTCGGCCACCTGCGTGATGAACTTCGACGGCGCCACCGGCTACCTGATCGGCGAGCCGAACAAGGGCCTGCACTGCATGTTCACCATGATGAACCACGCCCGCCTGGGCACCGGCATGCAGGGCCTGTGCCTTGGCGAGACCAGCTACCAGGGCGCCGTGCGCTACGCCCGGGAGCGCTTGCAGATGCGCTCGCTGACGGGGCCGAAGGCGCCGGACAAGCCGGCCGACCCGATCATCGTGCACCCCGACGTACGGC
>NZ_KV812729.1:229474-231316 GCF_001813485.1 Pseudomonas sp. HMSC067G02
CGTGCACCCCGACGTACGGCGCATGCTGCTGACCATGAAGGCGTTCAACGAAGGCAACCGCGCGCTGGCCTACTTCACCGCCCAGTTGCTCGACACCGAGCACCTGTCGCAGGACGCCGCCGAGCGCGAGCGGGCCGCCGACCTGCTGGCCTTCCTGACACCGATCTGCAAGGCCTTCATGACCGAGACCGGGCAGGAGGTGACCAACCTCGGCATGCAGGTCTACGGCGGCCACGGCTACATCCGCGAGTGGGGCATGGAGCAGTTGGTCCGCGATTGTCGCATCGCACAGATCTACGAAGGCACCAACGGCATCCAGGCCCTCGACCTGCTCGGCCGCAAGGTATTGGGCAGCCAGGGCAAGCTGCTGCGCGGTTTCACCAAACTGGTCCACCAGTTGTGCCAGGCCCAGGCCGAGCATCCGCAACTGAAGGGACAGGTCGCGCAACTGGCGGCGCTGAACGCGCACTGGGGCGAACTGACCCAGCAGGTGGGCCTGGCGGCGATGAAGAATGCCGACGAAGTGGGCGCCGCCTCGGTGGACTACCTGATGTTCTCCGGCTACGTGACCCTGGCCTATTTCTGGTTGCGCATCGCCCTGGTGGCGCGCGAGAAGCTGGATGCCGGCAGCGGCGAGGCCGCGTTCTACGAAGCCAAGCTGGCCACCGCCGACTTCTACTTCAGTCGCCTGCTGCCGCGCACCGCGGCGCACGCCGCGGCGATCCAGGCCGGCGCGGCGGGCCTGATGAGCCTGTCGGCGGAGCAGTTTTCGCTCTAGCGGCTGCCGGGGCAGGGGCGCGGCGCTTCTTCCCCCCGGTTTCTCCCGCACTCGCCGGGCCCGCCGGACTCCCGGCGAACTCGCTCGAGCCCGCGAAAAGCGGGCTTTTTCATGCCTGTCGCATAGAAGACCGATATAGACTTAATGGTCACGACGTGACGCTACAAGTCCGAAATGTTGGTGGTGTAGACTCGGCCGCGGCACACCTTTCGTGTCTCCATTTTGTTGCCGCTGGCCCCCGGCCGGCGATCGGTACGATCGAGGATTCCCCCACATGGCTGATTACAAAGCTCCGCTGCGCGACATGCGCTTCGTCCTCAATGAGGTGTTCGAGGTCTCCCGGCTCTGGGCGCAACTGCCGGCGCTGGCCGAAGTGGTCGACGCCGAGACCGCCGCGGCGATCCTCGAAGAGGCCGGCAAGGTCACCGCCGGTACCATCGCCCCGCTGAACCGTCCGGGCGACGAGGAAGGCTGCCAGTGGAACGCTGGCGCGGTGAGCACCCCGGCCGGCTTCCCCGAGGCCTACCGGACCTACGCCGAAGGCGGATGGGTCGGCGTCGGCGGTGATCCGGCCTACGGCGGCATGGGTATGCCCAAGGTGATCTCGGCGCAGGTCGAGGAACTGGTCAACTCGGCCAACCTGTCGTTCGGCCTGTATCCGATGCTGACCGCCGGCGCCTGCCTGGCGCTCAATGCCCATGCCAGCGACGAACTGAAGGACAAGTACCTGCCGAACATGTACGCCGGTATCTGGGCCGGTTCCATGTGCCTGACCGAGCCGCATGCCGGCACCGACCTGGGTATCATCCGCACCAAGGCTGAGCCGCAGGCCGACGGCTCCTACAAGATCAGCGGGACCAAGATCTTCATCACCGGCGGCGAGCATGACCTGACCGAGAACATCATCCACCTGGTGCTGGCCAAGCTGCCCGACGCCCCGGCCGGGCCGAAGGGCATCTCGCTGTTCCTGGTGCCGAAGGTGCTGGTCAACGCCGACGGCTCGCTGGGCGAGAAGAACAGCCTGGGTTGCGGCTCCATCGAGCACAAGATGGGGATCAAGGCCT
>NZ_KV812729.1:231416-321199 GCF_001813485.1 Pseudomonas sp. HMSC067G02
CGGCGATGTTCACCATGATGAACTACGAGCGCCTTGGCGTCGGCATCCAGGGCCTGGCCACCGGCGAGCGCTCCTACCAGAGCGCCATCGAGTATGCCCGCGAGCGTATCCAGAGCCGCGCGCCGACCGGCCCGGTAGCCAAGGACAAGGCCGCCGACCCGATCATCGTGCACCCCGACGTGCGCCGCATGCTGCTCACCATGAAGGCGCTGAACGAAGGCGGCCGCGCCTTCTCCAGCTACGTCGCGATGCAGCTGGACACCGCCAAGTACAGCGAAGACGCGGTCACCCGCAAGCGTGCGGAAGAGCTGGTGGCGCTGCTGACCCCGGTGGCCAAGGCATTCCTCACCGACATGGGACTGGAAACCACTATCCATGGCCAGCAGATCTTCGGCGGCCACGGCTTCATCCGCGAATGGGGCCAGGAGCAACTGGTGCGCGACTGTCGCATCACGCAGATCTACGAAGGCACCAACGGCATTCAGGCGCTCGACCTGGTGGGGCGCAAGGTGATCGGCAGCGGCGGCGCCTTCTCCCGTCACTTCACCGACGAGATCAAGGCCTTCGTCGCTTCCGCCGACGAGGCCCTGGGCGAGTTCAGCAAGCCGCTGGCGGCCGCCGTGGAGAATCTGGAAGAGCTGACCGCCTGGCTGCTCGACCGTGCCAAGGGCAACCCCAACGAGATCGGCGCGGCGTCGGTCGAATACCTGCATGTGTTCGGCTATACCGCCTACGCCTACATGTGGGCATTGATGGCGCGCACCGCGCTGGCCAAGCAGGGCGAGGACGACTTCTACGCCAGCAAGCTGGGTACCGCGCGCTTCTACTTCGCCCGCCTGCTGCCGCGCATCCATTCCCTGAGCGCCTCCGTGCGCGCCGGCAGCGAGTCGCTGTACCTGCTGGACGCCGAGCAGTTCTGAGGCCTGGCGCCTGAGACGGAAAGCCCCGCGATGCGGGGCTTTTTTCTAGGCGCCGGGGGCTCGGCGCGCGGGACGGGTGGGGGGATATCCGCTTGCGGCTATCCGCCATTCCCAGGGTTTTCTCGGGGCCGTGATGGGACAGGGTGATCGGCGGATAACGCCGTTGGCGTTATGCGCCCTACGGCTCCTCGCACAGGGTGGGCGGTAGGGCGAATAACCGCTTGCGGTTATCCGCCATTCCCGTGGTTTTTCTCGTGCCGTGATGGGACAGGGGTGTCGTGGCCCGTCGCGGAGGATACGGGGATATCCGTTGATGGCGTCTCGCCCGAGCCTCAGTGCGAGGTTCCCTCCGCATAGCCGATCTTGTTGCCGACGTTGTACTTGCCCGACGGCTTGTTCATCGGCAGTCGCTTCACTTCCTCCAGGCTGTGCGCGTCGTAGACCACCAGCGCGCCGTCGCGGTCCCAGACGCTGAGCAGGGCGTAGCGGCCGTCGCGGGTGAACTCGACGTGGCCGGCCACCTTGCCCGGGCTGGGGCGCAGGCGATGGGCGATTTCCAGGGTCTGCTTGTCGATCAGCAGGATCTCGTCGTGTTTCTTGCCAAGGAAGGTATCGGTCCAGGCGTAGGGCGAGTCGGCATGGCTGCGCATGAAGAAGCCGGGGCCGTCGGTGACGATTTCCTTCAACGGCTTCCAGTTTTGCAGGTCGATCACCGAGATCACCCCGCGGCTGATGTTCGGCGTAGCGAACACCCAGCGCCCGTCGCGCTTCCAGTAGATGCCCGAGCCGAGGTGCGGCATGCCCGACAGCGGGATCGAGGCGACCCGCGCGCCGCTGTCCAGCTCGATCACCTCGCCGCCCCTGGCCTGCCGCGAGCTGCCCAGCAGGTAGCGGTAGTCGGGGCTGAAGGAGAAGTCGTCGAGGTAGTCGGCCACCGCCAACCGTTTCGGCGCGACCGGCTTGCCGTTGGCATAGGGCAGCTCCCACAGCTCGTGGACGTCCTTCAGGGCGACCACGAAGCTGTGCCGCGGCGGTGCCGTGTATACCGCGCTGACCCGCGAGGCCTGGCCCTGGGCGTCGGCCGCCGGGATGACCTGCACCAGGGAAAGGTCGCGGGCATCCAGCAGCACCAGGTTGCCGGGCAGGTAGTTGCCCACCAGGACCCAGCGCCCGTCGTCGCTGACCGCCAGGTTGCGCGTGTTGAGGCCGGCGCGGACCTCGGCGACCACCTTCAGGTTGTACAGGTCGTAGAGGGTCACCCAGCCGTCGCGCGAGGCGAAGTACACCAGGCGCCCGTCCGGGGAGAACTTCGGACCTCCGTGCAGGGCGTAGCGCGAGGGGAAGCGGGCGATGGGCTCGAAGCGATCGCCGTCGAGGATGGTCACGTGGTGGTCGCCGGACTCCACCACCACGAACAGGTTCAGCGGGTCGGCCTCGAAGCGGGGCCTGGACGGCAGGGTGGCGAGGGGATGCGGCTGAACCTGGCTGGCCCGGATGTCCTCGGCGCTCCACTGCGGTTCGCGCGGCGGCGCCTGGTAGAGATAGGCGACCAGGGCGTCCGCCGCGGCGTCGTCCAATTGACCGGCAAAGCCGGCCATCTGGGTTGCCGGACGACCGTGCAGGATCACCTCGCGGGCCTGCGCCGGCTTCAGCCGCGAAAGGCTTTCCGGGAGCAGGGTCGGGCCGCTGCCGCCGAGCCGCCCGGCGCCGTGGCAGGCCTGGCAGTGCTGGCGGTAGAGCGCTTCCCCCGGCGCTTCGCCGGCCTGTGCGAGGGCGCCGAGGAGCAGGCCGAGGGCGAGGCCGATCAGGCGCATGCGACGGCCTCGCGGCTGACCGGCGAGCCGGCGCCCAGGTATGACGGATGCGCCATCGCGCGCTCGGCGAAGAGCGCCACCACCTGGCCGACGACGATCAGCGTCGGCGGCTTCAACTGGTAGCGTCGCGCCAGCGCCGGCAGCTCGGCAAGGGCGCCGCGGGTCACCTGCTGGCCCGCCTGGGTGCCCTGGCTGACCAGCGCCGCCGGGGTGTCGCTGGCGAGGCCGTGCTCGACCAGGCGCGCGGCGATCTCGGCGAGGTTGCCCAGGCCCATGTAGAACACCAGGGTCTGCTTGCCACGCGCCAGGCCGGCCCAGTCGAGGTCGAGGCGGCCGTCGTTCTGCAGGTGGCCGGTGACGAAGGTGCAAGACTGGGCGAGGTCGCGGTGGGTCAGCGGGATGCCGGCGTAGGTACTGCAACCGGAGGCGGCGGTGACGCCGGGGACCACCTGGCAGTCGACGCCGGCTTCGAGCAGGCGCTCCAGCTCCTCGGCGCCGCGACCGAAGATGAACGGGTCGCCGCCTTTCAGGCGGACCACCCGGCGTTGCTGCCGGGCCAGGCGCACCAGCAGCTCGTTGATTTCTTCCTGCGGCAGGCTGTGGTGGCCGCAGCGCTTGCCGACGTAGATGCGCTGGCAGCTTTCCGGCAGAAGGGCGATCAGCTCGCGGGCGACCAGGCGGTCGTAGACCACCACCTCGGCCTGTTGCAGCAGGGCCCAGGCGCGCAGGGTGAGCAGGCCCGGATCGCCGGGGCCGGCGCCGACCAGGGCGACGCTGCCGGCAGGGAAATCGACATCGAGGAGGGACGGCGGAATCACGGTAGTGTTCATGAGGCTTTCCTTAGACGGCGTGCAGCGCGATGCGCTCGAGGCCGATTTCCTGATCGCTGAGGTAGCAGCCGGGGTCTTCGCCCCAGAGTTCTCCGCCGGCCCAGGCGCGGGTGCGGGTGTTGCCGTTGCAGATGTCCAGCCAGCGGCATTGGCTGCAGCGCCCGACCACCGGTCGCGGGCGCTGGCGCAGTTGCAGGAGCAGCGGGTCGGGGCGCTCGAACCAGAAGTCGGCGAAGCGCTGATGGCGGATGTTGCCGACGCTGTGGTGCCACCAGTAGCTGTCCGGATGCACCTCGCCGGTGTTGTCGATGTTGGCGATGCCCTCGCCCGAGGCGTTGCCGCCCCAGTCCAGCAGCAGCTCGCAGAGACGCGCCAGTTGCTGCGGGCGGCGGCGCTTGAGCCAGTCGAGGAGAAGGATCGCGTCGGCGTCGTTGTTGCCGGTGACGAAGTCGCTGTCGCGCCCCTGCCGGATGTCCTCGTCGGCCCGTTCGAAGAGCAGCGCGAGGGCCTCGCGGGTGCGCCGGTGGTGGGCGTCGAGGGCGCGGCTGCGGCGGCCGCGGCCACTGTAGTTGAGGTGCGAGAGGTAGAACTTCTGCACGTCGAGTTCGCGCATCAGGTCGAGCAGTGCCGGTAGTTGCGCGGCGTTCTCCTCGGTCAGGGTGGTGCGCATGCCGACGCGGATATCCGCCTCGCGGCACAGGCGCATGGCCGCCAGCGCGGCGTCGAAGCTGCCCTGCTTCTGGCGGAAGCGGTCGTGGGTCTCGCGCAGGCCGTCGAGGCTGATGCCGACGTAGTCGAAGCGGGCCTCGGCGACGCGCTGGATGTTGCCTTCGTCGATCAGCGTACCGTTGCTCGACAGCGCCACGAACATCCCGGCCTGGCGCGCATGGGCGGCGATCTCGAAGAGGTCCGGGTGCATCAGCGGCTCGCCGCCGGAGAGGATCAGCACACGCACTCCGGCGGCGCGCAGGTCGTCGATGCCGCGAAGGATTTCCGCGGTCTCCAGCTCGCCACGGAAGTCGCTGTCGGCGGAGGTGGAGTAACAGTGCTTGCAGGTCAGGTTGCAGCGCCGCAGCAGGTTCCAGATCACCACCGGGGCGCGCCTGCCGCCGGCGCGGCGCGGCGTCGGCGCGTCCTCGGCGAGGCTGCGCAGGTAATGGCTGATCCTCAGCATGGACGTTCCTCCTTCTGCGCCAGGCGCAGGCCGGTCTTCTTCAGGATGCGGCTGCTCACCAGCATCTCGTCGGCGCGACAGTCCTCGCCGAGCAGCAGGCGGATCTGCTGGCGGTAGCCTTCGATCTCCGCTTCGCTGCGGCCGTGGACCATGGCGAACAGGTTGTAGCGCCACTGCGGCAGATGGCGCGGGCGCCGGTAGCAATGGCTGACGAAGGACAGCCCGCCTACCAGCCGGCCGAGGCGTTCGATGCGTTCGTCGGCGACGTCCCAGACGGTCATGCCGTTGTGCCGGTAGCCAAGGCGATAGTGGTTGGGCACCGCGGCGATGCGCCGGATCACCCCGGCGTCGCGCAGGCGCTTCAGCAGCGCCAGGGTCTCCGCCTCGCTCAGCCGCAGTTGCGCGGCGATCCACGCCCAAGGGTCGGCGACCAGCGGCAGGCCGGCCTGGGTCAGTTCGATCAGGCGGCGGGCGAGCAGGGCGTCAGAGGGGGAAATGCAGGCCGACATGGTAGGTCGCCTCCTTGGGCAGGTCGAGTACCGCCAGCCCGCTCTCGCGCTCCAGCCGTGCGAGGGTCTCGGCGACCTCCGCCGGGCTGTCGCAGGCGACCACCAGCCACATGTTCAGGGCGTGCTCGCGACGGTAGTTGTGGGCGACCTGCGGCCAGCCGGCGAGCAGCGCGGCGATCTCTTCGAAACGCGCCTCCGGCACGCTCATGGCGGCCAGGGTGAAGGCACCGCCGAGGGGCTCGATATCGAACATCGGACCGAAGCGGGTCAGGGTGCCGTCGTCGAGCAGGTCGTCGAGGCGGCGCAGGATGTCTTCCTCGCGGCAATCCAGCTCGGCGGCGAGCAGCGCGTAGGGATGCGGCTCCAGCGGCAGGCCGTGTTGCAGGCGGTTCAGCAGGCGCCGGTCGAACTCATCCATGGCGGCGCTCCAGGTCGGCCGGCGGCGCGGTGTAGCGGCCGCCGCACTGCTTGTAGGCGCGCAGGCTGAACAGCCAGCGGTGCGGTGTCTGGCGCAGGGCGTGGCGCTCCAGCAGGGCCTCGATCTGGCGTTCCACTTCGCCGCGCTCGCGGCCGTGGATCATGCAGAACAGGTTGTATGGCCACATCGGCAGGCGACGCGGGCGGCGGTAACAGAGCGAGACGATCGTTTCGTGGGCGAGGGCGCGGCCGACGGCGTCGACCTCCGCGTCGGCGACGTCCAGCACCAGCATGGCGTTGGCGGTATAGCCCAGGGCGCGGTGGTGGAGGATCACTCCGAAGCGGCGGAACAGGCCGTCTTCGTCCCAGCGGCGGACCTGTTCCAGCACTTCGTCTTCGCCGGCGCCGATGCGTTCGGCGAGCACCCGGTAGGGCCGGCTGGCCAGCGGCAGGCCCTGTTCCAGCAGGTAGCGCAGGTGTTGCCGCTGCGGCGCGGCGAGGGGTTCGACGGGGTTCATCGGCTGGCCTCCAGGGGAAACGCGAGGTCGATGCAGTAGGCTTCCTGCATCGGTAGGTCGAGGGGTTGCAGGCCGGTGTCGGCGGCGATCTCCGCCAGTACCCGGTCGAGTTGCGCGCGGTCGCCGGCGGTGAGCACGAACCACAGGTTGTAGCGGTGTTCGCGCTGGTAGTTGTGGTTGACCTCGGCGTACTGGCTGATGCGCTCGGCGACCCGTTGCAGACGCTCCTCGGGCACCGCCAGGGCAGCCAGGGTGCTGGCCCCGGCGCGTTGGTGGCGGAGCACCGGGCCGACCCGCGACAACGCGCCGTCGGCTTCCAGGCGACGCAGCCGTTCGAGCACCTCGGCTTCGCTGCAACCCAGGGTCTCGGCCATCCGCCGATAGGGTTCCGCGCAGATCGGCAGGCCTTTCTGGTAGCGGGCGAGGAGGCGGCGGGAGAGGTCGTCCATGGTGCCTCCTAGAGTCCGATGTGCTGGGCGCGGTGGCTGAAGAAGATGCCGCTCGGGCTGCGGGCCGGAAGGCTGCCGATGCGCTTCAGGCGGTACGGGTCCCAGACCTGCAACTGGTCGGCGTCGCGCACCGAGATCCAGACCTGGTCGCCGCGCCCGCTGAATTCCATGTGCAGTACGCCGGGGCCAGGGCGTAGGGTTTCGATCACTTCGTGGGTCTCGCTGTCGATGACCTGCACCTTGTCGTTGTCCGGGTAGGCGAAGTTGACCCAGATCTGCCGGTCGTCCGGTCGAGTCATGACGAACACCGGCTGGCCGGCGACGTCGATGGCGTCGGTCTGCTTCCAGTCGCGCGCGTCGAGCACCAGCACCTGGTGATGGCCGACCGCCGGGACGAAGGCCTGGTCGCTGGCGATGGTCCAGCCCTCCAGGTGCGGCATCTTGTACACCGGCAGCTTGCGTTGGCCGCGGCCGTAGTCGCCGAGTACGCGCCTGACGCCGCGCTCCGGGTGCCAGAGGTCGAGCTGGGCCATGCCGTCCTCGCCGAACAGCCCGGCCATGTAGTAGCGCCCGTCGGGGCTGATGAGGGCGTCGTAGGGTTGCTTGCCGACATCGCGGAAGCGGGTCAGGTGCGGCGTGTCGCCCTGGCTGAAGTCGGCGATCCAGATCTCGCCGCTGTCGAACAGGCTGAACACGAAACGCTGCCCCGGCGCGTCGACCAGGCCGACCACCCGGGAGTTCCTGTCCTGGCCGGGGAGGCGGGTGGCGGGAATCTCGGCGACCAGCTCCAGGGTGCGGCTGTCGAACACCTTGACCCCGCCCGGCTCGTAGTTGGATACCGCGACCAGCCGACCGTCCTGGCTGATCGCTCCGCCGATGCTGTTGCCGCCCTGGATCAGGCGCTTGTCGATGCGCTGGGCCAGCAGGTCGAGCTTGGTCAGGCCGCCGTCGCGACCGAACACGTAGGCGTAGCGCTGGTCGCGGGAGAACACCAGGGAGGCGTGGGACAGGTCGCCGAGGCCTTCGACCCGCGCCAGCGAGGTCTTCGCCGTGCCGTCGAGGATCTGCACGCTGCCGTCGGCGCGTTCGATCAGCACGCCGAGGTCGCCGCTGCCGCGCAAGGGCGGCTGCTGGCTACAGCCGGCGAGCAGGGCGAGGAAAAGCGGCGCGAGGGGACGCAGGTTCATGGGGCGATCTCTCCTTCGATCAGGCGGTCCACCAGCCAGCCGGCGTCGTCTTCGCTGAGCAGGCCGGCCCAGGGGGGCATCGGGGTTTGCGGACGGCCCATGAGCACGGTGGCGACCAGCGATTCGCGCGGCTTGCCGCGCAGGGCCTCGGGGGTCAGCGCCGGGCCGAGGCCGCCGGTCAGGCGCAGGCCGTGGCAGGAGCCGCAGTCCTGCAACAGCAGGTGACGCAACTGGGCCTGGCGACGGGCATCGGGATGCTCGTCGGCCAGGCCCGGAAGAGGACAGGCGAACGTCAGCGCGAGGGCCAGCCACAAGGCGTGGCTGGCGGCGCGCCGGAAGTCCGGAGGGGCGTTCATTTCTGCGACAGGACCCACTTCGCCAGGGTCTGCGCCTCGTCGTCGCTGACCGCGTTCGGCGGCATCGGGATCGGGCCCCAGACGCCCTGGCTGCCGTTCTTGATCCGCTGCGCGAGTTCCGCTTCGGCGCCGGCCTGGCCGGCGAACTTGGCGGCGACGTCCTTGTAGGCCGGGCCGACCATCTTGGTGTCGATGGCATGGCAGGCCACGCAGCCCTTGTTCTTGAACAGCACTTCGGGGTCTTCGGCCCAGGCGCCCTGGGCGAGCAGGGTGCCGGCGGCGAGCAGCGAAAGCAGTGCATACGGTTTCATCACGGTTCCTCGTAGGGGGGAGCGTGCGGGGCGTGCCCCGCACGCGGGTCTCAGTACACGTCGTGCTGGGTGTTGTAGACGTTGAACTTGCCGGTCGGGGTGATCAGCCGCGGGTCCTTGACCACGGCCTTGAGCTTCAGGGTCTTGTCGTCCACCACCACCAGCGCGGAGCTGTCGTTCTTGCCGTTCCACACCGAGAACCAGACTTCATCGCCGCGCTTGTTGTACTCGGGCTGCACCACCCGCTTGGCGCCTTCGCCGAGATCGGCCCATTCGGCGATCGGCAGCACCTGGTACTTGGCGTCGAGGTTCTTCAGGTCGAACACCGCGACGCTCTGGCTGATCCTGGCGTCGGGGTTGAAGGTGGTGTCGACGTAGAGGTGCGAGGACTTCGGATGGGTCTTGATGAACAGCGAGCCGCCGCCCTGGCCCTGTAGCTCGGCGACTTTCTTCCAGGCGTACTGCGGATGGTTCTTCGGATCGGTGCCGATCAGCGAGATGCTGCCGTCGCCCAGGTGGCTGGTGCTCCACACCGGGCCGTACTTGGGATGCACGAAGTTGGCGCCACGCCCCGGGTGCGGGGTCTTGCCGACGTCGACCAGGGCCGACAGGCGACGGTCCTTGGAGTCGATCACGGCAACCTTGTTGGAGTTGTTGGCGGCGGTCATGAAGTAGCGGTGGCTGCTGTCCCAGCCGCCGTCGTGGAGGAACGGCGCCGCACCGATGCTGGTGACGGTGAGGTTGTCGATGTCCTTGTAGTTGACCAGCAGGACCTTGCCGGTCTCCTTCACGTTGACGATGAACTCGGGGTGCTCGTGGGAGGCGATGATCGCCGCCACGCGCGGTTCCGGGTGGTAGGTCTGGGTGTCTACGGTCATGCCGCGGGTGGAGACGATCTGCTTCGGCTCCAGGGTCTCGCCGTCCATGATCGCGAACTGCGGCGGCCAGTAGGCGCCGGCGATGGTGTAGCGGTCCTCGTAGCCCTTGAACTTGGAGCTTTCCACCGAGCGCGCCTCGATGCCGATCTTGATCTCGGCGACCTTGGTCGGCTCCTTGGCCCACAGGTCGATCATGTCGATCCGCGCGTCGCGGCCGATCACCAGCAGGTAGCGGCCGGAAGCGGACATCCGCGAGATATGCACGGCATAGCCGGTATCGATGACCTTGACGATCTTCTTGCTGTCGCCGTCGACCAGGGCGATCTGCCCGGCGTCGCGCAGGGTCACCGAGAACAGGTTGGGCAGGTCGAGGTCGTTGAGCTGTTTCTTCGGCCGGTCCTCCGGCTTCACCAGCACCTTCCACGATTCGCGCATCTCCGGCATGCCCCACTCCGGCGGTTGCGGCGGGGTGTGCTGGATGTACTTGGCCATCAGGGTGATCTGTTCCTTGCTCAGCTCGCCGGAGCTGCCCCAGTTCGGCATGCCCAGCGGGGTGCCGTAGGTGATCAGCGCTTCCAGGTATTGCTGGCCGCGTTGCTGGGTGATGTCCGGGGTCAGCGGCTTGCCGGTGGCGCCCTTGCGCAGGACGCCGTGGCAACCGGCGCAGCGTTGGAAGTAGATCTGCTTGGCCTCGTTGAACTCGCTTTCACTCATGTCGGGGGCACCGTTGGTGCGCACCACGTGAGCGGGATCGACGGCGGAAGCGGCACCCTGGTATTGCTCGGCGGCTTTCATGTCGTCCTTGGCGTGAGCGGTGGCCAGGCCCAGCAGCGTCAGCGAGGCGAGCAAGGTGCCCACCAGTGGCTTGCCAAATGGCATGGTCTATCTCCTCAGGAGCCCTGCGAGGCGCTCCCTTAGCAGTGTTTTGGGGGTGGCTGCGTCGGGAACTCCCGGGAATTCATGGCGCGAAAGGATCATAGAAAGCAGGGTCTTTACCCTTGCTTGACCGGAATCAAGATTGCGTTGCTTTGCGCTTGTGGCACCTTCCAACTGTGAATAGCGTGCGGTCCTAATCCCTAGCGCAGGAGTAGGACATGCGGGACGCGACACCCTTCTACGAGGCCACCGGCCATGAGATCGAAGTCTTCGAGCGCGCCTGGCGGCACGGCCTGCCGGTATTGCTCAAGGGCCCCACCGGTTGCGGCAAGACCCGCTTCGTCCAGTACATGGCGCGGCGCCTGGAACTGCCGCTGTACAGCGTCGCCTGCCACGACGACCTGGGCGCCGCCGACCTGCTCGGCCGCCATCTGATCGGCGCCGACGGCACCTGGTGGCAGGACGGCCCGCTGACCCGCGCGGTGCGCGAAGGCGGTATCTGCTACCTGGACGAAGTGGTGGAGGCGCGCCAGGACACCACGGTCGCCATCCACCCGCTGGCCGACGACCGCCGCGAGCTGTACCTGGAGCGCACCGGCGAGACGTTGCAGGCGCCGCCTTCGTTCATGCTGGTGGTGTCCTACAACCCCGGCTACCAGAACCTGCTCAAGGGCCTGAAGCCCAGCACCCGGCAGCGTTTCGTCGCGTTGCGCTTCGACTACCCGGCGGCGCAGCAGGAGGCACGCATCCTGGTCGGCGAGAGCGGTTGTGCCGAGGCCCTGGCGCAGCGCCTGGTGCAGTTGGGCCAGGCGCTGCGGCGGCTGGAGCAGCACGACCTGGAGGAAGTCGCCTCGACCCGCCTGCTGATCTTCGCCGCGCGCCTCATCGGCGACGGCATGGACCCGCGCGAGGCGTGCCGGGTGGCGCTGGCCGAACCGCTCTCGGACGACCCGGCGACGGTGGCGGCGCTGATGGACATCGTCGATCTCCATGTCGCCTGATACCGTCGAGCGGCGCCTGCCCGGCGACCTCGCGATGTGGTTCTTCATCCTCGCCGAACTCAGCGTGTTCAGCCTGCTGCTGCTGGCGTTCGCCGGCGCCCAGGCCTGGCAGCCGGAGCTGTTCCGTGCCGGCCGGGAGCAACTGGATAGCCGCTGGGGCCTGTTGCTGACCGTGGCCCTGCTCAGCTCCGGCTGGCTCGCCGCGCTGGCGGTGCATGCGGTGCGCCGCGGACGGCCGCGCCAGGCGAGCGGCTGGTTGCTGGCGGCGCTGCTGCTGGCGCTGGTCTACGTCGGCCTGAAGCTGCACGAGTACGGGCGGCTCGCCGATCTCGGCCTGGACATCGAGCACGACACTTTCTTCACCCTCTACTGGTGCCTGACCGGCTTCCATTTCCTCCACGTCCTGCTCGGCCTGCTGATCCTCGGCTGGCTGGCGCAGGCCTGCTGGCGCCGGTGTTATACGCCGCAGGCTTGCTCGGGACTGGAGTCGGGAGTGCTCTACTGGCACATGGTCGACCTGGTCTGGGTGCTGCTGTTCCCGCTGGTCTACGTCCTGCAATGAGGTGCCGATGCGAACCCTGACCCTCTGCTGGCTGGCGTTGCTGGCGCTGGCCGTGGCCGGCGTGCTGCTGGGCGGCGCCGGCGACTCTCCCTGGCTGCTGGCGGTGGTGCTGGCCTGCGCGGTGGCCAAGGGCTGGCTGATCGGCGAGCGCTTCATGGAGCTGGCCCATGCCCCGGCGCTATGGCGCCGCCTGCTGCTGGCCTGGCCGCTGCTGATGGCCCTGGCGGTGGGCGCTGCGCTGTACCTGGCGCGGATGAATAACTGAGTAAATCGTTCGGGAATCTTGATTGCCATCAAGCGGGTTCGCCGCCGCCGCTTCCTAGAATCGCCGCACCACCCATTCCAGGAGGCCGCATGTCCGAGACCTTTACCAAAGGCATGGCCAGGAACATCTATTTCGGCGGGAGTGTGTTCTTCATCCTGCTGTTCCTGGCCCTGACCTACCACACCGAGAAGACCCTGCCCGAGCGCACCAACGAGGCCGCGATGAGCGCCGCGGTGGTGCGCGGCAAGCTGGTCTGGGAACAGAACAACTGCGTCGGCTGCCACACCCTGCTCGGCGAGGGTGCCTACTTCGCGCCGGAGCTGGGCAACGTGGTCGGACGCCGTGGCGGCGAGGAGGGCTTCAACACCTTCCTCCAGGCCTGGATGAAGATCCAGCCACTGAACGTGCCGGGCCGCCGCGCCATGCCGCAGTTCCATCTCAGCGAAGGGCAGGTCGACGACCTGGCCGAGTTCCTCAAGTGGAGCTCGAAGATCGATACCAACCAATGGCCGCCGAACAAGGAGGGTTGATGATGTCGCCCAATGGCTCCCTGAAATTCGCCTCGCAGGCGGTCGCCAAACCCTACTTCGTGTTCGCCCTGATCCTCTTCGTCGGGCAGATCCTGTTCGGCCTGATCATGGGCCTGCAGTACGTGGTCGGCGATTTCCTGTTCCCGGCGATCCCCTTCAACGTCGCGCGCATGGTGCACACCAACCTGCTGATCGTCTGGCTGCTGTTCGGCTTCATGGGCGCTGCCTACTACCTGGTGCCGGAGGAGAGCGACTGCGAGCTGTACAGCCCGAAGCTGGCCTGGATCCTGTTCTGGGTATTCGCCGCTGCCGGCGTGCTGACCATCCTCGGCTACCTGCTGGTACCCTACGCCGGCCTGGCCAGGCTCACCGGCAACGAACTGTGGCCGACCATGGGCCGCGAGTTCCTCGAACAGCCGACCATCAGCAAGGCGGGCATCGTGATCGTCGCCCTGGGCTTCCTGTTCAACGTCGGCATGACCGTGCTGCGCGGGCGCAAGACCGCCATCAGCATGGTCCTGATGACCGGCCTGATCGGCCTCGCCCTGCTGTTCCTGTTCTCCTTCTACAACCCGGAAAACCTCACCCGCGACAAGTTCTACTGGTGGTGGGTGGTGCACCTGTGGGTGGAAGGCGTGTGGGAACTGATCATGGGTGCGATCCTCGCCTTCGTGCTGGTGAAGATCACCGGGGTCGACCGCGAGGTGATCGAGAAGTGGCTCTACGTGATCATCGCCATGGCGCTGATCAGCGGCATCATCGGCACCGGCCACCACTACTTCTGGATCGGCGTGCCCGGCTACTGGCTGTGGCTCGGCTCGGTATTCTCGGCGCTGGAGCCGCTGCCGTTCTTCGCCATGGTGCTGTTCGCCTTCAACACCATCAACCGCCGCCGCCGCGACTATCCGAACCGCGCGGTCGCACTGTGGGCCATGGGCACCACGGTGATGGCCTTCCTCGGCGCGGGAGTGTGGGGCTTCATGCATACCCTGGCGCCGGTCAACTACTACACCCACGGCACCCAGCTCACCGCCGCCCACGGCCACATGGCCTTCTATGGCGCCTACGCGATGATCGTGATGACCATCATCTCCTACGCCATGCCGCGCTTGCGCGGGATCGGCGAGGCGATGGACAACCGCTCGCAGGTCCTGGAGATGTGGGGCTTCTGGCTGATGACCGTGGCGATGGTGTTCATCACCCTGTTCCTCTCCGCGGCCGGGGTGCTGCAGGTCTGGCTGCAACGGATGCCGGCGGACGGCGCGGCGATGACCTTCATGGCCACCCAGGACCAGCTGGCGATCTTCTACTGGCTGCGCGAAGGCGCCGGGGTGGTGTTCCTCATCGGCCTGGTCGCCTACCTGCTGAGCTTCCGGCGCGGCAAGGCGGCCGCCTGAGATGGCCTTCGCCGTCGAGCTGGAGGAATGGGTCGGCGCCCACTGGCACCGCTTCATCACCCGCCATGCCAGCGGCGAGTTCGAGGCGGCGCGGGTGACCCTGGAGAGCATGCGGCGTCCGCTCGGCATGCTCTTCCGGGCGCTCGGCGGCGCACCGGGGGTAGCCCTCGAGGCGACCCCGGCGCGCCGCCTGCTGCTACGCCGCACCTGGTTGCAGCGGGTCGCCGGGACCTGCGAGCAGGCCCCGGTGTCCTGGTTCAACGGCGACAGCCTGCGCCTGCCGGAATCCCTCGCGGTCTATCCGCAGGCCGAGCTGAACCGTGAACTGTATCGCTGGCTGGCGCTGCTGGCGGCCAGCGCCGGGCCGCTGCGGCACTGGGCCCAGGACAACCAGCGCTGGGCGCGGCAGTTGCTCGACGCCTATCCGGCGCTGCGCCCGCGCTACGCCCGGCTGGTCGCCGCGCATCTGCGCCAGCGCCCGTCGCTGGACGATTGCCCGGCGGCAGACGCCGAACTGGAAATCGCCCTGCGCCGCGCGCTTGCCAAACCGGGCAGCGTCGAGCGCTTCCCGCGAGTCGAGCGGGCGCCCTGGCCGGTGCCGCTGTGGCTGTATCCCGGCGAGCGCTGGACGCCTTCCGCCAGCGCGGAGGACGGCGAGGAAGCGGCCGCCGGCGCCGGCAAGCGCCAGGTCGCCCGCAGCGGAGCGCGCAAGCGCGCCGAGCGTGTCGAGGAACGCGACAGCGAACGCAACCTGCTGCTGTTCCGCCTGGAAAGCCTGCTCAGTTGGTCGGAGCACCTGGCCCTGGACCGCTGTAGCGACGACGAGGACGACCCGGACGGCGCGCGCGTCGCCGAAGACCTCGACTACCTGTCGCTGTCGCGCCAGCGCACGCAGAAGGGCGGCGGCCTGCGCCTGGATCTCGACCTGCCGGCCGCCGACTACGATGACCTGCCGCTCGGCCCCGGGCTGAAGCTGCCCGAGTGGGACTATCGGCAGCAGCGCCTGCTGAGCGACCACGTGCTGCTGCAACCGATGCGGCCGCGCGGCGCGACCAGCGCCAGCCTGCCGGCGCACCTGGAGAAGACCGCGCTGCATCTGCGCCGCCAGTTCGCCTGCCTGCGCGACGGCCGCCAACGCCTGCGCCAGCAGCCGCAAGGCGACGAGATCGACCTCGATGCCTGGCTCGACTTCCAGGTCGAGCGGCGGCGCGGCGGTTCCACCCAGCCAGGCCTGTTCCTCGAACAGCGGCCGCGCCGGCGCGACCTCGCCTGCCTGTTGCTGGCGGACCTGTCGATGTCCACCGAAGCCTACCTCGACGACCAGCGGCGAGTGATCGACAGCATCGTCGACAGCCTGCTGCTGTTCGGCGAGGCGTTGCAGGCACTGGGCGACCCCTTCGCGCTGTACGGGTTTTCCTCGGTGCGCCGGCAGCAGGTGCGCTGGCAGGTGCTGAAGGACTTCGACGAAGGCTACGGCGGCGAGGTCCGCGGTCGCGTGCTGGCGCTCTCGCCGGGCTACTACACGCGGATGGGCGCGGCGATCCGCCGGGCCAGCCAGGTGCTCGGCGGGCAGCCGCAGAAGCGTCGCCTGCTGTTGCTGTTGAGCGACGGCAAGCCCAACGACCTGGACCGCTACGAGGGCCGCTACGGCATCGAGGACACCCGCCAGGCGGTGATCGAGGCGCGCAGCCAGGGACTGGTGCCCTTCTGCATCACCATCGACAAGGAGGCGGCGGACTACCTGCCCTACCTGTTCGGCGCCGACGGCTTCGCGCTGGTCGAGCGCGCCGGGCAGTTGCCTGAGCGCCTGCTCCAGCTCTATCGGCGCCTGCGCCGCTGAGAGGCCTCAGGGAACATCGCGCGGCAGCCAGAGCATCATGCCCAGGCAGAACAGCGCCAGCCCGACGCAGAACCAGGCGAAGCGCCGCTGCCGGCGACCCTGGAGTTGGCGCTGGGAAGCGCTGGGCAGCGGCATGCCGCACTGTTCGCAGGCGCTTTCCGCGCCCTCGGTTTCATGGAGGCAATACAGGCATTGGCGCATGGGCGTTCTCGCGGGCTCGACCCCGCCAGCTTGCCGGCGGACGGGCCGTGGCGCGCTTGACCGCGATCAAGCGGCGGCGCTGTTCACTCGAAGCACTCCAGGCGTTCGCGATCGAGGATGCTGATTTCGCGGCCGTCGAGGCGGATGATGCCCTCGTCGCCGAGGCGGTGCATGATCCGCGAGAAGGTTTCCGGCTGGATCGACAGGTGACCGGCCACCAGTTGCTTGGCCACCGGGATTTCCACCCGGCAGTTCTCCCCCGGCGCGTGGGCGGCGAGGGTCAGCAGGTAGCGCACCACGCGGTGGGTGGCGTTCTTCAGGGAAAGCGTCTCGATCTCGTCGATGCGCTGGTGCAGGCGGGTGCTGAGCTTGGCCAGCAGGGCCAGGGCCAACGGGGTGTTGTCCTGCAACTGGCGCAGGTAGGCCTTGTTGGAGAAACGGAACAGCTGGCTGGGCACCACGGCCTGGGCGGTGGCCACGTAGTTCGGGGTGTCCATGAACATCATCGCCTCGGCGAAGGTGTTGCGTTCGTTGGTCACTTCGAGAATCTTCTCCTGGCCTTCCGGGGTCAGCCGGTAGATCTTCACGCAGCCGGAAATCAGGTAGTAGAAGGCGTGCGCCGGCTCGCCCTGGCGGAACACGTAGGCGCCCTTGTCGAGGTTGACCAGGTCGCTGCTGGCGAGCAGTTCCTGGAGCTGGACGGGAGAAAGCGGTTCGAACAGGTGGTGGCTTTGCAGCAACTGCTGGTGGACGCGCTGGAATTCCATGCTGGGAAGGCTCGCGATGATGAGGGGACTGGCCACTGTAGCGGGCCCGGCGCAGATCATCTTGACGCACGGCAAGCTCCCGGCGGCTGGGTGTTGCCGTCGGTCCGGCGAGCGGAACTATTACAGCGTGTAAGCCAAGGCTTACAAACGGCGGTGGTTTTGGCTGCTTTCTCCCCCTCGCAGAGATGCGTAATCTTCAAACCGTCAGGACATTGCGCAGGAAGCGCCAAAGACAATACGGAAACTCAGGGAATCCACCATGGATGGTGGCGTAGCACGGATGTCAGGATAGAGGTCTGCAAAACCCCGCCCAAAAGGCGGGGTTTTTTATTGCCCGAGGAAAACCGCGTCGCTCAGACCACGCCTTCCAGCAGCGAGCGCAGCAGCTCGACGCTGGCGTGCTGGCGTTGCGCGTCGCGGTAGACCAGGCCGACCTTCAGCGGGATGCGCGGTTCGCTGAGCGGTTTCCACAGCAGCCGCTGGTTCGAGTGCATCTGCCGTGCCTTGCCCGGTAGAACGGTGGCGAAGCGGGTCTGCGGCAGGCTGTCGAGAATCCCGCTCATGTGGTTCAGTTCCGCCTGCACCCGCGGCCGCCGGCCGATCGCGGCGAGTTGCTCCTGCCAGATCTGGCGCGCGCGGAACTCTTCGCCGAGCAGCAGCATCGGCAACTCCGCGGCCTGGGCCAGGGACACCTTTCTGAACTCCTTCAACGGGTGTTCCTCGGGGATCACCAACTGCAATTCGTCCTCGTACAGCTCGACGCTGTGCAAGCCCGGCTGGCGCGGCGGCAGGAAGCCGATGCCGATATCCAGGTTGCCGGTGAGCAGGCGCCGCTCGATGTCGATTCCCGACAGTTCGTAGATCTGCACCCGCAGATGCGGCTGCGCGGCGTGCAGGCGTTCGACCATGTACGGCACCAGGCTGGCGTTGACCGTCTGCAGCACGCCGATCGCCAGGCTGCGCGGGGTCTGCCCGCGGAATACGCGCATCGCCTCGCGGGCCCTTTCCAATCCCTCCAGCAGCGGTACCGCATGGTTGTACAGGGTGTGGGCGGCGACGGTCGGCAGCAGGCGCTTGCCGCTGCGCTGGAACAGCGAGACGTCGAGGTTCTGCTCCAACTGGCGGATCTGCTGCGAGAGGGCCGGTTGCGACAGGGCCAGGCGTTCGGCGGCGCGGCCGACGTGGCCTTCTTCGTAGAGCGCGACGAAATAGCGGAGTTGGCGAAAATCCATAAGCTGTTCTTATCGATGAAACTGGAAAATCGAAATGGAGTGGGTCCCGCGTGAGGCACTAGTCTAGCTGCATTGGCGGTACATCGGGTGGTCGCGGAGCAATGGAGCAGATAGTCGTAAACGGCGTTTTCATAGGTAAAGTCGAAGAAACCTGGGGCGGATTGGTCAGCGCGATCGACAAGCTGCCGGTCGAGCAGGAGTTCTGGCTGGGCCACGATGGCCTGCCCGGCGACGAACAGGCCGACATCCGCCACCACGGCGGCCTCGAGCGCGCTCTTCATCACTATCCCGCCGAGCACTACCGCTACTGGCGCAAGCGCCACCCGCTGAACCGCTGGCAACTGCCGGCGTTCGGCGAGAACATCTCGACCTACGGCATCACCGAAGCCGAGGTCTGCATCGGCGACCAGTTCCATTGGGGCGATGCCCTGCTGGAAGTCAGCCAGCCGCGTTCGCCCTGCTATCGCCAGGGCCAGCGCTGGAATCTTCCCGAGCTGCCCGACGAATTGCAGAGCGGCGGCCGCTGCGGCTGGTTCTATCGGGTCCTGCGCAGCGGCATGGTGACTCCCGGGGACGAGCTGAAGCTGGTCCAGCGGCATTACCCCGAACTGACCGTCGCCCGCCTGTTGCAGTGGTATTTCGGCGATCCCCTGGAGCCTCTCGGGTTGCGCCAGATGATGGCCTGCGACGCGCTCTCCCAGCGTTGGCGCAAGACAGCGGCGAAACGCCTGTCCAGCGGCGTGGTGGAAGACTGGGGGCCGCGCCTGCACGGGCCGTCGGATTACCGGGAGCATGCCTCTTGAGCGACTACCTGATCACCCTGAGCCAGTCCGGCCGGCTGTTGGCCAGCATGACGGTGAGCGCCGCGCGCTTTGCCGAGGTGCGCGAGCTGATGCGCCAGCGCTTCCCCGCCGGCGACGGCTTCGAACTGCGCTTCGAAACGCGCCGGGAAAAGCGTCGGCTGCTGGAGCAGGGGCCACAGGGCGTGCGCCTGCTGGCGGTGGAGTACATGACCGAGGAACTGAAAGATGGCTGATGCGCTGGATAGCCTGCGCCTGATGCGCACCCAGGAACGGCCCGCGCAGGTGTTCGTCCGTGGCCAGGGCTCGTGGCTGTGGGACAGCGACGGACGCGCCTTCCTCGACTTCACCCAGGGCCTGGCGGTGAACTGCCTTGGCCACAGTCCCAGCGTGCTGGTCCAGGCCCTGGCCCGGCAGGCGCGGGAGCTGGTCAGCGCCGGCCCCGGCCTGCTCAACCGGCCGGTGCTGGCATTGGCGCAGCGCCTGTGCCTGGCGACCGGCAGCGACCAGGCCTACTTCCTCACCAGCGGCGCCGAGGCCAACGAAGCGGCCATCGCCCTGGCGCGCAAGTGGGGCCGCCTGCATCGCGGCGGCGCGCAACGGATCGTCAGCACCGTCAACAGCATCCATGGACGCACCCCGGGCACCCTGACGGCTTGTGGCAAGCCGGCGCAGCATGGCCTGGAGGGCTTCGCCAGGGTGCCGTTCAACGACCTCGACGCCATGGCCGCGGCCATCGACGAAGAGACGGTGGCGGTGATGCTGGAGCCGGTGCAGGGCGATGCCGGGGTGATCCCGGCGACCCTCGACTACCTGCGTGGCATCGAGCGGCTGTGCCGGCAGCGTGGCGTCCTGTTGATCCTCGACGAGGTGCAGACCGGCATCGGCCGCTGCGGCGCGCTGCTGGCGGAGGAACTGTACGGGGTACGCGCCGACATCGTTACCCTTGGCAAAGGCCTCGGCGCCGGGGTGCCGCTGTCGGCGCTGCTGGCGCGTGGCAACGCCTGCTGCTTCGAACCGGGCGACCAGCTTGGCACCCACCACGGCAACGCGTTGATGACCGCTGCCGGGCTGGCGGTACTGAATACCGTGCTGGAGCCGGGTTTCCTGGAGCAGGTGCGCGAGCAGGGCACTCACCTGCGCGATGGCCTGGCCCGTGTCGCGCGTCGCTATGGGCATGGTCCGCTGCGCGGCCAGGGACTGTTCTGGGGGCTGCCGCTGATCGGCCAGCGCGCGCCGGCGGTGGTTCGCGCGGCGTTCGGCGAAGGCCTGCTGATCAACGCGCCGCAGCCGCATTGCCTGCGTTTTTCCCCGGCGCTGACGGTGAGCCGGGCCAACGTCGACGAAATGCTGCGGCGACTGGAACGGGCCCTGGCCCGGGTCGCCAACCGACACGAGGAGGTGGCCTGATGCGCGCCCTGGTATTGCAACACGTTCCCTTCGAAGGCAGCGCGCGGATCGGCGACTGGATCGGCCGCCACTGCGAGCACGAGCACGTCTGCTACCTCTACGCCGACGCCCACCTGCCTGCGCTGGACAGCTTCGACCTGCTGGTGGTGATGGGCGGGCCGATGAGCGTCCACGACGAAGCGCAATATCCCTGGCTGGTGGCGGAGAAGCGTTTGATCCGCGCGGCGCTGGATGCCGGCAAGAAGGTCCTTGGCATCTGCCTCGGCGCGCAGCTGCTGGCCCAGGCGCTGGGGGCTGCGGTACGCCCGGGACGCCAGGCGGAGATCGGCTGGTGGCCGCTGCACAGGTACAGCCAGGCGCTGGGCTCGCCGCTGGGCGAGCGCCTGCCGGAACGGCTGATGGCGTTCCACTGGCACGGCGAGACCTTCGACCTGCCAGCCGGCAGCGTGCCGCTCTATGGTTCGGCTGCCTGCGCCAACCAGGGCTTCATCTGGAACGAGCAGGCTATCGGCCTGCAATGTCACCTGGAAAGCACCGCGGAGAGCATCGAGGCGCTGCTCGATGCCTGCCCGCAGGACCTGCAACGGGAAGGGGCGGTGCAGAGCGCCGGGAGGATCCGCCAGGGTGTCGCGCATTGCCGCGAGGTGGCGCCGGTGCTGTTCCTGTTGCTCGATTACCTGGCGCATCGGCCGGCGGAGATCGCACGCCGGGCCTGATCGCCAGAAAGATTCCTCTGTCCTCGCATGCGCCTCCGGACGTCGTTTTGGTCCTGTGGGGCGCTTTTTTTATTCTAGGCTGCGTGCTTTCCCAACCAGGGCTCCAGTAGTGCCAGGTCGCGACGCAGGCTTTCGGCGAACAGGTGCAGGCGGGTGGGGTTGTCCAGCTCGCCGGGCTGGATGCCGACGAAGGTGAAGGTTTCGTCGTGCTCTCGGGCGGCGACATTGATACTGACGGTGCCGTCGTAGTGCATCCGGCACTGGCAGTCGTAGCCTTCCAGCGCCTGGTTCAGGCTGCGCTGGATCTCGCCGAGATCGGGGTGCTTGTTCTTGCTCATCGCATCGCTCATGCAAGGGGATGGGGCTTTCTTCTCGTGCAGGGCGAGTCGGGTGGATGCGTCGACGACCTCGGGACCGAGGGGCGGCGTAGCCTCCCGGCCGGCGCGGCGTCTGGGCTTCCCGCCCGGACATTGCTTCCTGTATCGCCAGGGTAGGGGTGCCTCCGCTATCGTTTCGCGATGCAAATGCACTAGCACCGCTAGTGCAATCGTCACGCGTGCGCGGTCAGGGCGGGCGGGCATCCTTGCTGCCCCCCGGAAAATCGCTCCATCCAAGAGGAACAGCATGAACGACCAGGTACTGCGTACCCAGACCGACCGCCGCCAGTTGCAGCAGATCATCGCCGGTCTTACCGAAGGGGTGATCCTGATCGAGCCGGACCAGCGCATCCTCTGGGCCAACGAGGCGGCCCTGGCGATGCACGGCGTCGATTCGCTGGAAGGCCTGGGCGCCGATACCGGCGAGTATCGCGAGCGCTTTCGCCTGCGCTACCGCAACAATCATCCGCTGCAGGAGGGGCAGTACCCGGCCGAGCGCCTGGTGGCTGGCGAGTGCTTCAGCGACGTGGTGGTGGAAGTGTTTCCCGCCGCCGACGAGGACACCCGCTGGGTGCACCGCGTGCGCGGGCTGGTGCTGACCACCCCCGAGGACAAGCCCGACTGCCTGGTGCTGATCCTCCACGACGCCACCGAGTGGGCCAGCGCCGAGCAGCGCTTCGAGAAGACCTTCAATGCCAACCCGGCGCCGGCGGTGATCTGCCGGCTCAGCGACTACCGCTACGTGAAGGTCAATGTCGGTTTCCTGGAAATGACCGGCTATGCCCGCGACCAGGTGATCGGCCGTTCGGTGTACGAGCTGGACGTACTCGACCAGGCCGAGCGCCGCGAACTGGCGGTGGAGCGCCTGGGCGCCGGCGAGACCATTCCGCAGATGGAGGCGAGCCTGCGGGTGGCGGAGGGCGGACGCAAGTGCGTGGTGGTCGCCGGGCAGCCGATAGAGGTCGGCGAGGAGGCCTGCATGCTCTTCACTTTCACCGATCTCGAACCGCGGAAGAAGGCCGAGGAGGCCCTGCGCAAGAGCGAGGAGCGCTTCGCCAAGGCCTTCCGCATGGCACCGGTGCCGAGCCTGGTGCTGTACGGCGACGACCTGCAGGCGCTGGACATCAACCAGGCCTTCAGCGAAACCTTCGGCTACCAGGCCGAGGAACTGCTCGGCGAGTCCACCGTCGCCTGCGGGCTGTGGCAGGACGGCGGCGCCGAGCGCCTGGGCGAGCTGCTGGCGCAGAGCGGCAGCGTGCGCAACGTCCAGCTGCGCCTGCAGCACAAGGATCGCAACGGCCTGGACTGCCTGGTCTCGGCCGAGGCGGTGAGCCTCAACGAGCAGGACTGCGTGCTGGTGGCCTTGCTGGACATCAGCGACCGGCGGCGCACCGAAATGGAGCTGGTGCACGCCATCGAGACGGTGATGCAGGACGCTTCCTGGTTCAGCCGCACCCTGATCGAAAAGCTCGCCAACGTGCGCCGCGCCAACGCGCCGGGCACCGGCGCCGAACTGGCCGACCTGACCGCGCGCGAGCGCGAGGTGTTCGACCTCATCTGCCAGGGCCTGGCGGACAAGGAGATCGCCAAGGAACTGGGCCTGGCGCCGAACACCGTGCGCAACCACGTGGCGACCATCTACGCCAAGCTCGATGTCCACAGCCGTGGCGAGGCCATCGTCTGGGCACGCGAACGCGGATTCGCGCCGGAGCCGCGCAACGGCAACGGGCGCAAATAAACGAAGAGGGTACGAATGCACCAGGGCGGCTGGTGCATTCGTACCTGTCGCCCGCTCCCGTCGGCGCCGACACTGGCGCAGCACGCCCGGCATGCCCCCGCCCGTGGTCGTGCACCTTTTCTCCGCGGCGCGAGCCGCGCCGTCCGCACGTCTGTTCCCCTCGCCAGTTTCGCTCTGGCGGGGGGCTTCCCGCCTCCTTTCGAATATTTGCCCCTCTGCCTCTGCTGGTGCGCGACGGCATCCTGCCGGCCGTTTGCGAATGCTCGGGACTGGTGTCGTGAAATTTTAAGTGTTATTTTTCATGAAAAATAACCAATATAATTTCACGGAGGTCGCGATGTTCCTGCAATCCAACGAGCATGTCGGCACTTACTACGCCGCCGTCAATCCCGAACTGATCCAGCCGCGCCAGGCCCTGGAGGGTGACCTCGACTGCGAGGTGCTGGTGGTCGGCGCCGGTTTCAGCGGCTTGCACACGGCGCTGCGGCTGGTCGAAGGCGGACGCCAGGTATGCGTCATCGAAGCCAGCCGGATCGCCTGGGCGGCCTCCGGACGCAACGGTGGGCAGGCGCTGCCCGGCTGGTCCAGCGACCTGCCGCCGCTGGAGGCCGACCTCGGCTACGAAGGCGCACGCCGTCTCTGGGACGGCATGCTCTGGGCGGCCGGCGAGATGCGCGAGTTGCCGCAGCGACATGGCTTCGACTGCGACTACCGGGTCGGCCACCTATGGACGGCGATCCTGCCGCGCCGGGTCGGCCTGCTCTACGACTGGCAGGCCGAGGCCAACCGTCGCTGGGGCTACGAGGGGCTACGCTTCGTGGCGAAGGACGAGTTGCCCGAATGGATCGCCAGCGAGCGCTACCTTGCCGGTCTCTACGATCCCCACGCCGCACACCTGAATCCGCTCAAGCTGGCGTTCGGCCTGGCCGCCGCCATCGAGCGCGCCGGCGGGCGTATCCACGAGCGGACCCGGGCCCTGAACTATCGCGAGGAGGGCGACGGCTACCGGGTCCGTACCGAGCACGGCGAGATCCGCTGCGCGGCGCTGGTGCTGGCCTGCAACGCCTACATCGACGGGCTGGACAGCGAGCTGTCGCAACGGATGCTGCCGGTGGGCACCTATCAGGTCGCCACTGAGCCGCTCGGCGAGGAACGGGCGAAGTCGTTGCTGCCGCGCAACTGCTGCGTGACCGACAACCAGTTCGTCCTCGACTACTTCCGCCTGACCCCGGACCACCGCCTGCTGTTCGGCGGCGGCTGCACCTACCTGGGCGGCATGCCCAGCGACATCCGCGCCGCCACCCGGCCCTATCTCGAACGGGTGTTCCCGCAGTTGCGCGGGGTGGCGCTGGAATACGCCTGGGGCGGGCATATCGACTGCAGCATGCGGCGCACCCCGGACATCGGCCGGCAGGGCAACCGCTACTGGCTGCAAGGCTACTCCGGCCACGGCGTGCTGCCGAGTCTGGCGGCGGCCAGGGCGGTCAGCGACGCGCTGCTCGGCGACGACGAGACCCTGGCGCTCTACCAGCGTCTGCGCAATCCGAAGTTTCCCGGTGGCCAGCGCTTCGCCGCGCCGCTGGAAGCCCTGGGCAAAGCGTATTACCGTTTGCGCGACCTGTTCTGAGAGGGCCCGGAGCCGAGATGAGCGAAGTAGCCGACGACCTGGCGGAGATCGCCAGCCTGGTGCGCGAATTGCGCAAGCGCAAGGGCATCACCCTGCAGGCGCTGGCCGACGGCATTCGCCGTTCGGTGGGCTTCGTCTCCCAGGTCGAGCGCGGCCTGTCGCGGCCGGCGGTGGACGACCTGGTCGCCATCAGCCAGGTGCTCGGGGTGCCGGCGACCTACTTCTTCTGCTCGCCGAAGACCCAGGCCTCGCCCTGGGTGACCCGTCCGGGCGAGCGTCGGACCCTGGCCTACGCTCGTGGCGCCAGCGACAACCTGGTGTCGCCGCGTCTTGGCGGTGCCTTCTTCATGCTCGAAACCTGCCTTGAAGCGGGTGCCGACAGCGGCGAGCGCGACCTGCTGGACAGCTCGGAGCAGGGCGGCTACGTGCTCGAAGGCGAGCTGACCCTGTGGCTGGAGGACGAGGAGCTGCGCCTGCAGGCCGGCGACGGTTTCCAGATTCCCAGCCATATGCGCAGCCGCTATGCCAACCGCAGCCAGGCGCCGGTCAGGGTGCTCTGGGTATACGCCTGACGAAGCGCGTTACCCTGTCGTTTGCCGGATAGCGGCGAAGACTTCCGGCATCGGCGAGAACCGTCGCCGACCGATGAAAAAAGCCCGAGGCACAGGCCTCGGGCTTTTCGTCACCAGCGTCCGGAGGCGCCGCCGCCGCCGCTGGAGCCGCCGCCACCGCGGAAGATGCTGCCACCGCCGCTGCCGCCTCCCCCACCGCCGCCGCGACTATTGAGGATGGCGCTGAGAATGGCCATCAGCACTTCGCCGGGAAGCAGGAACAGGGCGTAGATGAACAGGGTCGGGGCCAGTACGCCGAGACTGTCGTCCGCCGCGCGGTCGACGTTCTGCCACAGGCCCATGCTCAACAGCCAGGCCAGGCCGGCGACCGCCGCGCTGCAAAGCAGGAAGCGGCCGATGCTGCGCCGCCGCATCCACTGCAACGGCAGCAGGCGTCCGAGCAGGGCCACGGCGAGCAGGACCGCCACATAGACACCGAGGTAGACCGGATTGCCCCAGAGCTGTCCGCTCAGGCCGCTCTTCTTCTTCGGCTCCGGCGGGGCGCTGTCATACACCTCACCCTCGTCGACCGGTGCCGGCAGGGCCCGCGGCGGCGTGGCCTCGGGAACCGCCGGCAAGGCGTCGACGGGAGCGCTGGCGGTAGCGCTGTCCGGGTTCTTCTCGGCATCGATCAGTTGCACCAGGCTGTCCACGCCGGCCTGGATGCCGCCATAGAAGTTGCCCTGGCGGAACTGCGGCGTGATCTGCTCGCTGATGATCCGCCCGGCCTGGACGTCGGTGATGGCCCCTTCCAGGCCGTAGCCGACCTCGATGCGCAGGGTGCGGTCGTTCTTCGCCACCAGCAGCAGGACGCCGTCGTCGACCTTCTTCTGGCCCAGCTTCCATTTCTCGAAGGTACGCACCGCGTACTCCTCGATGGAATCGTCGCCGGTGGTCGGGACCAGCAGCACCGCGAGCTGCGCGCCGCTCTTGGCTTCCAGGGCGGCGAGCTGTTGCTCCAGGTGCTGGCGCTGGTCGCCGGAAAGGGTCGCGGTGAGGTCGGTGACCCGCGCCGTCAGCGCGGGTATCGGTGGCACATCGGCCCAGGCGACCAGGCTGGCGAGCAGCAGCCCGGCGCCCAGTAGCAGCCGGCGCATGGCTTACTGCGCCGGTTGCGGGTTGCCGAAATCGACTTTCGGCGCGGTGGAGATGGCCGCTTCGTTTTCCACGCTGAAGTTCGCCTTGGGCTTGTAGCCGAACAGCTTGGCGGTGATCACGCCGGGGAACTGGCGCAGCAGCACGTTGTATTCCTGTACCGACTTGACGTAGCGGCCGCGAGCGACGGCGATGCGGTTCTCGGTGCCTTCCAGTTGTGTCAGCAGGTCCTTGAACAGGCCGTCGGCCTTCAGTTGCGGGTAGTTCTCGGTGACTACCAGCAGGCGCGAAAGCGCCGAGCTCAGTTCGCCCTGGGCCTTCTGGAAGCGCTGCACGGCCTGCTCGTCGTCCAGTTGGTCGGCGTTCAGCTGCACGCTGCCGACCTTGGCCCGGGCCTCGGTGACCTGGGTCAGGACCGACGCCTCATGGGAGGCATAGCCCTTCACCGTGCTGACCAGGTTGGGCACCAGGTCGGCGCGCCGCTGGTACTGGTTGAGCACTTCCGACCAGGCGGCTTTCACCTGTTCGTCGCCGGCCTGCATGGCGTTGTAGCCGCAGCCGCTGAGCAGCAGGGCGAGGACGGGAAGGAGGGCATTTCTGAGGAATCGAGGCATGGTGGTACTCATCCGGGTTGAGAAAGCTCGATTGTAGACCAGCCAATGGCCAGCACGTTCCTTGTGCCGGCACGGATATCGGCGCTGTCAGGCGGTGCGGCGGCCGAACGCCAGCTTGGCCGCCAGGGCCAGCAGGCAGAACACGAACAGCGCCAGCGACCAGACCGCCATGGACTGGCCGAGCAGGGTCCAGACCACTTCGCCGCACAGTCCCTCGGGCTGGAAGACCTGCGGCAGCCAGGTATCCAGCGGTATCCATTCGGGGAAGCCCATGAACATCTTGCAACTGCCCATGCCCTGGGCAGCCAGTTTCTCTTCCGCGACCAGCGACCAGGCGTGGTAGATCCCGCCCAGGCTGGCGGCGAGCATGCCCAGCGCGGCGATGCCGCCGGCGATCCGCGAACGCGGGGCGAGGCTGCCGACGATCCCGGCGAGCACCAGGCCGAGCACGTCCAGGCGAATGAAGATGCACAGCGAGCAGGGCGCGAAGCCGCGCACGTGCTGGAGGTAGAGGACGAAAGCGAGGATCAGCAGGCCGCCGATGGCGACCGCGGGCCAGAACAAGCGGTTGTCGAGGGGCTTGAGGAGAGCGCTCAAGGCAGGGATTCCTGTGTCGTTGATAAGGGAGGCCGGGCCGGCACTGTGCGGCGCTGGCCGATGGTAGTCCATCAGGATTGCCCGAAGATTAAGCCGTTTGACGTAACGATGTCTGCTGCATGTTTCTCCGCTTTCGTAGGAGCTTTCAGGGAAAAACGCCGCAACGGGGTGAGCATCTGGAGGCTCCGCCGGGATAGACTATCTTGGTCTATACCAATAAGGTCCGTCATGCTAGCCACCAGCCTGGTGCTGTGCGCCGCCGTTCTCCACGCCACCTGGAACACCCTGGTCAAGTTCAGCAGCGACCGCTTGCTGGTCGTCGCCTGCATGGACGTGGTCGGCGTGCTCTGCGCCATCCTGCTGTTGCCCTTCGTCAGCCTGCCGCCGGCCGAAGTCTGGCCCTGGCTGCTCGGCGCCACCGTCCTGCAACTGCTCTACCGGGTACTGCTGATCGAGGCCTACAAGGTCGGCGACCTGGGCCTGGTCTATCCGCTGATGCGCGGGCTGTCGCCGCTGGTGGTGCTGGGCCTGACCCTGGCGTTCGGCGGCGAGCAGCTCAGCGGCCGGCAGATCCTCGGCATCCTCTTGATCCCCTTCGGCATGCTTTGCCTGCTCTGGGGCGGCGGCGGTTCGCGCCTGCCCTGGCGGACTCTGCCGGTGGTGCTGCTGATCGGCCTGTGCATCGGCGGCTACACTTGGAGCGACGGCAACGCCTTGAAGCGATGGCCGTTGGCGCTTGACTACCTGGTCTGGCTGACGCTGCTCTCCGGCCTGCCGTTCCCGCTGATCGCCGTTGGCGCGCGAACCCGCGCCTTCGCCCGCTTCTGGGCGCTGGAGTGGAAGCTCGGCCTGGCGGTCGGGGTCTGCGTGCTGGCCAGCTACGGCCTGGTGCTGTGGGCCATGCAGCTGGGGTCGATCGCCGAAGCGGCAGCGTTGCGCGAGACCAGCGTGCTGCTGGCGGTGCTGTTCGGCATGCGCTTCCTCAACGAGCCGTTCGGACTGCCACGCCTGCTGGCGTGCGGCCTGGTGCTGGCCGGAATGCTGCTGATGAAGCTCTGAAGGGGCTGTGCCTTTACAGAACGAGCGGCGCCAGCTTGAGTTGCAGTTCCACAACCACAAGGAACTGCCATGACCATCGCTTTCTGGTGCGTGCTGATCGCGATCTTCCTGCCTTACGTCTGTACCTCCATCGCCAAGTTCGGCGGGGAGGGCTACGGCGGTCGGGCCAACGCCGACCCGCGGGCGTTCCTCGGTTCGCTCGAAGGCTTTCGCCGGCGTGCCAACAACGCCCAGTTGAACGCTTTCGAAGTGACCCCGGCGTTCGCCGCGGCGGTGATCATCGCCCATCTGGTCGGCAACGCTTCGCAGGCGACCCTGGATAGCCTGGCCATTGCCTGGATCACCAGTCGCCTGCTCTACGTCATCTGCTACCTCGCCGACTGGGGGCCGTTGCGCTCGCTGGTCTGGTTCGTCGGCATGCTGCTCATCGCCGCGTTCTTCGTGGTTTCCGCCTGAGCAGCCCGCTGCGGCCTATGGCCGCAGTGCGGGCGCGCGGCTCTGGATCAATCGGCGGTGGCGACGGATAATCCGCCGCTTCCGTGATCGACCCTGAAAAAAAGAGCCTTGCCATGAAGCTGAAGTCCCTGCTCGTCGTGCTGCTGGCCGGCGTCGCCCTGAGCGGCTGTCACCGTATGGATCCCAATTCGCCCGAGGCCAAGCGCCAGGCGATCTTCAAGGAAATGCTACGGACCAGCGAGGACATGGGCGGGATGCTCCGCGGACGCCTGCCCTTCGACGCGGAGAAGTTCCGCGCCGGATCGGCGAAGTTGCACCAACTGGCCGACCAGCCCTGGCAGTACTTCCCCAGTCCCAAGGCCGGCGAGGAGGGCGAGGACACCCGCGCCAAGGACGAGGTCTGGCAGCGCCAGCAGGAGTTCAAGGCCGCCACCCAGGTCTTCATCGACGCGATGAACCGTCTCCAGGACAACACTCGCCAGGCCACGCCGACCCCGGATGGCGTGCGCAAGGACTTCGCCGCGGTGGAAGACGCCTGCGAAGCCTGCCACAAGAAATTCCGCGCGCTCTGAGGCCGGACCGGGCGTCATACGCCCTGCCTGGAAGGCGCGAGGGGTAGGGCGAATGAGCGCTGGCGCTCATTCGCCGTTGCGGCAGCGCTGGGCGGCACCTGGTGTCCCGCTGCGGCGCGGATGGCGGGTAACGCCGTGGGCGTCATACGCCTTACGTGGGAGGCGCGAGGCGTAGGGCGGTACCTGGTGTCCTACTGTGCCTGGGCCTGTTCCAGGCCTTTCTTGGCCTCTTCCAGTTCGGCGCGGGCCTCGGCCAGCTTGGCCTTGCGTTTCTCGATCTTCTCCGGATCGCCCTTGCCCATGGCCTTGCGCAAATCCTTCTCGCGTTCGCTGACCTCGCGCTCGCTGTCGATCACCTTCTGCTTGTTCTCCCTCAGCAGGCCGGCTTCGGTGCAGTGTTCCTTGACCTCGGAGAGGGCCTTTTCCAAGCCGGCCACCTGGCCTTCGTTGGCGAACGAACGGGCCGTTTCCAGCTTCGCCTCGATGGCGGCCTGCTTGGCGGCGCAACCGCTGAGCGGGGCGCCTTTGATGGTGCCCGGCTGGGCGGCGGAGAGCGGCAGGGAGACGGCGAGCAGCAGCCCGGCCAGCGGCAGTGAAGGACGAATGGACATCGGTTGGCTCCTTGATCGAACGGCCGGTGCGGTTGCCGGACGACGGCTCGGCCGAGCGTCCTGGCAGGCGGATGAGGCAGGCGGCAGCCGGCGTGACAAAGGCGCAAGTGTGCCAGCAAACGGCACGGTTGTGGTTGTCCGGGAGCAAAGTACGCCGCCCCGGGGTCTCTGGAGAAGGGCCATGGTTCGGGCATTCCGGCGCAACCCGGCCTAACGTTGTCCGAAGACGCCGAGAACGGGAGAACCGCGATGCGTACGCTGATCCGCCTGGTTCGCACGCTTATCCTGCTGCTGGTCCTGGCGCTGCTCGCCGGCGCCTGGTGGTGGCTGCAGGACGAGGCCCTGCGCACCCCCGCGCTGGCCGGCCACAGCGAGGACTCGAGCCTGAAGGTCGCGGGCCTGCGCCGGCATTACCTGCTCTACGTGCCGCCGGGCGTGACCGAGGGAGCGCCGTTGCTGGTGGTGCTGCACGGCTCACGGGGCGACGGCGCGCAGATGCGCCGCATCAGCGGCTACGGCTTCGACCGGCTGGCGGCGCAAGAAGGTTTCCTGGTGGCCTACCCGGACGGCTTCGAGGGCCACTGGAACGATTGCCGCAAGGCCGCCAGCTATTCGGCGCGGCTGCGTGACGTCGATGACGTGGCTTTCCTCCGCGCGCTGGTGGCGCGGCTGGCCCAGGAATACCGCGTCGATCCGCAGCGGGTATATGTCGCCGGCTACTCCAATGGCGGCCAGATGGCTTTCCGCCTGGCCGCCGAAGCACCGGGGTTGCCGGCGGCGATCGCAACGGTGGCGGCGAGCCTGCCGACCACGGAGAACGATGCCTGTCGGCCGGTCGAGCGGCCGACCGCTGCGTTGCTGATCAACGGCACGCGCGATCCGATCAATCCCTATCTCGGCGGCAAGGTCAGCCTGTTCGGCTTCGGCGACCGGGGCGCGGTACGCTCGACCCCGGACTCGGCACGCTGGTGGGCCGGCCTGAACGGCATCGCCGCGCCGCCGGACGTGGCGCCGCTGACCCGTCCCGGCCCGGTCTGGACCGAGCGCCAGCGCTGGCAGGAAGACGGCCATCCGCCGGTGGAGCTGCTCAGCGTGCATGGCGGCGGCCACGTGCTGGCGCAGCCGGACTATCGCTTCCCGCGGATTCTCGGCAAGAGCGACCCGGAACTGGACGCGCCAGCGGAAATCTGGCGCTTCTTCAGCCAGTTGCCGCGCTGAGGCTCAGACCTCGAAGACGAATTCCGGACGGAACCCGCCTCTCTCGTGGGGATAGCCGCCCGGATTGGCCAGCACCCGTGCCCGGCCGATGCGGTAGTCGAGGGCATCGTGGACGTGACCGTGCAGCCAGTAGTCGGCCTGCGCCACCAGTTCGTCGAGGTTGGAAGCGAAGGCTGGCGACAGCGGGTTGCCGACGAACTGCGGCGGGATCGACAGCGCACTGGGCGCGTGGTGGCTGACCACCAGCGTCGGGCCGTCGTGGGGCCGCGCCAGCTGTTCGGCGAGCCAGTCGCGCGAGGCCCGGTGCAGGGCGATGCTCTGCTCGGGGGTGAAGTCGCCGCCGAACCAGTCGATGCAGCTGAAGTCCGGCATCGATTGCAGGGCCAGCTCATGGGCGGGCGCATAGCCGTCCGCGCCATAGAGCTGGAAGTCGGTCCACAGGGTGGCGCCGAGGAAGCGCGCCGGGCCGATCCGCGCTTCGTCGTTTTCCAGGAAGTGGATCTCCAGCGCCCGGGCGATATTGCGCATCGCCTGGGTCAGGTCGGTCATTTCCGAGGAGTAGAACTCATGGTTGCCGGCGACGTAGACGATCTCGCTGTCGGCGAAGGTCTCGCGGGCCCAGTGCAGACCTTCCAGGTGGCTGTGGATATCGCCGGCCAGCACCACCACGTCGGCCTCGAGCTCTGGCAGTTGGCGTCGCCCGTCGAAATGTTCGTGGTGGAGGTCGGACAGCAGGCGGATCTTCATGGCACGGCTCGGCGGTAGGCGCGGCGGACCAGCATAGCTCCGCCCACCCCGGGGTTGAAGGCCGACAACGATTGACGCAGGTCATGGCTGTGCGGGAAAACCTCGCTGGCCTCGCTAATTCCCCCATGAAGTTAAGGGACAATTAAGACTGGACGCGCAGGGTTCATTCCAGCGATTCGCGCGTTCTGTCGGGGAGTGGTGCCAATGAAACTGTTATGGGGAGTTCTCGCCGCCGCGCTGGCGGCCTGGGGCCTGACGCTGGCCGTCGATCCGCCGGCGAGCCTGGATATCTGGGTGGTGCGCAAGCAGGCGATCCTGCTTACCGGGGTAGCGTCCTTCGCCCTGATGTCGTTGATCATGCTGCTGGCGGTGCGTCCGGTCTGGCTGGAGAAGCCGCTGGACGGGCTCGACCGCATGTACCGCCTGCACAAGTGGGCGGGCATCCTGGCCATCGTCCTCGGCCTGTTGCACTACCTGCTGGAGTTGGCCGGCCCCTGGCTGGCGGGTATCGTCGGCAAACCGGTGAAAGGCCCGCGGGTGGAAGCCTTCCTCGACGTCTTCCGTGGCTCGGCCAAGGAGTTGGGTGAATGGTCGGCGTGGATTCTCGGCGGGATGCTGCTGATCACTCTCTGGCAGCGCTTCCCGTATCACCTCTGGCGTTATGTGCACAAGGCGTTGGCCCTGGTCTACCTGGTACTGGCCTTCCATTCCGTGGTGCTCGCCCCGGCCAGCTACTGGAGCCAGCCGGCCGGTTGGCTGGTGGCGGCCTGCGCTCTGCTCGGTTCGGCCTGCGCACTGTTGTCTCTGAGCGGGCGGATCGGTCGCACGCGTCGCCATGCGGGCGTGGTCACCGCCGTCGAGCGGCGCGGCGAAAGCCTGCTCGAGGTGACCTGCCGGCTGCAGGGCGACTGGTCGCACAGGGCCGGGCAGTTCGCCTTTCTCACCTGCGACCGCCTGGAGGGTGCCCATCCGTTCACCATCGCCAGCGCCGACCGCGGCTGCGGCGAGGTGCGCTTCAGCATCAAGGCATTGGGCGACTACACCCGGCGCCTGCAGGACAACCTGGAGGTCGGCGCCAGGGTCGAGGTGGAGGGGCCATACGGCTGCTTCGACTTCCGCCGTGGCCTGGCCGGGCGGCAGGTCTGGGTCGCCGCCGGGATCGGCGTGACGCCGTTCATCGCCTGGCTGGAGTCGCTGCAGGCCGCGCCGGAAAGCGCGCCATCGGTGGAGCTGCACTATTGCGTGCGCAATTCCCAGGAAGCGCTGTTCGCCGGGCGCTTGCGCGAACTTTGCGAACACCTGCCCAGCGTGACCCTGCACATCCGCTATAGCGACGAGCAGGGCAAGCCGCAGGCGGCGCAACTGGGCGTGCTGAAGAGCGCCGAAGGACGCTGGCCGAGCGTCTGGTTCTGCGGTCCGCAGGGGCTGGCCGACAGCCTGCGCCGCGATCTGCGCCGGCAGGGCATGCCGCTGCGGCTGTTCCACCAGGAAGCCTTCCGCATGCGCTGAGCCTGCCGGAAACGAAAAAGCCCCACCGAAGCGGGGCTTCTTCATCGCGCGGTCGCTCAGAGGCCGGCGGCGTCGCGCAGGAGAGCGGCCTTGTCGGTCTTCTCCCAGGTGAACGCGGTGAAGGTATCGCCGTCCACGGTCAGCTCGAACGGATGACGACCGAAGTGGCCGTAGGCCGCGGTCGGCTGGTACATCGGGTGGAGCAGGTCGAGCATCTTGGTGATCGCGTACGGGCGCAGGTCGAAGTGCTCGCGGACCAGTTGCACGATCTTCTCGTCGCTGACCTTGCCGGTGCCGAAGGTGTTGATCGAGATCGAGGTCGGCTGGGCCACGCCGATGGCGTAGGAAACCTGGATCTCGCAACGCTCGGCGAGGCCGGCGGCGACGATGTTCTTCGCCACGTAGCGGCCGGCGTAGGCGGCGGAGCGGTCGACCTTGGACGGGTCCTTGCCGGAGAACGCGCCGCCGCCGTGGCGGGCCATGCCGCCGTAGGAGTCGACGATGATCTTGCGTCCGGTCAGGCCGCAGTCGCCGACCGGGCCGCCGATCACGAAGTTGCCGGTCGGGTTGATGTGGAACTGGGTGTCCTTGTGCAGCAGCTCGGCCGGCAGCACCTGCTTGATGATCAGCTCCATCACGCCGTCGCGCAGGTCGTTATAGGAGACTTCCGGGTTGTGCTGGGTGGACAGCACCACCGCATCGATGCCGACCACCTTGCCGCCTTCGTAGCGGCAGGTCACCTGGGACTTGGCGTCCGGGCGCAGCCATGGCAGCAGGCCGGACTTGCGCGCCTCGGCCTGGCGCTCGACCAGGCGGTGGGAGAAGCAGATCGGCGCCGGCATCAGCACGTCGGTCTCGTTGCTGGCGTAGCCGAACATCAGGCCCTGGTCGCCGGCGCCCTGGTCTTCCGGCTTGGCCCGGTCGACGCCCTGGTTGATGTCCACCGACTGCTTGCCGATGATGTTCAGCACGCCGCAGGTGGCGCCATCGAAGCCGACGTCGGAGCTGTCGTAGCCGATGTCGATGATGACCTTGCGCACCAGCTCTTCCAGGTCGACCCAGGCGGAGGTGGTGACTTCACCGGCGATGATCGCCACGCCGGTCTTGACCAGGGTTTCGCATGCCACGCGAGCGTACTTGTCCTTGGCGATGATGGCGTCCAGCACCGCGTCGGAGATCTGGTCCGCGATCTTGTCCGGATGGCCTTCGGACACGGACTCGGAGGTGAAAACGGAATATTCGCTCATCAATCGGTTCCTACATTACCGGTGGGTGAGGCGGCTTTCGGATGCATCCCTGGCGAAGTGCCGGACCTGGATCTGGAAGCCATTGCGTAAACCAATGTAAAGACTCTCGCCGGGCGTGAGCCCTGCGGCGTCGGCCCACTGGGCCAGGTCCTCCTGTTCGAAACCCAACCAGAGGTCGCCGCAGGCCTCCCTGGCCCAGCCCTGGTTGTGCCGGCACAAGTCCGTCACCAGCAGGCTGCCGCCCGGATGGACCAGGCGGGCCAACTGTTTCAGCGCCTCCGCCGGCGCGGCGAAGTGGTGCAGGACCATGTTCAGCACCACGCAATCGGCCGGTTCGGCGGCATCCTGCAGGGCATCGGCCAATTCCAGGCGGACGTTGCCCAATCCTTCTTCCTTGCAGCGCTGGCGCGCCAGTTCCAGCATCGCCGCGCTGTTGTCCAGCGCCGTGACCTGGCGGAAACGCCTGGCGAGTTCCGGCAGGAACCCGCCGTCCCCCGGGCCGACCTCCAGCGCCGTGGCGCCGGGGGCGAAGGCCAGTGCGTCGAGCAAGGCCAACACGCTCTCACGGTATTGCGGCAGTCCTGCGATCAGGTCCTGCTGGGCCTGGAACTTGTCCGCCGCGCGGGCGAAGAAGTCCTGGCTGACCGCCGCGCGCTGGGCGTGCACGGCATCGATCCGCGCCCGCACGTCGTCGGGTAGCGCCCGTTCGTCCACTTCCTCCAGCAGCGCCGCGTGCAGCGCGCCGCCGGTGCGTTCGGCCAGGGGCAGCGAACGCCGGTAGAAGATCGCGTTGCCCTCGCGGCGCGTCGCCACCAGCCCGGCCTGGGCCAGCACCTTGAGGTGGTGGCTCATGCCCGACTGGCCGATGGCGAAGATCTGCGCCAGCTCCAGCACGCCGAACGAATCGTTGGCCAGGGCGCGCAACACATTCAGTCGCAGCGAGTCGCCAGCCGCCTTGCACAGCGCGGCGAGCGGGTCGTAGTCGTCTGGTCGTATCGAAGGCACGCGAAGGCTCATGGAGGCGCAGTCTAGTACCGGGTCCGAACCCCGGCAATGCCTGTATCAAAAATTTTTGATATTGATGACGGGTGGCCGTCGCGCAATTGCAATCCGGCTGCGCCAGGCTTCTGGCAAAACCGGTCGGCAGCGACATACTGTCCCCCTGCCGATCTGTCATTGCCCCTTGGGCCTTCGGTGGGCGAAAATGGCGCCCTTTTTTTCACTCCTGGTCTTCCGACCAGCAACCCCCGTAGGAGAATTGCGATGCCCAGCCGTCGTGAGCGAGCCAATGCCATCCGTGCACTGAGCATGGATGCCGTGCAGAAAGCCAACAGCGGCCACCCGGGCGCCCCGATGGGCATGGCCGATATCGCCGAGGTCCTCTGGCGCGACTACATGCAGCACAACCCGAGCAACCCGCAGTGGGCCAACCGCGACCGCTTCGTGCTGTCCAACGGCCACGGCTCGATGCTGATCTACTCCCTGCTGCACCTCACCGGGTACGACCTCGGCATCGAGGACCTGAAGAACTTCCGCCAGCTCAACTCGCGCACCCCGGGCCACCCGGAGTACGGCTACACCGCCGGCGTCGAGACCACCACCGGCCCGCTCGGCCAGGGCATCGCCAATGCGGTGGGCATGGCGCTGGCGGAGAAGGTCCTGGCCGCCCAGTTCAACCGCGACGGCCACGCGGTGGTCGACCACTACACCTACGCCTTCCTCGGCGACGGCTGCATGATGGAAGGCATTTCCCATGAGGTCGCCTCGCTGGCCGGCACCCTGCGCCTGAACAAGCTGATCGCCTTCTACGACGACAACGGCATTTCCATCGACGGCGAGGTCCACGGCTGGTTCACCGACGACACCCCGAAGCGCTTCGAGGCCTATGGCTGGCAAGTGATCCGCAACGTCGACGGGCATGACGCCGACGAGATCAAGACCGCCATCGATACCGCCCGCAAGAGCGACCAGCCGACCCTGATCTGCTGCAAGACCGTGATCGGCTTCGGCTCGCCGAACAAGCAGGGCAAGGAAGAGTGCCACGGCGCGCCGCTGGGTGCCGACGAGATCGCCGCGACCCGCGCTGCGCTGGGCTGGGAGCACGCTCCGTTCGAAATCCCGGCGCAGATCTACGCCGAGTGGGACGCCAAGGAAACCGGCGCCGCCCAGGAAGCCGAGTGGAACAAGCGTTTCGCCGCCTACCAGGCCGCCCATCCGGAACTGGCCACCGAACTGCTGCGCCGCCTGAAGGGCGAGCTGCCGGCCGACTTCGCCGAGAAGGCCGCGGCCTACGTCGCCGATGTTGCCAACAAGGGTGAGACCATCGCCAGCCGCAAGGCCAGCCAGAACGCGCTGAACGCCTTCGGCCCGCTGCTGCCGGAGCTGCTCGGCGGTTCCGCCGACCTGGCCGGCTCCAACCTGACCCTGTGGAAGGGCTGCAAGGGCGTCAGCGCCGACGACGCTGCCGGCAACTACGTGTTCTACGGCGTGCGTGAATTCGGCATGAGCGCGATCATGAATGGCGTCGCCCTGCACGGCGGTTTCATTCCCTACGGTGCGACCTTCCTGATCTTCATGGAATACGCGCGCAACGCCGTGCGCATGTCCGCACTGATGAAGCAGCGCGTGCTCTACGTGTTCACCCACGACTCCATCGGCCTCGGCGAGGACGGCCCGACCCACCAGCCGATCGAACAACTGGCCAGCCTGCGCCTGACCCCGAACCTGGACACCTGGCGCCCGGCCGACGCGGTCGAGTCGGCGGTGGCCTGGAAGCATGCCATCGAGCGTGCCGACGGTCCGTCCGCGCTGATCTTCTCCCGCCAGAACCTGCCGCACCAGGCGCGCGACGTCGCCCAGGTGGCCGACATCGCCCGCGGCGGCTACGTGCTGAAGGACTGCGCCGGCGAGCCGGAACTGATCCTGATCGCCACCGGTTCGGAAGTCGGCCTGGCCGTGCAGGCCTACGACAAGCTCAGCGAGCAGGGCCGCAAGGTCCGCGTGGTATCGATGCCATGCACCAGCGTCTACGAGCAGCAGGACGAGTCCTACAAGCAGTCCGTGCTGCCGGTGGAAGTCGGCGCGCGCATCGCCATCGAGGCCGCCCATGCCGACTACTGGTACAAGTACGTCGGTCTCGACGGGCGCATCATCGGCATGACCAGCTTCGGCGAGTCGGCGCCGGCCCCGGCGCTGTTCGAGCACTTCGGCTTCACCCTGGACAACGTCCTGGCGGTGGCCGAGGAGCTGCTGGAAGACTGATGCACACGCTCTACTGGCGGGACCTCGAAAGCCCCGCCAATGGCGAATGGCTGGGCCTCGCGGTCCAGGTGGAGGGCGCCCATCGGGCGCCCTCTTTCCTTCATCTGCAATCCGGCGGCCAGGCCCGCATCTGCCTGATGCGTGGCGATCAGCCGCTGCTCTGGGCCACCCAGTTGCCGTACCACGATGGCATCTGGCTGGTGAAGAGCCTGGTCGCGGCGAGCCCGGCGCAGGCCAGCGTGCCGCCCATCGACTCGCCGACCCTGGAAGCCTTGCGCGGCCTGCGCGGCGAGGCCCGCTACAAGGCCTGGAGCCGGCATTTCGTCGAGGCCCTGCGCGCCAGCCCGGGCAGTTGCCTGGAGGCCGGGCGCTGGTTGCTGCGCCTGTCGCTCGCCGAGCAGGCGCCCGCCTGGCAGCCGCCGCAGAGCCACGATCCGCGCGAACGGGTGCTGGAACGCTGGCGCTACCGCAGCGTCGGGCGCGACGCTCTGTTGCCGGACTGGCGCTTCTACAGTCTGGAGAAGGTCCTCGACGACGATTGGGTGCAGTGGCTCGACTGGTGGGGGCGCGACAACGACGCCCTGATCGCCCTGCGCCGGGTCGAGGATGACGAGGGGCGGGTCAAGTGGTGGCGCAAGAAGGCCCGCGAAGGCGAGCTGCCGCCGGTGCTGGCGCTGCGCCTGAACTGCCTGGATGCCTGCGTGATCCTCGATGGCCACTGCCGGCTGCGCGCCGGCCTGCTGGAGAACGTCGCGCCGGAGATCCTGGTGCTCTGCGCCTACGACGAGCAGCCGATGCCGGTGGATACGGCACAGCGCGAACGGGTGCTGCAATCGCTGGCGCAGCGGGTCGACGCGCCGGTGCGCCGTGGACGCCGGCCGCTGGATAGCGAACAGCTCAACCAGGTGCTGCTGCGCCTGTTCGACGACCGTCCCTGGCCGCGAGTGCTGACCCGTGCACGCGCGGTGCTGAAGGAAGAACAGTGGTGCGCGGAAGTGCGCGACTGGCTGGCCGCCCGCGAGCGCCTGGACGCGCTGGAGCCGATCATCCGTCGCGTCGAGTAGCGCGCCAGCGCCGCAGCCATTCCAGGCCTGCCGAGGTGTCGCCGCGCGGACGGTACTCGCAGCCGATCCAGCCCTGGTAGCCGAGCCGGTCGAGTAGCTCGAACAGGTAGGGGTAGTTCACTTCGTTGTCGTCATCCGGCTCGTGGCGGTCGGGTACCCCGGCGATCTGGACATGGCCGATATTGCCGATGTCGCGACGCAGGGTGGTGGCCAGGTCGCCCTCGACGATCTGGCAGTGGTAGCAGTCGAACTGCACCTGCAGGTTGTCCGCGCCGACCTCGCGGCAGATGGCCTGGGCGTCGTCCTGGCGGGTGAGGAAGAAGCCCGGCATGTCGCGGTTGTTGATCGGCTCTATGAGCACCGTCAGCCTGGCGCCGGCGGCTTCGCGGGCGGCATGGGCGAGGTTGTCGAGGTAGGTCTCGCGGTGGCGGATGCGGTCGGCGCCGGCCGGCAGCAGTCCGGCCATGACATGGATGTGGCGGTTGCCGAGGACCTGGGCATAGTCGATGGCCTGGGCGATGGCGCGGCGGAATTCGGCCTCGCGCCCCGGCAGGCTGGCCAGGCCGCGCTCGCCCTTGTCCCAGTCGCCGGGTGCGGCATTGAACAGCACCTGGCGCAGGCCGTGGTCGTCCAGCCGGGCCTTCAGTTCGGCCGCAGGGTAGGCATAGGGGAACAGGTACTCCACGCCCTCGAAGCCGTCCGCCGCGGCGGCGGCGAAGCGTTCGAGGAAGTCGTGGCGGGGGTAGAGCATGCTGAGGTTGGCGGCGAAGCGGGGCATCTGGCGCTCCTGGCGGTCGGTGGATGCGGGCGAGCCTTGCACAGCGGAACGCGGTCGCGCCAGCCAGGTGTCGCATGAATCGTTTCAGCGCCTGCACGCGAGCCGTCGCCGCGGCGCACGCCGCGCCGCGCGGGTCGCGGACGGTTCCCAGGCGGGCCCATCCCCCGCATAATTGGCGCCTTTCACTGGCCCCTTGCCGGAGCTATCCCTGCCGATGTCCACCCCGCCTTTTCGCGTCGCGCTCAATGGCTATGGCCGTATCGGCCGCTGCGTCCTGCGCGCGCTGCACGAGCGCCCGGAGCAACTGGGCTTCGAGATCGTCGCGCTGAACGACCTGGCCGACCAGGCCAGCGTCGAGTACCTGACCCGCTTCGACTCCACCCATGGCCGCTTTCCCGGCGAAGTGAAGGTCGACGGCGACTGCCTGCACATCAACGGCGATTGCGTGAAGGTGCTGCGCAGCCCGACTCCGGAGGCCATCGACTGGCAGGCGCTGCGGGTCGACCTGGTGCTGGAGTGCTCCGGCCAGTACACCAATCGCGCCCAGGCCGAGCGTTTCCTCCGCGCCGGCGCGCCGCGGGTGCTGTTCTCGCAGCCGATGGCGAGCGAGGCGGACATCGACGCCACCATCGTCTATGGGGTCAACCAGCAGGACCTCAGCGGCCGCGAAACGCTGGTCTCCAACGCCTCCTGCACGACCAATTGCGGGGTGCCGCTGCTCAAGCTGCTGAACGAGGCGATCGGCCTGGAATACGTGTCGATCACCACCATCCACTCGGCGATGAACGACCAGCCGGTGATCGACGCCTACCACCATGAGGACCTGCGCCGTACCCGTTCGGCGTTCCAGTCGGTGATCCCGGTGTCCACCGGTCTGGCGCGCGGCATCGAACGCCTGTTGCCGGAACTTGCCGGGCGCATCCAGGCCAAAGCCATACGCGTGCCCACGGTGAACGTCTCGGCGCTGGACATCACCCTGCAGACTTCCCGCGACACCTCCGCCGCCGAGATCAACCGGGTGCTTCGCGAGGCCGCCGAAAGCGGCCCGCTGCGCGGACTGCTGGCTTATACCGAGCTGCCGCACGCCAGTTGCGATTTCAACCACGACCCCCATTCGGCCATCGTCGATGGCAGCCAGACCCGCGTTTCCGGGCCTCGCCTGGTCAACCTGCTGGCCTGGTTCGACAACGAATGGGGATTCGCCAACCGTATGCTCGACGTCGCCGGACACTACCTGCGCGCCGCCGTGCCTGATCAACAAGTACCCAAGGACTGATTGTCATGACCGTGTTGAAGATGACTGACCTCGACCTCAAAGGTAAGCGCGTGCTGATCCGCGAGGACCTCAACGTGCCCGTGAAGGACGGCCAGGTGCAGAGCGATGCACGGATCAAGGCCGCCCTGCCGACCCTCAAGCTGGCCCTGGAGAAGGGCGCGGCGGTGATGGTCTGCTCGCACCTGGGCCGTCCGACCGAGGGCGAGTTCTCCGCCGAGAACAGCCTGAAGCCGGTGGCCGAGTACCTGTCCAAGGCCCTGGGCCGCGAAGTGCCGCTGCTGGCCGACTACCTCGACGGCGTCGAGGTCAAGGCGGGCGACCTGGTGCTGTTCGAGAACGTGCGCTTCAACAAGGGCGAGAAGAAGAACGCTGACGAGCTGGCGCAGAAGTACGCCGCGCTGTGCGACGTGTTCGTGATGGATGCCTTCGGTACCGCCCACCGCGCCGAGGGGTCGACCCACGGCGTGGCCAGGTTCGCCAAGGTCGCCGCCGCCGGCCCGCTGCTGGCCGCCGAACTGGACGCGCTGGGCAAGGCGCTGGGCAACCCGGCGCGGCCGATGGCGGCGATCGTCGCCGGCTCCAAGGTTTCCACCAAGCTCGACGTGCTGAACAGCCTGGCCGGCATCTGCGACCAGCTGATCGTCGGCGGCGGCATCGCCAACACCTTCCTCGCCGCGGCCGGACACAAGGTCGGCAAGTCGCTGTACGAGGCCGACCTGGTCGAGACCGCCAAGGCCATCGCCGCCAAGGTCAAGGTGCCGCTGCCGGTGGACGTGGTGGTGGCCAAGGAATTCGCCGAGAGCGCCGTGGCGACCGTCAAGGCCATCGCCGAGGTCGCCGACGACGACATGATCCTCGACATCGGCCCGCAGACCGCCGCGCAGTTCGCCGAGCTGCTGAAGACCTCGAAGACCATCCTGTGGAACGGTCCGGTCGGGGTGTTCGAGTTCGACCAGTTCGGCGAGGGCACCCGTACCCTGGCCAATGCCATCGCCGATAGCGCGGCGTTCTCCATCGCCGGCGGCGGCGATACCCTGGCGGCGATCGACAAGTACGGCATCGCCGAGCGGATCTCCTATATTTCCACCGGTGGCGGCGCGTTCCTCGAGTTCGTCGAGGGCAAGGTCCTGCCGGCCGTGGAAATCCTGGAGCAGCGCGCCAAGGGCTGACGCAGACGGGGCAAACCATTCGCCGTCCTCGGGGGTCACACCTTTGAGGACGACGAAAAAAGGAGGTGCCCCATGCGTTCCGTAACCTTGCCACTCCTGATGTTCTGCCTGGGCCTGGCCGCCTGTAGCGGCGATGGCGGTCGACGCCCGAGCACCTGCGAGGTGATCAGTCCGCCGGACGTGATGGTGCCGACCGAGCAGAACCGCCAGCGGGTCGAGCAGCAGAGTAGCGGCGATCCGACCGCCGGACAAAAGCCGGTGGAATGCCCGTAGTGCTTTTCTGCCAGTTTCTACGGAAAGGGCTGGGGATTCGCCAGCGTACGCAGTAGCATTGCGCCTTTCCTGTGACAGGCAAGGCCAGCCGGCCGCCGCGCGGGCCGCTTGCGGCCCGGCGAGGTGCGGCGGAGCGTTCCGCACGGATGGAGGATGGACATGAACTACTCGCGTATCGCCCTGCTCGGCGGCCTCGCCGCCGCGGCCCTGCTGGCCGGCTGCTCCGGCTCCTCGGGCAAGCCCGGTGGCAAGGACTGGACCCGCTGGACCTGCGACAGCAAGGCGGTGATCGAATGGCGCTATATCGACGGCAGCAAGAACATCGTCGACCTGCGCCTGAAGGACGAGGACGACGTGGTCCACCATCTGGAGCAGGAACCTGCGGCCGTCGGCGCTTTCTATAGCGACGGACGCCTGGGCTTCCACCTGGAGAACGACGAAGGCCTGGTGTACTGGGTCGAAACCGACGACCTCATCGGTCGCGGTTGCAAGGCGCGCTGAGTCGCGCCGGCAGGGGCGCGGCGCCGCGACCGCTCCTCGCAAGGAACTTGAACCGGGCCTGCCCCTGCGGCAGGCTTCTGAATCACTGAACGACCCCGCGATTGGGAGATACGAGAACCATGGCACTCATCAGCATGCGCCAGATGCTGGATCACGCCGCCGAATTCGGCTACGGCGTGCCGGCCTTCAACGTCAACAACCTCGAGCAGATGCGCGCCATCATGGAAGCGGCCGACAAGACCGATTCGCCCGTGATCGTCCAGGCTTCCGCCGGTGCTCGCAAATACGCCGGCGCGCCCTTCCTGCGCCACCTGATCCTCGCCGCGATCGAAGAATTCCCGCACATCCCGGTGGTCATGCACCAGGATCACGGCACCAGTCCCGACGTCTGCCAGCGTTCCATCCAGCTGGGCTTCAGCTCGGTGATGATGGACGGCTCCCTGCGTGAAGACGGCAAGACCCCTGCCGACTACGACTACAACGTCCGCGTGACCCAGCAGACCGTGGCGTTCGCCCATGCCTGCGGCGTGTCCGTGGAAGGCGAGCTGGGCTGCCTGGGTTCCCTGGAAACCGGCATGGCCGGCGAGGAAGACGGCGTCGGCGCGGAAGGCGTGCTGGACCACAGCCAGTTGCTGACCGACCCGGAAGAAGCCGCCGACTTCGTGAAGAAGACCAAGGTCGACGCCCTGGCCATCGCCATCGGCACCAGCCACGGCGCCTACAAGTTCACCAAGCCGCCGACCGGGGACACCCTGTCGATCCAGCGCATCAAGGAAATCCACGCGCGCATCCCGGACACCCACCTGGTGATGCACGGCTCTTCCTCGGTACCGCAGGACTGGCTGGCGATCATCAACGAGTACGGCGGCGAGATCAAAGAGACCTACGGCGTGCCGGTCGAGGAAATCGTCGAGGGCATCAAGTACGGCGTGCGCAAGGTGAACATCGACACCGACCTGCGCCTGGCCTCCACCGGTGCCATCCGCCGCTTCCTGGCGCAGAACCCGAGCGAGTTCGACCCGCGCAAGTACTTCTCCAAGACCGTCGAGGCCATGCGCGACATCTGCATCGCTCGCTACGAAGCCTTCGGCACCGCCGGCAACGCTTCCAAGATCAAGCCGATCTCCCTGGAAGGCATGTTCCAGCGCTACGCCCGCGGCGAGCTGGATCCGAAGGTCAACTAAGCGCCTTCGTTCGAACGGGAGCCCCGCTGGTCGGGGCTCTTGCACATCCGTCCCGGGGAAATCCGATGCGCCGCTGGCTCCTGACCCTGCCGTTCCTCCTGCTGGCCGGTTGCGCTGGCCTGCACACGCCGTCCCGCGACGTCGAGGAGGCCGCGTCGCCGAGCGTAGCGCGTGATCCCGCCGATCCGCAGGATTGCCTGGCGCGTAGCGACTGCACGACCAAGACTTCGCGCACCCTGTTGTTCGTCTTCGACTATGCAGAGGCCGGCGGCGAACTGGTGGTGCGCGACGGTCGCCGACTGGAAACCCCGCCGGCGCCGCACCGCTCCACCTGGCCGGCGTTGCGCATCCAGCTGGCCGAGCCGGTCAACGGTCGCTTCGAGTTCGAGAGCCCCTGCCTGCGCAAGAGCGGCAAGGGCTGCCGCTACAGCCAGGCTACGCTGCTGAAGGTCTACCGCAGCTACCTGGTCGGCAAGCCTTGCTCGCTGCTCAGCCCTCGCGCAGTGAAACGCTGCGTCGACCCGGCGACGACCGCCGCGCGGCGCTGAGTCAGGGCTGCAGGTCGAACAGCGCCTTGCCGTCCATGTCGAACGGCGCCGAGAAATGCTCGTGGATCACCTTCCAGCCGTCGCCTTGCTTGCGGTAGCCGGCGCTGACCCGCATCCACGAGGAGTGCGGCTGGCCGTCCGGGCCGGTGCCGCCGCAGTGGCAGAGGTAGTGGGCGAAGGCGACCTGCTGGTCGGCATGGATCTGCAGTTCGGCGATATCGAAGGTCATCGGTCCTTTGCACATCTCGGTGCAGGCCTGCCAGTGCTTCTGGTAGGCGTCGCGCCCCTTGAATTGCAATTGCAGGATGGCGTCGAAGGCGACGATGTCCTCCGCGTAGTACGAGACGATGCGCGGAACGTCGCTGGCGCGGACGGCGGCTCGCCAGTCTTCGATCAATTGGCGGATGGCGCTGACTTCGCTGCTCATGGCTGACTCCTGGTTGTGGCGGGGGACGCCGGCGTGTGCCGGGATGCTTTTACCCTGGTCGTCGGGTGGGCCTTCGGATCGACAATAGCCTCTTCCCCGAGAGGTCCACGAAGCCCCTGACCAATGGCTGCGAGCCACGCTGCGCAAGGCTTTGAACCGTTCGTCTGGAATTCGGAGGAAAACCGCTGTGCTATACCTCGGGCTTTCCCTGCCGCCCAGGAGGTCCCTCATGTCGTCCGTACACAGCGCCGCCCAGCAAGGTTTCAGCGCCGAGGCCCAGCGTTACGCCCAGGGCCGGCCCGAGTACCCGGAAGCGCTCTCCGACTGGCTGCGCGATGCCCTTGGCCTGCGTCCGCAGACCGTCGCGGTGGACCTCGGCGCCGGCACCGGCAAGTTCACCCGCCTGCTGGCCCGTACCGGCGCGCGGGTGGTCGCGGTGGAACCGGTGGATGCGATGCGCGCCCAGCTCGCCGAAGCCTTGCCGCAGGTCCAGGCGCTGGCCGGTAGCGCCCAGTCGATTCCGCTGGCCAACGGCTTCGCCGACGCCCTGGTGTGCGCACAGGCCTTTCATTGGTTCGCCACCGTGGAGGCGCTGGAGGAAATGCGCCGCGTGCTGACGGCGGAAGGCAGGCTGGGGCTGGTGTGGAACGTGCGTGACGAGTCGCTGGATTGGGTCGCCGAGATCACCCGCATCATCACCCCCTACGAAGGCGATGCGCCGCGTTTCTACAAGGGCGACTGGCGTCGGCCGTTCGAGCGTGCGCCCTTCGGACCGCTGCGACTTTCCACCTTCGCCTACGAGCATGTCGGCCCGCCGGAGCAGGTGATCGTCTCGCGCTTCCTTTCGGTGAGCTTCATCGCCGCCTTGCCGGAGACGGAAAAGAACGCCGTGGCGGCGCAATTGCGCGAGCTGGTCGCCAGCCACCCGGCGCTCAAGGGGAAGGAGCAGGTAGCGCTGCCCTATCGCACCGAGGCCTATCTGGCCGAGGCGCGCTAGGCGTACTGTCCCGCCGCATAACCCGAGGCCCAGGCCCACTGGAAGTTGAAGCCGCCGAGGTGGCCGCTGACGTCCAGTACTTCGCCGACGAAATACAGCCCCGGCGAGCGCTGCGACTCCATGGTCTTCGACGACACTTCGTCGGTGCTCACCCCGCCCAGGGTCACTTCCGCGGTGCGGTAGCCCTCGGTGCCCGAGGGCGTGACCCGCCAGGCCGAAAGCTGCCCGGCGATACCCGCCAGTTCGGTCGGGGTGTACTGTTTCATCGGCTTGGAGACGAACCAGCGGTCGGCCAGCAGTCCGGCGAGCTTCTTGGTGAACAACTCGGCGAGCAGGGTCTTCAGCTCGCTGTTGGGACGCTCGCGCTGTTGCTGCGCCAGCCATTCGCTGGCGTCGTGGTCCGGCAGCAGGTCGATTTCCAGGGTATCGCCCGGTTGCCAGTAGGAGGAAATCTGCAACATCGCCGGGCCGCTGAGGCCGCGATGGGTGAACAGCAGGTTCTCGCGGAACACTTGGCCGTTGCAGCTCACCCGGCAATCCACGGAGGTGCCGGAAAGCTCGGCGCACAGCTCCTTCAGCTGGTCGGTGATGGTGAACGGCACCAGCCCGGCGCGGGTCGGCAGCACCTCGTGGCCGAACTGGCGCGCCACCTGGTAGCCGAAACCGCTAGCGCCGAGGGTCGGGATCGACAGGCCGCCGCTGGCGATCACCAGCGACTCGCAGCGCATCTCGCCGGCGCTGGTACGCAGGCGGTAGCCGGCGTCGTCGCGGGCGATCTCTTCGATCGAGGTGTCCAGCAGGATTTCCGCTCCGGCCTCGGCGCATTCGCGCAGCAGCATCTCGAGGATGTCGCTGGACTTGTTGTCGCAGAACAGCTGGCCGAGTTTCTTCTCGTGGTACGGCACCTGGTGCTTGGCCACCAGGCCGATGAAGTCCCACTGGGTGTAGCGGGCCAGCGCCGACTTGCAGAAGTGCGGGTTGCGCGAAAGGAAGTTGGCCGGCTCGGTGTACAGGTTGGTGAAATTGCAGCGCCCGCCGCCGGACATGAGGATCTTCTTGCCGGCCTTGTTGGCGTGGTCGAGTACCCGCACGCGGCGCCCGCGTCCGGCCGCCGTCATCGCACACATCAGCCCGGCCGCCCCGGCGCCAACGATCAGCACATCTGTACTTGCCACTGTCCCACTCCGCTCATCGGAAACGGCGCGCATCTTACCCGAAGCGGCGGTCGGCCGCCGGAGCTCCCGACGCGGTACACTGGGCGTTTTCCGCGAACCGCCGGACCCGTGCATGATCCCCCTCAAGTACCTCCAGGCCTATCCCGCATCGCTGCAGGACCAGGTCCGCCAGCTGATCGCCGAGAACCGCCTGGGCGAGTACCTCGAGCGCCGCTACCCGGGGCGTCACGATGTGCAGAGCGACAAGGCGCTGTACGCCTACACCATGAACCTCAAGCAGGAACACCTGCGCAACGCGCCGGGCCTGGACAAGGTGCTCTACGACAACAAGCTCGACGTGGTCCAGCGTGCCCTCGGCCTGCACACCGCGATCTCGCGGGTGCAGGGCGGCAAGCTCAAGGCGAAGAAGGAAATCCGCGTGGCTTCCCTGTTCAAGGACGCCGCCCCGGAGTTCCTGCGGATGATCGTCGTCCACGAACTCGCCCACCTGAAGGAAAGCGAGCACAACAAGGCGTTCTACCAGCTCTGCCAGTACATGCTGCCGGACTATCACCAGCTGGAGTTCGACTTGCGGGTGTACCTGACCTGGAAGAGTCTCTAGCGGCTGTTACAAGGATGAATTCTCGATGGGAAGCGCTTCGCAACGTTCGGTGCAGGATCTTTATGAGGACGTGGGAGATCACTACCGGATCTTTATCCGGGCGCCATTCTTTCAATTGCTGAAACACAGGGACTACTGGGTTCCCCTGCTGTATTTCTTCTTCGTGTTGATCACGATGTTCTGGGACTTGTATTGCCACTCCGGACAGTACCTCTACGAAGCCAGGAGTCTGCTCCCTTTCTATCTGTTCCCGTTTCTGATCGCTGCGCTACGGATAGGCGATATCGTCGTCGATACGCGCTGTCGCAATGTGGAGAACCTGGGAGGCTTCGAGCGCTCCGCCGAGAGCAGTCGCTACGTCCAGCTTTCCCTCTACGAACGGCAATGGTTCCGGCTGCGGTACCGGGCCTATGGCGGTAACCTCCGCTGCCTGGCGGGCGATCTGGTGGAGAACTGGCGCCTCTGGAAGGAGGTGAATTCGAAGGCCGCGAAGGATATCGACGGCGCAGTGATGCTGCGATTCTTTCTGCCTCCCCGGGACCTTGCTCGTCTGGTCACGCTGTTGGCTGCGCTCATTGCGGTCATCGCCACTCTCATCATTACCCTGGGGGCTGACAGGCAGGGCTATTTCGAGTTTGTCGACAACCTGCCCGCCTATCTGAAACTGTATTGGGGCGTCGTTTTCATCATTGCCTTCAGCGGTCCATACATGATCTTCCTGGGGATGCAGGCGCGCCTGGTACTGCGCGCAATGATCGACGCATTATCCATTTCCCAACCAAGCGACAAGCTGTTCTATCAATTCATCCAGCGGCTCATCTGGGCGGACGGAGTGAAACCGGCGAACCCCAGTGCCAACAGCAGGGTGCTACGGGCGGTCGACTCCATGGTCGACTTCTTCTACGAGGAGTGGAGAAGCGCCATCGGCAAGCTTGTGCTGTGGCTCGTTGCCCTGCTTGTGCTGCTTCTTTGCACGCTTTTGCATTGCCTGCTCCGAGTCTTTTCCTCGGCGAGAACGTTGGGAGAGGCGCTGATGCGGATTCTCTTGGCTGTTCTGGGGGGCGTTTGCTGGATAGTCGCGGCGATCCAGCGCTTGAATCTTGCCGTGCCCTTCCACTGGACCTTCTTCGTGCTGACGGGAACGGGAGCCTTGTTCGCAACCCTCTGCGGGCAGCCCTGACTCAGACTGTCCGGCGCAGGCGCGCCACGGTCTCCGGCAGTTCGCGCATGTGCTCGACGATGGCGATGGCGCCCAGCTCGCGCAGTACCTCGGCGTGCCCGGCGGGAATGTGCCCGGCGCCGACGAAGCCGATCACCCGCATCCCCGCGGCGAGGGCGGCGCGGGTGCCGGTGCTGCTGTCTTCCACCACCAGGCAACGCTCGGGGGCGACGCCGAGCAGGCTGGCGGCGTGCAGGTAGACGTCGGGTGCGGGCTTGGGCAGGGCGACCATATCGGCGCTGGCCAGGCGTTCGCCGATCAGTTCGCTGAGCCCGGCGCGCGCCAGCGAGCGCTCCAGGCTGTGGCGGCGGCTGTTGGAGGCCACCGCGACGGGCAGATCCAGGGCCAGCAGCGCCTCGCGTGCGCCGGGAATGGGTTGGACCTGGGCGACCATCTCCTCGCTGCGCTGGCGCACCTCGCGGTTGAAGCTGTCGGGGATGCGCAGGCCGAAGTGCTTCTCGACGCGATCGAGGATGTCGCGGCTGGTCAGGCCGAAGGTGCCTTCCAGCAGGCGCTGCAGCTCCTCCAGCGGCGCGTAGGCGCTGAGCGCCTCGTACATCACGCGCTCGGCGATGACCTCGCTGTCGACCAGGACGCCGTCGCAGTCGGAAATCAGTGCGTCGATGGGATGGGGCATGGGCTACCTCGCTGCGGGCGTTGGCGCAGGGCGCCGGAGTGGGAGCGAGGCATTCTAACCCCGGTCAGGGGCGGGAAGGGAAACAGGGAGAGGGAGAACGCCGAGCCGTGCGGCCCGGCGGGAAGGAATCAGGCGATGCCTTTCGGGTTCTGGCCGTACTGGTTCTGGCCGGCGTCGCTGTCCTTGGCCAGCAGGTAGATCAGGTACAGGCCGACGATCGGGATCAGCGCGATCAGCATCCACCAGCCGCTCTTGTTGATGTCGTGCAGACGCCGGGCGGTGACGCCCAGGGCCGGCAGCAGCACGGCGAGCGAGTAGAGATTGGCGATCGGCAGGAGCTTTTCACTGATCAGGCCGAGCACGACGCTCAGCGCGACGGAGATGATGATGTTCACCAGGGTGAACATCCAGTATTCCTTGCGACGGGCACGCCCGTTGAAGTCGAAGTAGTGTTCCTTCACGCATTTCAGAAACCATTCCATGTTTGCCTCCTGGGCGTACTGGTAAAGCGGGAGAGTGGGTGCCGCGACAAGTACCCCCGCGCCTCCTTGCCGGGAAAGCACAGTGTAGCCGTACTGTCAGTGAATTCGTACAGGATGTTGCGAAAATCATTCACATTGCATAGCAGCGGATCGCCGAAATGTGCGCCGGTAGCGCTTTCAGCGAGCGGAGTCGGCCTGGCGGCGGAAACGGCCCGGCGATTCGCCGAAGGCCTGGCGGAAATTGCGGGAAAACGCCGCCTCCGACTGGTAGCCGGTCTCGGCGGCGATATCCAGCAGGCTCTTCTGCGTTTGTCGCAGCAGACCGCGGGCCTTTTCCATGCGGATGCGGGTCAGCAGGATCCACGGCGAGGTCCCGCCGAGGGCGGAGAAGGCGCGGACGAAACTGGCCCGCGACATCGCCGCCTGCTGGGCAAGCTGTTCCAGGGTCCAGGCATGCTCCGGGCGTTCCAGCATGGCCCGCAGGGCTCGTCCCAGGCGGGCGTCGCCCAGCAGGCCGAACAGGCCGTCGCCCAGCGGTTGGCGGTCCAGGTAGGCGCGCAGGGCCAGGGCGAACAGCGCGGTGGCCAGCGCGTCGATGATCGAGCGGGCGCCGCTGCGGGTGCTCTCGGCTTCCTCGCGCATCAACCCGATCAGCGCGCGCAGGGGCTGCTGGGTCGACTCGTCCATATGCACCAGCAGGCGCTCGGGGAGCGCGCCGAACAGGCTGGCACCGGCGTGGTAGCGGTAGCTGCCGCAAAGCATGTCGAGGGCCTCGCCGGGGCCGTTCAACTGGTACAGCGGGATGCTGCCGCGGCGCTCTACGGTGGGTTCGCAGGGTTGCGCCGGGCTGTCGCTGCGCAGGAGGTGCGGGGTGCCGCGTGGCAACAGGATCAGGTCGCCGGGATGCAGGTCGAGGCGAGCGCCATCGAGGAATTCGCAATAGCAGGTGCCGGCCATGACGATATGGAAGGTCGCCTCGCCGGGCACCGCTTGCGGGTGCTCCAGCGCCCAGCTGCCCTGTAGCTGGCAGCGCTGGTCGAGGCGGCCCTGCAGGTTGGCGAGCTGGATGAGCCGGTCGAGTGGGTCCATGGGATGAGCCGATCAGGTCGAAAGTAGAGACGCATGGGCAGGCGGCGCGGTCCAGACTGGTCGAGACTGGTAACCCGACGCGCCACTCCCGGCGCGAAAGCAACGGAGAATATCACCATGCTGAACAACTGGACCGAGTTCGTCCCCGCCGTGAAAAAAGCCTTCGGTGCCCTGGGCAAGCAACACCCGAAGATGCTCGCCGCCTATGGCGCGCTGGAGGAAGCCAGCGCCGAGGGCGCCCTGGATGCCAAGACCCGCGAACTGATCTCCATCGCCGTGGCTATTACCACCCGTTGCGACGGTTGCATCGGCGTGCACACCGAGGCCGCGCTGAAGGCCGGCGCCAGCGAGGCGGAAATCGCCCAGACCCTGGCTACCGCCATCTCCCTGAATGCCGGCGCCGCCTATGTCTATTCGCTGCGCGCGCTGGAAGCCTACGACCAGTTCAAAAAGTGAGGCCGTACAGGCGCTGCAGGTAGAACAGCAACCCCAGCCAGGCCACCAGGGCCAGCCAGCCCAGCCCCAGCAGGCCCTTGCGCAGCAGCGTCGAGGGCCTGCCGTGGAGCAGGTCGACCAGGCTCAGCACGCCGCCGAGCAGCAGCAGGCCGAGCAGCGCCTGGGTGTACTGGGCGAAACTCGGCGACAACGCCTCGTCGCCGTGGGCGGCATAGTTGTACAGGTTCCAGGCGCAGATCAGCGTCGCCGGCAGCAGCGCCAGCAGCGCGCCGAGCCAGCGCCCGCGGACATGCAGGAGGAAGCCCGCGAGCAGGCCGACCAGCCCGGTACCCAGCGGTAGCAGCGCCAGGCCCTGGCTGAGGTAGACCAGGTCGACGCCGTCGGCGAGCGCCATCGGGGTGACGAAACGGTAGCTGCCGCTGGCGCAGAGCAGCACCGAAAGCAGCAACAGGGCGTAGCCCGGCAGGTACGGCCAGAAGGCGGGACGCGGGGGCAGGTCGGACATGGATGTTCCTTGCGGGTTGTCCGCTCGCATGAGCGTAGGCTCAAGCGTACCGCTGCGCGTGACAGGCGGCGAGTACCGTTGCGGTTGAACCCTCCGCGAATGGCGGGAGTCAGTCATAGGGTGACGCGAAAAAACGCCGGCTCACGCGCCGGACACCGTATCGACCCTGGACCAAGGAGTTCCGTTCATGGACCTGATCCGCATCCTCATCGCCATCCTCCTGCCGCCGCTGGGCGTGTTCCTGCAAGTCGGCTTCGGCGGCGCCTTCTGGCTGAACATCCTGCTCACCCTGCTCGGCTACATCCCGGGCATCGTCCACGCGGTGTACATCATCGCCAAGCGTTGAGGCCCCTGCTCAGGCGTAGTTCCATGGTTCCTTCACGGTGAAGTCCCGCCACGGGTCTTCGCCGTGGAAGGGGCCGACATAGAGCACCTCGCCGCCCCGGACGATCCATTCCATACCGTGTTCGCGGTCCCATTCGCAGTTCAGCGACAGGTGGATCACCGCTTCGTCGCCCTGTTCCGGGTCGGGCACGATCAGCTCGCCCGGTTCGATCCGTTCCAGCACCCCGCGCGCCGGCGCGACTTCCTCCGCAGACTCGCCCAGCCGCTCCAGGCGCGCGGCGCGGTAGCGCAGGCTGGCGGCACAAAGCCGCTCGACCACGGCGTCATCCAGTTCGTCGAGGGCTCGGGCGCAGCGCCAGGCGTAGGCGTCGTCGGCCTCGTTCTCGATGAACAGGCTGATGTAGCGCCGGTACAGGCGCCAATACACTTCGCCCATGTTCGCATCGTCCAGGTTGCGGATCAGTTCCATGCGTGGTCTCCCTGTTCAGCAGCGTTCGGTGAGGGCGATGCCACGGCCGTCGCCGAAGCCATCGTGTACGTGCAGCCACAGCGGGATCGGCCAGGCCCAGCCGCCGGCCTTCCACCAGCACTCGGCGAACCAGGCTTGCAGCGTATCGGCGAGCAGGTCGACGCCGCCGAAGCCGTCGGCGAAGTAGGCTTCGTCGAAATCCGGGGCATGTCCCAGGCCGAGCGCCAGGTCCAGCGCCTTGCCGGGAAACAGGCGCGGGTCGCTGGCGTCGACCCGGTTGTTGGCGCCATTCAGGTACAACCACGCTTCCGCTGCGTCGCGTCCGTCCTCGCCGAGGAACAGTTGGATCTCGCCGTCGCGCAGTCCTTCCTCCAAGGGTTGCCGGAGCAGCTCGCGCAGGCGCTGGATCACGCCCGGCGCGGCGCGTTGCAGGTCGCGGCGGTAGCGCTCGCGGAATTGTTCGGGGCTGAGGCCGAAAGGAATCATGGGCGTTTCTCCGTCATTCGGGCAGGCAGGGCCCGGCTTCCAGCCAGGCCTCCAGGCTGGGTGCCAGGGGTTCGAAGCAGTCCGGGGTCATCGCGCCATGGTCGACCAGGAACAGCGCCTGCCAATGGTCGTCCAGGGCCATCACCACGGCGCGGCCGCCGCTGTCGTCGCCTATGGCCAGGTAACCGGGGCAGTAGAGAGAGGTTTCGAAGGCCCGGTTGCGTTCCAGCAACTCGTCGGCGGCGTAGAGCAGCAGGTCCGGCTCGACGAGGCGGCCGCCGTGCTGCTCCAGAGCGGCGACGAAGGCAGCCGGCAGCGGTTGTCCGAGCCAGGCCTCTAGGGCATCCAATTCAGGCTTCATCGGGCTCGTCCAGGGCAAACAATGCATGGTGGCGGGCATGGGCCAGCAGGCGTTCGCCCAGCGCGTCGGCCAGGGCGTAGAAGCGCGTGTCCAGCGCATCCAGGGCCGCTTCGCAGTCGCGGTCGGGTTCATCGGCCCAGGTCGGCATGCGCAACTGGCGTTCGGCCTGGGAGACTGGCACCGGACCGTCGCCGAACAGCAGGGCGGCGGCTCGCTCCAGCAGGGCCAGGGCGTCCTCCGCCTCCAACTCGCGAAGACCCGCGCGCGCCGCCTGGTACTGGTCGCCGGAGGAGTTGCCGAAGTACTGGTCGAAGCCGCCGTTGTGCACTTCGCCGCTGAGCACGCTCACTGCGTAGTAGCTCCGTTCGGCCGGCGACAGCCCGGCGAATCTCTCGCGGCCATCGTAGACGCGATTCACCAGCGCGCTCCAGTACAGCGCCTGCGGACTCGTCAGGTAGCGCCGTCGCTCCGTGTGGAAACGCTTGCCATCCTCGATGTTCTGCCGGTAGCCGCCCTTGCAGGGCATGCACAGTCCGTCGTTCCTCGCCGCCGTGGTCGGGAGAATGAGATGGCCGCAGGCGCGGCAGGGAAGGCGGTCGGTCATGAGCGGTCCTTGCTGGTGGAAGGGGCTCATTATTGCGCAGGATCGTTCAGCTTGAACGACAGTTTTGCTTGCCAGCCTGGCACGGCATTGCCCGCTGGCATGGCCGACCCTCTCTCCCGTCGGGGAGAGGGGCATGAGGACCGGCGCGGAGCGAGAAGCATCACCCCGCGCCAGCCCCCTCAGCTACGACTCACGGAAACGGCCACGCCGGCGACCCCTGGCTCATGTCCAGAAGCTTCACCGTGCTGTATTCGTTGGTCCGGTTGTTGGCATAGAAGAACGCCGGCTGCTCGGCGAAACCGTAGGCCGCCACCTGCGCCTGGGCCGCTGCCGAGGTACGGATGCCCCATAGCGCGAAGGTTGGCCGCTGGTCGCGCTGGGTCAGCCAGGACAGGCCGATCAGCAGGTTGTCGTTGCCGTCGGTGCTGCTGGCGTCGCCGCTGTTGCCCGGGCGCTGGGCGTAGGTGCCGTAGCCGAGAGCGGCCTTGTTGGCGTCCCAGTCGGCCTTGTCCACCTGGCGCTGGTGCAGGTAGAGCAGGGTCCAGATGTCCCAGCCTTGCAGCGGATCGCTCTTCAGGTCGGCCCAGTAATGCACCCATTGGGTATAGAAGGCCATCCGCTCGCCGTTCAGCGCGTAGGTGCCCGGGTCTTCCCACAGGCGCTTGTATACGCCTGCCAGCGGATCGGCCTCGGCGCGTCCGGCGACGATCAGGTTGTAGGCGTTGCGGTAGTTGACCCGCGTATCGTCGAGGTTCTGCCCGAACTCGCGGAGCACGCGCCAGTCCTTGTGCAACGGGAATATCTGGTTGGAGATTTCGCCCGAGCGCCCGCCGTAGACCTTCAGTCGATTCACTTGCAGGTTGTGGCCCAGCTCATGGCTTTCGCCCCAGCCACGCGGGTTCAGGCCCCAGGTCTGGTCGTAGGGGTTGCCGCTGCAACCGCCGCCGCACTGGGCGTACTGGTCGACGTTGATGTGCTGGGTGCCGGGCAGCTTGTGCAGGGTCTCGCTGTCGCAGTCCCAGCCGCGCACCGCGCATTCCTGCTGGATTGCCGGAGTCTTCGCCTGGTTGGGAATGGTGAAGCCGGCCAGGGTGTAGGCGTCGTCGATGAACACCTCGTTCAACTCACGGATGAAGCGCTGGACGTCGCCGCCATAGTCCTTGTCGATCGAGCCACGGACCTTCTCCACCTTGGCGTGGACCTCCACCGAGCCGCTGCGGATCTCCAGCCAGTCGGCCTTGTCGGCGTCCAGCGCCTGGATGAAGTCGGCAATCGCCTGGCTGCTGTCCTCGCCCGGCTGGATGTCGAGGAACGGCTGGCTGGCCGCGCCGGTTACCTTGACGGTTACCGTCTGACCCGGCGTGGCGCCGCTGTAGACCAGTTGCAACAGGCCGCCGTAGGGCGATACCAGCGCCACCGACTGGTTTGCCTGGAGCTTGATGTCCGGGCTCTTGAGGAAGCGCGGGCGGTCATACTGGCGGGTATTCCACAGCCGCGTCGAGCCGATGCGCTGGGTGTTCAGGCCGACCGCCAGGCTGGCCTGGCCAGCGTCTTCGATGCGAATGCTCAGGCGCTTGCCCGGCGCCGCCATGCGGCCGATGGCGGTGAAGCCCTGGGCCGACGGCAAGGTGAGGGTCAGGGTTTCCTCCGAGCCCGATACCGGCATCGACTGTTGGCGCTGGCCGGCGTAGCTGCCCAGTTCCTTCTGCGCCGCGCCGGCTTCGCGCACGTAGCCGACGATGGCGTCGGCGACGAAGGTTTCCTGGAAGCGCGCCGTGTCGGCGGCCTTGTCCATCGGGTAGCGGATGTTCTGCCGCACCGCGTCGGCCCACAGCAGCCAGAGCCGCAGCGAGGTGGTGCCGGGCAGGGCGAAGAGGTTCTGCGCCTTCTGGTTGTAGGCGTCGAGGGCGCCTTTCAATACATCGACGCGCTTGCTGAAGTCGCTCAGTCCCGGCACGTCGTCGCAGGTGGTGCGACCGACGTAGGAGGTGCATTTCGACCAGTCGTAGTCCGTGCGCCAGCTACCGTCGACGATCTGCTGCACCAGCGCCGGGTCCTGGCCATAGGCGCCGCCCAACTCGACCGAACGCGTCCGGGTGCGGCTGGATGGCACCGTGTCCTTGTCCCAGTAGTTGCCGCCGTAGGGGCCTTCCTGCAGGCCCAGGCCGGCGAGGATCTGCTGGCCGGTGCTGCTCTGGTTCCAGCCATTGGTGTGCACGAAGAGGATCGGCAGCCCGGCCTGTAGCCGTGCGCGCACCGTGGCGCTCAGGCTAGCGGCGCTGGCGCCGTTGCCCAGTACCAGCAATTTGCTGGTGCTGGCGCAACTGGCGTCGGTCAGCGCGTTGCAGGCGGCGTCCGCCGGTTGCAGGCCGGCGCTCTTCAGGCCGTTGAGGGTGGCGGTCTTGTCCACCCCGACCACGCTGACCTTGAAGTCCTTCGCAGTGGCCGCGCCCGGGTCGCCGTTCACCAGCCACTGCACCGCCCGCTTCAGCAGCGGCGCGTGGGCGGCATTGGCCCCGCTCAGTTGGGTGAGCACGTTGGTGCCATAGGCCAGCCCGCGGCCGCCGGCCTCCAGGCTCAGGCTGGCGAGCACGCGGCCCTTGTCGCCGATGAGGAAGGGCAGGGTATTGTCCGGGTTGGCCGGCAGGACCCACATGCTGGCGGCGCCAGGATCATAGGCTTGGCTGAGGTTCTGGTAGAGACCGTCGAGCAACTGCGTGCGGGTCTGGCGGATGCGCTCGACCTGCTGCTGCAGGCGGAGGGCGACCAGGTGGCTGTCGGTCAGTTGCGAGGAATCCCCGCTGACCAGTGCCGCATCGAGGATTTCTTCCTGGGTGGCCGCCTGGGCGGACAGCGCGCCAGCCAGGCAGAAACCGGCCAGCAACGCTCGGTGGCGAGGGATGGGTGAGCGACTCATGTTCTCTCCTTGCAGTGAGGGAAATGCAGTGGTGGACAAGCTCACAACTGGCGCTATCGGCCCGTGGAGGGCGGCATATTGTTATGGGTGCGCCGGGTATCGCGTCGAACAGGGAATGGGCCTCGGACAATGCCGGAAATACGCATGGGCGATCCGCTGCATCGAACGAGTCAAGGCGAGAGGAGCATGTTGGGAAAGGCGGAAAAACTATCTGTTCTGGTTGTTTTGAACTGCGTCTGATTATTTGGATTTTATTTTTACCGATTGTTCGAAGCGCTCTGGAATAGGCGCTCCAGCGTTTCCTGTGACGAAACGATCCAGACTTTGGTTAGGGTCTTGGAAAATACCGAGGATGTATTTCCAGAGCTGTCGATCGAGTTGGAAGTTGCAGTTTCATGAAGGTTTAAGTGCTTCGAAGTTACCGCGTTGGCGATGGAATCGATATCGTCCGGTAGTGCCTTCGGAAGTGCCTGATAAGTGCCTTCCCACGCTCAGGCGGCGAGCAGAGCGCCACGTCCATCGGATTCCGCTCCGCCAGCGCCAGTTCGCCTTCGCCGAAACTTGCGCTGCTGCCGCCGACACCCTGCAATTGATCGCGCAGTGGGGGCGATTCACACCAAAGCCTGTGACCTGCAGCACGGCTCGCCGGTGCAACGGTAGAGACCTATCGGCAGGTGCTGGAAACCTGCCGTTTCCAGCACGAAGATGCCGTAGGGTGAGAAAAATACGTGGTCGATCTGTGTCGTGCCGTCCGGCGTGTTCAGGGTGACGTTGTGCAGGCGGCGGTAGGTTTGCCTGTCCAGCTGCCAATGGGCGAACAGGCGCACCAGCAGTTCACCGATCTGCCCCTTGGCCCAAGGCGATTTGAGCAGGCCGATCAGCAGGGCTGCCGGGATAAACCAGGTCAGCATGCCCCAGACCTGGGCGACTATCGGGCTGTAATCCACTTTATTCCTTGAGCCGAGCTGCTTAATGGAGAGGCGACCATTGTCCTATGGCGCGATGACGCATCAAGGGCTGATGAGCCAGGTGCAGGCGCTCAGCGTGCTATCTGGTAACGGGTGCTACGCCCTCCGCCGGGCAGTCGCTCGATGCAGCCCTTTTCCAGCAGGTCGCTCAGGTGGCGGGTCGCGGTGGCTTTGGAAACCTTGGCCACAGCTTGGTATTGCGCCGCACTGATGCCGTCCTCGAACCCCCTTTCGCCGCCATCGAGCAGGCGGTTAAGCACTTTGATCTGCTCCGCCGATAGCGTTTGGCTGCGATGTGCCTGCCAGAAGCGCGCCTTGACCAGCACGCGGTCTATACGGGCAAGGGCTTGCTCCAGGCTCTTGAGCAAGGTTTCGAGAAACCACTGCAGCCACTTGGTGATATCCAGCCCGCCTTTCTGACTGGCTTCTAGGATGCGGTAATAGCCGGCGCGGTCGTCGAGGATGCTCGCAGACATGGCGTAGAAGCGAATGGCTTGCTGCTCGCCCTGAGCCAATGCCAGATCGGTGATAGCGCGGGTGAGGCGACCGTTGCCGTCGTCGAAGGGATGCAGGGTCACGAACCAGAAATGTGCGATACCGGCGCGCAGAAAGGGGTCGAGGCTGGCATCGCTGCGGCTGCTTTCGAACCAGGCGAGAAAGTCCGCCAGTTGCGCTTCCAACCCTGCGCGGGGAGGGGCTTCGAAATATACGGTAGGGCGGTCTATCCGACCCGAAACTACCTGCATGGGCTCTTCGCCGCGCAGTGCGCCGATGTGTAGTGGTCGAGCCAGAAGTTGGTCATCGGTGGGGAATAACCAACTGTGCCAGGTGAACAGTCGCTGTTCGTCTAGCGGCTCTTGATGTGCGTGGGTGGCATCGAGCAGCAGTTCCGCCAGGCCTTCGGAGCGAGAGGTGGTTCGACCTTCTTCGTGCAATCCCAGTCGCCGTGCCAGTGATGAGCGCACCGAACCGACATTCAGTTGCTCTCCCTCAATGGCTGAAGAGGTGACGATGTTCTGCAGCATGGCATCCAGGCTGCTCTGCACTTCGGTGTCACTCCCCACGGCACCGAGCATTCCTAACAAACGACCCTGAGCCTGGCTACAGGAGCGCAGCAGTGGTGCAAGCGCTTCGGCTTGCCAGTTGAACTGCGGCCAGTCGGGCTGCTGCCAGATCCAGAGTGGGTCGTTCATAAGGGATGTTCATCTTGAGCCGATTAGAGAGCCTATTCGGCTCATTCTGTGAGCCGATAATGCCAGCTATTCGGCTCACTGTCTAATTCTCAAGCTGGGTTGATAGCTTGATGAGCATGCCTGTTCAGGGTGACTGAGTCAGCTAAAGCGCCTGTTTCAGCACTTCAGAAACCTTGTGGACAGAGGTCGGCCGTACCCCTTGGGCATCGATAAAATTTGATGCAGGGACATGTAGCTCTCGGGCTACAAAATGGGGGCAGGTCACATGCGCTCGGAGCCGCTGTGCTGGATGTACACGCCGCGTACCATCTCGTCTTCGGTGCGGCGTGCCCAGTCTTCGGCGTCGCGCTTGGTGCGGAAGGTTTTTTCGTTGGTCGGCCAGTCCGTTTTGCGGACCACGGGAAGGGGGACGATTGTTGCCATCAGATAAGGACTCCAAAGGCAGACTGGCTAACCAGTACTGTACCGATCTTGTACCTTTTGGCCATGGAGCCGTTTATGAGGCCACTATCCCAGAAAGCGCAAAGCCGCGCAGTGCGCGGCTTTGAAGGTGGTGGGCCCACACGGACTCGAACCGTGGACCAAAGGATTATGAGTCCTCTGCTCTAACCGACTGAGCTATAGGCCCCCAGAGTCGGGTGGGGATGGGCCATTGCTGGCCCATCCCCCCCTAAGAACCGTACGTGCGCCTTTCAACGCATACGGCTCAAGCCTTTCAAAGCCCCCTAACGGGCCGGCTTGCTTACTGTCAGACCACGAGCATGGAGTTGCTGGTGGCAAGCGGGGTGCAATAGTACCCGGTTCTCCAGGGAGTCTCCACCGCCTTGTGAGCGATAGAGGATGTGGTGGTCGTGCCACCCGGTTTCCCTGGTTATCGGTTGGTTGCAGAGCGAGCAGAGCCCCTTCTGGGAGAGGTATAGGTTTCTGATCTGAGTTCGGTACTTCAGCTTTTTCAACATCCGTTCCGTTCGCAGTTTTTCACCTATTGCTTCCATGGCTGGATCGTAGGGGTTGTATTCCCCACTCACCTTCCTATGTCGCTCAATCGGCGTGCTCGCCAGCGAGTACAGCGCGACCTCCCGTTTCTTACCGTTGCTTTCCAGCACCGTGGTAGCGAACACCCAAGTCTTGTCCCCGTGAATCCGGAAATATCGCCTCCTGATCCAATCCAGTGACTTGTTCGGGTGCCGCCGTTTCGCCCAACGCCAGAGCTTGAGAAACACTCTGTTGTCCATGCGGCTGAACGTTTGCTTGGCAACCACTGGCTGGTGATACAGCGCCCAGCCGCGCAGAATCGGATTCAGCGTTCGGATCAAGTCCTCTTGCCTTGCCGTCCTGCTGGTTTCGATGACCTCCTTCACCTTGCCGTAGAACGCTTTCGCGTTCTTCTGGCTGGGTTTGATCAGAAGCTTCCCGTTGTACTTGCGGAAGTTCCAACCGAGGAAGTCGAAGCCCTGATCTATGTGGGCGATCCGCGTTTTCTCCAGAGAGAGCTGCAGCCCGCGTACCGCCAGGAACTGCTCTACCCAGGGTTTGACTTCTTTCTCCAGTACCTCGGGAGAGACACCGGTGATGACGAAGTCGTCCGCATAGCGCACCACATTGAGTTTCAGCTTCTTCGCCCTTGTCACGCCCAGGTGTCGCTTGAGCTGTGATTCCAGGCCATCGAGCACCATGTTTGCCAAAGTAGGCGAGATGATTCCGCCTTGAGGTGTTCCAGCATCCGTTGCCTGGAGCTGGCCTTTGTGGATCACGCCGGCCTTCAACCATTTCCGGAGGATCACCTTGTCCGTGGGGACATGGTTCAGTAGCCAGTCATGATTGATGTGGTCAAAACACCCTTGTATGTCCGCCTCCAGTATCCATTGGGCCGAAGCCTTTCCGGATAGGCAAACGAACAACTGGGACATTGCATCCGCCGTGGATCGCTCGATCCTGAAGCCATAGCTGTTCGGATCGCCGGTGGTTTCTGCAATGGGCGACAGAGCGAGCAGGTAGAGTGCCTGCATTGCCCTGTCAGTCATGGTCGGGATACCCAGGGGGCGCTCCTTTCCGTTCGACTTCGGGATGGACACTCGCCGTAGAGGCCGAGGTTGGTACCCGCGCCTTTTCAACCCTTGTGCCGCTTTCCACTTGGTGTCAGGCGTATCCCAGAGCACGCGGTCGACTCCCGCCGTGCGCTTGCCCTGGTTTTCAGTGACTCTCCGTACAGCCAGGTACCTGGCCGACGTCGAGCGGGTCAGCATCCGTTGTAGGGCCTTCACCCTGCGCCATTTGCCTTCCCGACAAGCCTTCGCAATCCGTACCTGCATTCCCCGGACATTCCGCTGGACCCGACACCAGTCGATGTCGTGCCACTGCTGCGGAGCGCCGGAAAGCGCAGACCCGGCCGATGGGCTGAGTTCTTTCATGCTGCTTTCCTCTCATGATGGTTAGTCCACCCGAGCGGAAGGCGCACGCCGGTCCCTGACGGGATGCGCGCACCCCGCCAAGGTTGGTTTGTGTGGGCTCGATGTTGCTGAGCCCTGGGTTCATTGAGACAGGTTCAATCAGAGTTCTTGCGACGAAAGACCACGCAGAAGTCTGCCCGGTTTCCCGTGGGGTGATGTTCCAACCCCTATCCAGACGATTACAGCCTGGCGTTCGCTTTCTCTGCGATCCCATACCCGCACCGCCAACAGTTCGCCTTACGGCTCCCCTGCCCCGAGGGCGGCGATACGGGCTTACCACGTTCCCTGACTGTCACACGACTGGGTTAGGACCTGCCTTTTCACCGGTGGTCTGAAGGCGACGTATCTCCACGACCTACGGAGATAACCGACCACGTACCTTTTGGTTCGAGCCTGTCAGCAGCTTTGGCTCGTCAATCCTTACGGTGTTTATCAGCAGTTCACCTAGGTTGCCCGTACCAGTCAGCCTAGCGCCTTGGGTCGGTGCTACTCCGACCCTCTGCGGTTCACCTCACGGTGAATTCGCACCCTCGCGGGGGCTACGTTGTCGGGAAAGCTTCGCACCCTGCCGTTACCAGCAACGCACGTTTCCCTAGGCTACCGTTGGTCGCACAACGAGTCCGCTGCCACTCCATACAAGCAGTGGTTGGACAATGACAGACAGAGCTTTCGCTCATGTCTCCTTTGGGGAAGGGAGAACAGGGACGACCTGCTGGCCGCCAGTTCCTGATTTATTACCTCCTGTTTCAAATTACGCAGGAGGTGACCCCAGCGGGGATCGACTCTCCCGCAGGGGTTGGTTTTAGGATGCGCTCCAAGACCGGTGTTCTGGTCCTGCGGTCGTGCTGCCGAGAGCTCAACGACCTTGGGTTTTTATTGCCACCGCCGCTGCGGCAAGTCCTTGAAGGCAAAAGACTTCTGGGCGAGTTTTGGTTCCCGGGGATGGATACCCAAGCGTTCGATTTCCTTGCGGAAATCCCCCAAGCTGACCCTACAGCTTGGAGACGGAGACACGCCACGCGTGTCGCACAGGTCGGCGGATTATACCGGCGCTTCTCGGGGAGCGCCAATCGGCTGGCGCGGTTTGAGGAATTTGCTGGCGAACAGCTCGGCGGGCAGCGGCGGGCTGAGGACGAAGCCCTGGATCTGCTCGCAGCCTTCGTGGGTGAGGAAGCTCTGCTGGCCTTCGGTTTCCACGCCTTCGGCGATCACCGTGAGCTGCATGCTGCGGCCGAGGGCGATGATGGCGCGGGTGATGGCGGCATCGTGGGGATCGTCGGGGAGGCCGCGGATGAACGACTTGTCGATCTTCAGGATGTCCAGCGGCAGGCGCTTGAGGTAGCTGAGCGAGGAGTAGCCGGTGCCGAAGTCGTCGATCGCCAGCTGTACGCCGAGGCGCTTGAGGCCGTGGAGGACGGCGAGGGCCTCCTCGGTCTGGTTCATGATGAAGCTCTCGGTGATTTCCAGTTGCAGCCGCGACGGTTCCAGGCCGGACTGCTCCAGCAGTTGCTCGAGGCGTTCGATCAGTTGCGGCTGGCCGAGCTGGGCGCCGGCGAGGTTGACCGACAGCGGGCCGAACGGCGCGTGCAGCTTTTGCCATTCGCCCATCTGCTGGCAGGCGTGTTCCAGCACCCAGTCGCCGAGGGGCAGGATCAGGCCGCAATCCTCGGCGAGGGGGATGAAGCGCTCCGGGGAAATTTCCCCGAACAGCGGATGGTACCAGCGCACCAGTGCCTCGGCGCCGACCAGCAAGCCGCTCTCCAGGCTCAGCTTGGGTTGGTAGTAGAGCTGCAACTCGTCGCGCTCGAGGGCGCGGCGCAGTTCGGTTTCCAGCGCCATGCGCTCGGTGGCCAGGTAGGTCAGTTCGCGGGTGTAGTACTCGATGCGGCTGCGGCCCCGCGACTTGGCGCGGTACATGGCGGCGTCGGCGTTCTTCACCAGGGTCGGGGCGTCGTCGCCGTCCTTGGGGAACAGGGCGATGCCGACGCTGGCGCTGACGAAGAATTCATGACCGTCGGCCTGGAACGGCGCGGTGAAGGCATTCAGCAGCTTGCGCGCGACGTGCTCGGCGTCGCTTTCCTGGTGCAGGCCTGGGAGCAGGATGATGAATTCGTCGCCCCCCAGGCGGGCCACGGTATCGACGTCGCGCAACTGGTCGCGCAGGCGTTCGGCGATGGCCTTGAGCAGCAGGTCGCCGATGGGATGGCCGAGGCTGTCGTTGATGTGCTTGAAGCGGTCCAGGTCGATGAACAGCACGGCGCCGGGACGGCTCTCTTCGCGGGCCTCGTCGAGGGCGTGATTGAGCCGGCTCTCGAACAGCAGGCGATTGGGCAGGCCGGTGAGCGGATCGTGGTGGGCCTGGTAGTCGAGCCGGGCCTGGGCGTACTTGAGGGTGGAGATATCGGCGAAGACGCCGACGAAGTGGGTGATCTCGCCCTGCGGATTGTGTACCGCGCTGATGGTCAGCCATTCGGGGTACAGCTCGCCGGTCTTGCGTCGGTTCCAGATCTCGCCCTGCCAGTGCCCGTCGCGCTCCAGCTGGTTCCACATGGCGAGGTAGAAGCTGGAGTCGTGTTGTCCGGAGGAGAGCAGGCTGGGCGAGCGTCCCAGCGCCTCCTGCTCGCTGTAGCCGGTGATCTCGCTGAAGGCGCGGTTGACCGCGGTGATGCGTTGGCGGGTATCGGTGATCATCACGCCTTCGGCGGTGCTTTCGAAGACGGTGGCGGCCTGCTGCAGCTTCTCCTGCATGAGCTGGCGCTCGGTGATATCGCGGGCGATGGTCAGCACGCAGTCCTCGCCATCGATGCTGATCCGGTGGGCGGACATCTCGCACTGGCGGATGCCACCGTTGCGGTCCCGTACAGGGGCGGTGAAGCCCTGGGTCAGGGTGTGGTGGCGTACCAGCGAGATCAGGCGCTTGCGGTCCTCGGTGTCGACCCACAGGCCGAGTTCGAGCGTGGAGCGGGAGATGACCTCGTCGCGGCGGTAGCCGGTGAGACGGGTGAAGCCTTCGTTCACGTCGATCAGCGTGCCGTCTTCGAGGCGGCTGATCAGCAGACCGTCGGGGTAGGCATGGAAGGCGTTGGCGAACTTCTCCTCGGAGATCCGCAGCAGTTCCTGGGTCTCCACCAGGTGGGTGATGTCGCGGATCACCACCACCAGCGCCGGTGTCTGGTCGAGGGCCACGTGCTGGGCGCTGAGCAGCGCGCTGAAGGTACTGCCATTGCGGCGCCGCAGGGGCACCTCGAGGTTGGTCAGGTTGCCGTGGCCGAGCTTTTCCAGGACCTGCGGGCCCAGGCCGGGGAGTGCCCAGATGCCCAGTTCGGTGGCGGTCTTGCCGATGGCGTCGTCGGCGGCGATGCCGATCTGCTGCTCGAAGGTGTTGTTCACCGCGAGGAAGCGGCCGTCGGCGCCATTGGCCAGTACCACCATGTCCGGACAGTGGTGGAACACCGAAGCGAACTTCTGTTCGGACAGGCGCATGGCCTGCTCGGTGAGCTTGGCCTCGGTGATGTCGATCATCAGACCGCGCAGGAGCAGGTCCCGGCCTTGCGCGATCGGGGTGACCAGATCGCGAATCCAGACTACCCGGCCGTCGGCGGCGAGCATCCGGTAGTCGAAGCTGTGGTCGCGTCCGGCCTGGCTTTCGCTCATGCAGTAGTGGATGGCGTACTCGGCGTCCATGGGGTGCAGGGTCCGCTGCCAGAAGCCCGGCTGCAGCCATTCGCCGAGAGGATAGCCGAGCAGGCGTTCGGCGTGGGGCGAGACGTAGGTGAAGCGGTTCTCCTCGAGGCGCATTTCCCAGGCGATGGCATTCAGGCTTTCCACCAGTCCCCGGTAGTGCTGTTCGCTGTCGCGCAGTTCGCGCTCCAATTGCCGCCGGCGACTCACCTCGCGGCGCAGGCGGCGGTTCATGGCCAGCAGTATGGCGACCGAGACCAGGATCAGCAGGACGATGGGAAGGCCGTAGGTCGCCATCTCGCGCCAGGCCGGACGTCGGTCGAGCAGGCCGCCGACCCAGGGGGCCTGGAGTCGCTCGATCTCCTCGGCGCTGAGGTCGGCGAGGACCTTGTCGACGATCCCGGCGAGGATCGGTTGTCCGCGCGGCACGGCCATCGCCAGTTGGTAGCGGTATGGCGTCTCGCCGCTGATCTCCAGGCCGTTGAGCTTGAGCTGGCGGAGGTTCCATACGCTGGAGGCGAAGTCGCCGACGAAGGCGTCGGCCTGGTCGGTGGCCAGCGCCTGCAGGGCTGCCGCTACCGAAGGCAGCGGCAGCAGGGTGAGGTCGGGATGCTGGGCGATCAGCAGTTCGTGAGGAGCATAGTGGTCGACCACCGCGACCTTGAGTCCGTAGAGCTCGTCGATGCGCTTCGGCATCGGGCCGTTCTTGCGTGCCAGGATGATGATCGGGAAGTCCAGGTAGGGCCGGGTGAAGCTCAGGTACTCCTGGCGCTCCGGGGTAGCCATGATGCCGGGCAGCAGGTCCAGCCGACCGTCCTTGGCCTGCTCCAGGACCTGCGTCCAGGTCTTCGGTTCGACAGGCGTCAGGCTGACGCCCAGGCGTTCCTGCAGCAGGCTGACGTAGCCGGCGGCGAGTCCCTGGTAGCGGCCCTGTTCGTCGCGGAACTCGAATGGCGGCCAGGAGGTGTCCACGCCCAGGCGGATGCTCGGGTGCTCGGCCAGCCAGGCCCGTTCCTCGGGCGTGAGCGTGAGGGCGCCGGCCAGCCCCGGCCAGCAGCAGGCCAGACACAGGAGAAGCACGGCCTGCAGACGCTGCATGAGGCGGTCTCGCGGTGGACGGGAATATAAGCGGAAGTGTAGACGCCGGGCGGCGGGGCAAGCGGCAAAGAAAAACCCCCGGTTTTTCAGGCCGGGGGTTCGTTCGTCACTCGTCGAGGAAGGAGCGCAGGTGCTCGCTTCGCGACGGATGGCGCAGCTTGCGCAACGCCTTGGCTTCGATCTGGCGGATCCGCTCGCGGGTCACATCGAACTGCTTGCCGACTTCCTCGAGGGTGTGGTCGGTGTTCATGTCGATGCCGAAGCGCATGCGCAGCACCTTGGCTTCCCGGGCAGTGAGGCCGGCGAGGACTTCGCGGGTGGATTCCTTGAGGCTCTCGCTGGTCGCCATCTCGATCGGCGACTGCATGGTGGAGTCCTCGATGAAATCGCCCAGGTGCGAATCTTCGTCGTCACCGATCGGGGTTTCCATGGAGATCGGCTCTTTGGCGATCTTCAGTACCTTGCGGATCTTGTCCTCAGGCATGTCCATGCGCTCGCCAAGCTCTTCCGGGGTGGGCTCGCGACCCATTTCCTGGAGCATCTGGCGGGAGATGCGGTTGAGCTTGTTGATCGTCTCGATCATGTGCACCGGGATGCGGATGGTGCGTGCCTGGTCGGCGATCGAACGGGTGATCGCCTGGCGAATCCACCAGGTGGCGTAGGTAGAGAATTTGTAGCCACGACGGTATTCGAACTTGTCCACCGCCTTCATCAGGCCGATGTTGCCTTCCTGGATCAGGTCGAGGAATTGCAGGCCGCGGTTGGTGTACTTCTTGGCGATGGAAATCACCAGGCGCAGGTTGGCCTCGACCATTTCCTTCTTCGCCCGGCGAGCCTTGGCTTCGCCGATCGACATCGCGCGGTTGATTTCCTTGATCTCGGCGACGGTCAGCTCGACCTCGCTTTCCAGGGCCGCCAGCTTCTGCTGGTTGCGCAGGATGTCGTCGCGCAGGCGCTCGATGGCCTCGGCGTACTTCGGCTTGCTCTTCAGGACGCTGTCGACCCACTTCTCGTCGGTCTCGTGGTTCGGGAACAGGCGCAGGAAGTCGGCACGCGGCATGCGCGCGTCACGCACGCAGAGTTGCATGATGGCGCGTTCCTGGGCGCGCACGCCTTCCAGGGCGGAGCGCACGCGGGCGACCAGGGCGTCGAACTGCTTGGGCACCAGCTTGATCGGCATGAACAGCTCGGCCAGGCCGGTGAGTTCGGCGGTGGCCTGCTTGCTGCCGCGACCGTGCTTCTTCAGGGCCTTCTTGGCCTTGTCGAGCTGCTCGGAGACCGCGGTGAAACGCAGGCGGGCTTCTTCCGGATCCGGACCGCCGTCGCCTTCGTCGTCGCTGTCGCTGCTGTCGTCGCTTTCTTCTTCCTCGTCGTCCTTCTCTTTCGAGTCGGCGGAATCGTCCTTCAGGTTGACCGGCTCCACCTCTTCGGCGGGCAGGCTGCCGTCATCGGGATCGATATAGCCGCTGAGGACGTCGGAGAGGCGACCGCCTTCGGCGACGATGCGATTGTAGTCGGCCAGGATGCTGTCCACCGTGCCCGGGAACTGGGCGATGGCGCTCATCACTTCGCGGATGCCTTCCTCGATGCGCTTGGCGATTTCGATCTCGCCTTCGCGGGTCAGCAGTTCCACGGTACCCATTTCACGCATGTACATGCGCACCGGGTCGGTGGTGCGACCGATGTCGCTTTCCACCGCGGCCAGGGCCGCTGCGGCTTCTTCCGCTGCGGCTTCGTCGGTATCCGCCTCGGCCAGCAACAGGGCATCCGCATCCGGGGCTGTCTCGAATACGTTGATCCCCATGTCGTTGATCATGCGGATGATGTCTTCCACCTGTTCCGGATCGGAAATATCCTCCGGCAGGTGGTCGTTGACCTCCGCGTAAGTCAGGTATCCCTGCTCACGGCCTCGGGCGATCAACTCTTTCAGACGAGATTGCTGTTGCGCTTTTCCGGACATAACACCCTATCCACTGAAGGTCTTGGCGGGCAAAAAATAAGCAGAGGATTATACCTGATGCCTGGGCTGAGGCGCCAGTTCAGCTCTGGGAAGGCGATGAAGCGGCAACACTGTAGTGCTCTCTGAGCAAGGCTTTCTCTTCATCGGTCAGTTCACTGTAGCTCTTCTGCATGACGCTGCGTAAACGCTCCTCCCGCTCGCCGAAACGCTGGCTCTCGGAGAGTTTAGTAATGGTGTCGAAGAACTGCTTTTCAAGGTTCTCCTGGACGATCAGCCACTCCTTCTCGCCCAGGGCCTGCAGCAGGCGGCCCTGGGGCGTGCCGTGCCAGCGCGCGATGAGTTGCATCGAGCTCTGCCGCGGGTTCTTCTGCAGGGCTTCCAGCAGGGACACCAGCAACTGGGCGTAGGTATCCTGCTCCCTGGCGAGGGTGCCCGCATCGTCGACCTTCAAGGCCAACTGCGGATGATGCAGCAAGGTGCGCAGGGCGTTGAGGGTGGTGGACTCCACGCTGACCGGCGTTCGTTGCGGAGCCTTGAAGTCGCCGCGGCCGCCTTTGTCCCACTTCTTCTTGCCATCCCACTTCTTGCCGTCCCAGGGCTTCTTGTCCTTGTTCCAGCTCTTGCGCGGTTGCGCCTCGCCATAGCCTGGCGCAGCGTCGAACGGCGCATGGGAGGGCTCGTTCTCGTAGTAGGCGCTGGCGGCGAAATAGTCGTCGCCGTCCAAGACGCCGCTCGCTCCGTGGTCCATGGACGACGGTGGCGGGCTGTGGTGCGCCAGTTGTCCGATGTTTTCGCCGGACAGGCCGGTGATTTCCGACAGACGTTGCCGCATCAGCAGGCGCAGGTTGTTCCCGGGAATCTTCTCCAGCAGCGGCGCGGCGAGGGTCGCCAGGTGGGCCTTGCCTTCCAGGGTGGCGGGGTCGGCCTCGAGCATCAGTTGCTGGAAGAAGTACTCCGCCAGCGGCTGGGCCTGCTGGGTGATGCGTGCGCGGAAGGCATCCTCGCCCTCGGCGCGTACCAGGCTGTCCGGGTCCTCCCCCTCGGGGAGGAACAGGAAGCGCACGCGCTTGCCGTCCTGCAGGTTCGGCAGCACCGACTCCAGGGCGCGCCAGGCCGCCTTGCGGCCGGCCTGGTCGCCGTCGAAACAGAACAGGATGCTCGGTACCAGGCGGAACAGGCGCTTGATGTGTTCCTCGCTGGTCGCCGTGCCGAGGGTCGCCACCGCGTTGCGGATGCCTTGCTGGGCCAGGGCGATGACATCCATGTAGCCCTCGACCACCATGATCTCGTCGAGGTCGCGATTCTTCTGCCGGGCTTCGTAGAGTCCGTAGAGTTCCTGGCCCTTGTGGAAGACCGGAGTCTCCGGGGAGTTCAGGTACTTCGGCTTGTCGTCGCCGAGCACCCGGCCGCCGAAGGCGATGATCCGCCCGCGGCTGTCGCGGATCGGGAACATCACGCGATCGCGGAAGCGGTCGTAGCGCTTGCCGGTGTCGCTGTTCTCCACCAGCAGGCCGGCGTCGAGCATGGCCTTGAGTTGCAGGTTGTCGCCACCCAGGTGCTTGAGCAGGTTGTCCCAGCCGGGCGGGGCGAAACCGAGGCCGAAGTCGCGGGCGATCTCGCCGGTCAGGCCGCGGCCCTTCAGGTAGTTCACCGCGGCCTTGCGCGCCGGGTGGCTTTTCAGCGCCTGCTTGTAGAACTCGGCGGCGGCGCTGAGCAGCGGGTAGAGCGGCGAGTCGGTCGGCTGGCGCGGCGTGTGCCCGCGTCCGCCGCGTTCCTCGCGCGGCACGTCCATGCCGGCGCGCTTGGCCAGTTCCTCGACCGCCTGGGGGAACTCCAGCTGGTCGTGGTCCATGACGAAGCCGAGCGCGTTGCCGCCGGCGCCGCAGCCGAAGCAGTAGTAGAACTGCTTGTCCGGGCTGACGGTGAACGAGGGAGTCTTTTCCTTGTGGAACGGGCAGCAGGCGCTGTAGTTCTTGCCGGTTTTCTTCAGCTGGATGCGCGAACTCACCACCTCGACGATGTCGGTGCGGTTCAGCAGGTCATCGATGAAGCTTTGCGGAATCAGGCCGGCCATGGTGTTCTCGAAAACGACGGCGCGTGGGCGCAGAGCGGCAGCATAGCAATTATCGCCGGGCCGATCAGGCCGGCGCGGTGTTTCAGGAGGAGAGGCGCGCCTTCAGGCGCTGGCTGACCTGTGCCATGTCGACGCGACCCTGGACCTGCGGTCGCAGCAGGTTCATCGCCTTGCCCATGTCCTGCGGACCCTGGGCGCCGCTGTCGACGATGCTGCGCTCGATCAGGGCGTCGATCTCATGGTCGTCCAGGGGCTTGGGCATGAAGTCCTGGAGCACGAGGATCTCGGCGGCCTCGACCTCGGCGAGGTCCTGGCGGCCGGCGTCGCTGAACTGGCGCTGGGCGTCGCGGCGCTGCTTGATCATCCGGTCGAGGATCAGCAGGGCTCGGGCCTCATCCACCTCGATGCGTTCGTCGACTTCGACGCGCTTGATGTCCGCGAGGGCCAGGCGCAACGTGGTCAGCCGCGGCTTGTCCTGGGCGCGCATGGCGACCTTGACGGCGTCGAGGAGGCGGGATTTGATTTCGCTCATGGCGGAAAGCCGAAAGCCCGGCCGGGGCCGGGCTGAGGCACGATCACTGACGCCTGGGCGTCGAGTGGATCAGTACAGGCGCTCGCGACGGCGCTGTTCGCGCTGTACTTTCTTCGCGTGGCGCTTCACTGCGGCAGCGGCCTTGCGCTTGCGCTCGGCAGTGGGCTTCTCGTAGAACTCGCGGCTGCGAACTTCAGCCAGTACACCTGCTTTTTCGCAGGAGCGCTTGAAACGACGCAGGGCTACGTCGAAGGGTTCGTTCTCTTTTACTTTGACGGCTGGCATCCAGGTCGTACCTTCACTGATTACCGGGGGTTGAACGTACTCCGGCAAGGTGGCGCGGATACGTCGGTTTTCAAGGGTTGCGGATATTAACGGTTCGGCCGGAGGAATGCAAAGCCTCCGATCGAAAAACACTGGTCTGGCGCAAAGCCGCCGATTATCATGCGCGGCTTCGTATTTGCCAAGCTCTAAGGCTCAAGCCCATGCGCGTGCTGGGACTGGAAACGTCCTGCGACGAAACCGGCGTCGCCCTTTACGACAGCGAACGCGGCCTGCTGGCCGACGCGCTGTTCAGTCAGATCGACCTCCATCGCGTCTACGGCGGCGTCGTGCCCGAGCTGGCCTCGCGCGACCACGTCAAGCGCATGCTGCCGCTGATCCGCCAGGTGCTCGACGAGTCCGGCTGCACGCCGGCGGATATCGACGCGATCGCCTATACCGCCGGCCCCGGCCTGGTCGGCGCCCTGCTGGTGGGGGCTTCCTGTGCCCAGGCGATGGCCTTCGCCTGGGGCGTGCCGGCGGTCGGCGTGCACCACATGGAAGGGCACCTGCTGGCGCCGATGCTGGAAGAGCAGCCGCCGCGGTTCCCGTTCGTCGCCTTGCTGGTTTCCGGCGGTCACACCCAGTTGGTGCGGGTGGACGGTATCGGCCGCTACCAGTTGCTTGGCGAATCGGTGGACGATGCCGCCGGCGAAGCCTTCGACAAGACCGCCAAGCTGATCGGCCTGGGCTATCCCGGTGGTCCGGAAATCGCCCGCCTGGCGGAGCGCGGCACTCCTGGCCGCTTCGTGTTCCCGCGGCCGATGACCGATCGCCCCGGCCTGGACTTCAGCTTCAGCGGGCTCAAGACCTTTACCCTGAACACCTGGCAGCGTTGCGTCGAGGCCGGCGACGACAGCGAGCAGACCCGCTGCGACATCGCCCTGGCGTTCCAGACCGCGGTGGTCGAGACCCTGCTGATCAAGTGCCGTCGCGCCTTGAAGCAGACCGGCCTGAAGAACCTGGTGATCGCCGGCGGTGTCAGCGCCAACCAGGCGCTGCGCAGCGGCCTGGAAAAGATGCTCGGCGAAATGAAGGGGCAGGTGTTCTACGCCCGCCCGCGCTTCTGCACCGACAATGGCGCGATGATCGCCTACGCCGGCTGCCAGCGCCTGCTCGCCGGCCAGCATGACGGCCCGGCGATCAGCGTCCAGCCGCGCTGGCCGATGGAGTCGCTGCCGGCGGTCTGAGTGGCCGCCAGGTCGCAGTCAGGCAGGTGTCGATGACGCAGCTGGGCCAGACTGCATGAAGTTTTTTCCTTTTATGGATTAGAAATGCCGTTCGCGGCCGGCGAACAGATCGCGTAAGTTGGCGCGGTGCCGCCAGACGATCAGGCCGGTCAGCACGGTCATCGGCAGCAGCGCTCCGGGCTGCTGCCAGGCCAGCAACGGCAGGGTCAGCGGGGTGGCCACCAGCGAGGCGAGCGAGCTGGTGCGCGACAGCTTGAAGGTCAGCAGCCAGGCCGCCGCGGCCAGCAGTACGGCCGGCGGATAGAGGCCGAGGAGCATGCCCGCGGCGGTGGCGACACCCTTGCCGCCGCGGAAGTTGAAGTACAGCGGATACAGGTGGCCGATCACGGCGGCGATGCCGACCCAGGCCTCCTCCATCACGCCGAGCCCCAGCCAGCGGGCGACCAGCACCGGCAACAGGCCTTTGCCGACGTCGCCGAGCAGGGTCAGGATGGCGAGTTTCTTCCCGGCGACGCGCAGCATGTTGGTCGCGCCGGGGTTGCCGGAACCGCTGGCGCGCGGGTCCTGGGTGCCGAACCAGCGGCTGAGCAGGACGGCGAAGGAGAGGGAACCGAGCAGGTAGGCGAGGATCGCCAGTAGCCAGACCATGGATTCCACCGAGGACGAGGATGTCCTCGATTCTAACGGGGCGGCGCACGCTTGTCGTGGCATCCCTTGGAGCGGGTAGCGAAGTGGACAGAGTTTTTATCGAAGGCTTGGAGGTCGATACCGTCATCGGCGTGTACGACTGGGAGCGCGGCATCCGTCAGTGCCTGCGCCTGGACCTGACCCTGGGCTGGGACAACCGTCCGGCCGCCGCGGGCGACGATCTCGCCCTGGCGCTGGACTATGCCGCGTTGTCCGAGCGGGTGCAGGAATTCGCCCGGGAATCGCATTTCCAGTTGGTGGAAACCTTCGCCGAGCGCCTCGCCGAGGTACTGATGGGCGAGCGCGGCATTCCCTGGCTGCGCATCCGCGTGACCAAGCCCGGCGCGGTGCCGGCGGCCCGTGGCGTTGGCGTGGAGATCGAACGCGGATGTCGCTGATCCCGGTCTACCTCGGCCTCGGCAGCAATGTCGAGCGTGAGCGCCACCTGCATGCCGGCCTCGATGCGCTGGCCGGTTTCCTTCATGACCTGCGTTGCTCGCCGGTGTTCGAGAGCGAGCCGGTGGGTATCAAGAGCGGGCCGTTCTTCAACCTGGTGGTGTCTGCCCGCACCGATCTGCCGCTGGCCGAACTGAGCCTGCGACTCAAGCACATCGAGGCCGACAATGGCCGCTATGCGCCAGAGCGCAAGGGGCTGCCGCTGGATATCGACGTGCTGTTCTACGGCGACCTGGTGGGCGATTTCGATGGCCTGGTGCTGCCGCGCGCCGAAGTGCTGAAGAACGCTTTCGTGCTCTGGCCCTTGTCCGAGCTGGCGCCGAACCTGGAGCATCCGGTCGCCCGCCAGCCGCTGGGCGATCTCTGGCGCGAGGCGAGGATCCAGCAGAAGCTCTGGCCGGCGCCATTCGAATGGCGTGGCCAGGCGTTGACTCCCGAAGCGCTGCTTCAGGCCTTTCCGCGTTCTTCCTTGTAGGCCTTGAGTGCGGCGAGGCGCGCACGCTTCAGCGCCTCGCCCAGTTCCGCGCCCTTCAAGCCCTTTTCCACCAGCGGCTTCACGCTGACCGCCCGCGCTGCCTGCGCCGCGCCGAGCAGGTAGGCGGCCTGCGGATAGTCCCGCTGTTCCAGGCCGAGGCGGCCGCGCGCGTCCATCTCGCTGGCGGCGACGAACTCCTCGAAACGCTGCGGGCGGCGATACACGTCGAAGCTCTGCAACAGCTCCAGCAGTGTATTCGGGCGCAGCTCCAGCGCCCGGTGGGCATGGGTGTGGTACTCGCCCACCAGGCGCGCCAGTTCCTGGCAGTCGCGCGGCACCCTGAAGCGCTGGTTCACCGCATCGATCAACGGCACGCCGCGAGCCTCGTGGGCGATATGGCGGGGCCAGTCCGCTTCGCTGGTGAGTCCCTTGCCCAGGTCGTGCAGCAGGCAGGCCCAGCGTACGCTGAGCGGCTGCCGGTGGCGGGCGCATTGCTGCAATACCGACAGGACATGGACGCCGGTATCGATTTCCGGATGGTGGGCCGCCGGCTGCGGTACGCCGAATAGCGCCTCGACTTCCGGGATCAGTTCGGCCAGGGCGCCGCAGTCGTGCAGGACCTGGATGAAGACCTCGGGGTTGGGTTCCATCAGGGCGCGGGAAATTTCCTTCCAACTGCGCTCCGGGGTCAGCGCCTGCAACTCGCCGGATTCCGCCAGTTGGCGCATCAGGGCGAGGGTTTCGGCGGCGACCCGGAAGCCCAGGCCGGCGTAGCGGGCGGCGAAGCGCGCTACGCGCAGGACCCGCAGGGGATCCTCGGCGAACGCCGGGGAAACGTGGCGCAGCAGGCGCGCCTCGAGGTCGGCCTGGCCGCCGTAGGGGTCTATTACCCGGCCCTGTTCGTCCTCGGCCATGGCGTTGATGGTCAGGTCACGGCGAGTCAGGTCTTCCTCCAGGGTCACCTCGGGGCTGGCATGGAAGGTGAAGCCGCCGTAGCCGCGCCCGCTCTTTCGCTCGGTGCGCGCCAGGGCGTATTCCTCGCCGCTCTGCGGATGAAGGAAGACCGGGAAGTCGGCGCCCACCGGGCGGTAGCCGCGGGCGAGCATCTCGTCGCTGCTGGCACCGACCACCACCCAGTCGATATCGGTGACCGGACGGCCGAGAAGGCGATCGCGCACGGCGCCGCCGACCTTGTAAATCTGCATGGGAATCCTCCGCGTGATAGGCGGAAGTCTACCCCAGGGTGTCCTAGCGGGCGCGTGGAAGCTGCCGGAGCAGGGCGCCGACCGCCAGTTCGAGCTGTTCCGGATTGGCCCTGGCGGGGCTGAGGCCGGTGCTTACCATACCTTCCCAGAGAACGCGCTCCTCCAGGTCGACCAGGCGCACGCGCAATGTCCCGGTTTCGTCGCGCAGGCGGTGGATCGCCAGATAAGGCCCCATGCCGGAGGTGGGCGGAAGGTCGGGGCGGAACTCCAGCGGTGCGTCGCGTAGCGCCAGCCAGTAGTAGACGCGGAATTGCGGGGTAGCGCTCTCGTGGTAGCCGTGGGCCGCCAGTCCCTGGCGCAGCTCTGCGTTTATCAGCGGATAGCGGTTGCGGTAGGGAAGGGCGTCGACCGCCTGTTCCGGCGGCATCAACTGGAAACCTTGCAGGCCGGGCAGTCCGGCGCTGGCCGGATGGGTCACCCGGGCGCTGGGGATGTGGCTGGCGCAGGTGGCCAGGACGAGGCAGAGCAGGACGATGGCGAACAGGCGCATGGCGGCTCCCGTGGACGGCCGGCTTCTTGTTCTGCTGTGGGCGCCCCGACCGTGCCGGCATGCTGGCCGGCGGTCGGGGCGGACGTCAACCGATCAAATGGGCGGGATGATCAGGTCCAAACGCGGGTAGCCTTCCTCGCCCTCGCTGGCGCCCTTGGGCGGCATGTGGTGGGTCTGCACGAGCTGGTCGCCCTGCAGGGTCTCCAGGTGGATATCGAAGCCCCACAAGCGATGCAGGTGCTTGAGCACGTCGGCGGTGGAGTCGCTCAGCGGCTGGCGGTCGAACTGCTGGTGGCGCAGGGTCAGCGAGCGGTCGCCGCGACGGTCGACGTTCCAGATCTGGATGTTCGGCTCGCGGTTGCCGAGGTTGTACTGCGCCGCCAGGGTCTCGCGGATGGTGCGGTAGCCGGCTTCGTCGTGGATCGCCGCGACCAGCAGGTCGTCCTTCTGGTCGTCGTCGAGAATGCTGAACAGCTTCAGGTCGCGAATCACCTTGGGCGAGAGGAACTGGAGGATGAAGCTTTCGTCCTTGAAGCTCTTCATGGCGAACTTCAGCGTGGCCAGCCAGTCGCTGCCGGCGATATCCGGGAACCAGCGGCGGTCCTCGTCGGTAGGTTCCTCGCAGATGCGGCGGATGTCGCGGTACATGGCGAAGCCCAGGGCGTAGGGGTTGATGCCGCTGTAGTAGGGGCTGTCGAAGGACGGCTGGTAGACCACGCTGGTGTGGTATTGCAGGAACTCCATCATGAAGCCGTCGTTGACCAGGCCTTCGTCGTAGAGGTCGTTGAGCAGCGTGTAGTGCCAGAAGGTCGCCCAGCCTTCGTTCATCACCTGGGTCTGGCGTTGCGGGTAGAAATACTGGGCGATCTTGCGCACGATGCGGATCACCTCACGCTGCCAGGGCTCCAGCAGCGGCGCGTTCTTCTCGATGAAGTAGAGGATGTTCTCCTGCGGCTCGCTCGGATAGCGCGCCATGGATTGTTCCTTGTCCTTGCCGCCGACGCGCGGGATGGTCCGCCAGAGGTCGTTGACCTGGCGCTGGATCAGTTCCTCGCGCTCCTTCTGCCGCTGCCGCTCCTCTTCCGCGGAAATCGGGTAGGGCCGCTTGTAGCGGTCGACACCGTAGTTCATCAGGGCGTGGCAGGAGTCGAGCAGGTCTTCCACCGCGTCGATCCCGTAGCGCTCCTCGCACTGCATGATGTACTGCTTGGCGAACACCAGGTAATCGATGATCGAACTGGCATCGGTCCAGGTGCGGAACAGGTAGTTGCCCTTGAAGAAACTGTTGTGCCCGTAGCAGGCGTGGGCGATCACCAGCGCCTGCATGCACTGGGTGTTTTCCTCCATCAGGTAGGCGATGCAGGGGTCGGAGTTGATCACGATCTCGTAGGCCAGGCCCATCTGGCCACGCTTGTAGTTCTTTTCCGTGCTGAGGAAGTGCTTGCCGTAGGACCAGTGGTTATAGCCGATCGGCATGCCCACCGAGGCGTAGGCGTCCATCATCTGCTCGGCGGTGATCACCTCGATCTGGTTCGGATAGGTATCCAGGGCATAGCGTTCGGCGATCCTGCTGATTTCCCGGTCGTACTGCTGGATCAGCTCGAAGGTCCATTCCGAGCCGGTGGCGATGGGCTGGCGCTTGCTCATGCGACGAGCCTCCTCTGGAACAGCTCGCGGAACACCGGGTAGATGTCCGATGCCGAGACGATCTGCTGCTGGGCGAAGCTGTCTTCGAAGGCTTCGCGCACGCGCTCGTACTCGAACCACAGGGCCTGGTGTTCGCGCGGGGTGATCTCGACGTAGGTGTAGTACTGGACGAACGGCATGATCTGCTTGAGGAGGATGTCCCGGCACACCGGCGAGTCGTCGTTCCAGTTGTCGCCGTCCGAGGCCTGGGCGGCGTAGATGTTCCACTCATGGGTCGGATAACGCTCGGCCATGATCTCCTGCATCATCTTCAGCGCGCTGGAGACGATGGTGCCGCCGGTCTCGCGGGAGTAGAAGAACTCCTCCTCGTCGACCTCGCGGGCGCTGGTGTGGTGGCGGATGAACACCACTTCGATCTTCTCGTAGTTCCGCTTGAGGAACAGGTAGAGTAGGATGAAGAAGCGCTTGGCGATGTCCTTGGTCGCCTGGGTCATCGAGCCGGAGACGTCCATCAGGCAGAACATCACCGCCTTGGAGGTGGGGTTGGGCTGCTTGACCAGCAGGTTGTACTTGAGATCGAAGGTATCGAGGAACGGCACCCGGTCGATGCGCGCGCGGAGCTTGGCGATTTCCAGCTCGAGTTCCTGGATATCGCCGAGGTTGTCCGGTTCTTCGCGCTTGATCCGCTCCAGTTCCTTCAGCGCCGCGCGCAGCTTGGCCCGGCTGCCGCCGGACAGCGCGATGCGCCGCGCATGGGCCGAGCGCAGGGTGCGGACGATGTTGATGCGCGACGGGTTGCCGTCGTTGCTGATGCCGGCGCGGACGGTCTTGAAGGTGTCGGTGCCGGTGATGTGGCGCTTGACCAGGTTGGGCAGCTCCAGGTCCTCGAACATGAAGTCGAGGAACTCCTCCTGGGTGATCTGGAAGACGAAGTCGTCCATGCCTTCGCCGCTGTTGCTGGCCTTGCCGCCGCCGCGGCCACCCCCGCCGCCGGATGGGCGGGCGATGTGCTCGCCGGCGGTGAATTCCTTGTTGCCGGGGTGGACGACGGTCTGCCGCCCGCCGCGGCCATGGTGCAGCACCGGTTCGTCGATATCGCGCCCGGGAATGCTGATCTGCTCGCCGTGCTCCATGTCGGTGATGGAACGCCGGCTGACGGCCTCCTCGACGGCCTTCTTGATGTGTTCACGGTAGCGCCTCAGGAAGCGCTGGCGGTTCACCGTGCTCTTGTTCTTGCCGTTCAGACGCCGGTCGATGACGTAGCTCATGAATGCTCCTCAGGGCCTGTGGCGCCCCGCCGGAGCGGAGGCGCCGAGGTCCGAATGCGACGGCGACCGGTACGGTCGCAGCGACCGTACCGATGGCAGACTACTGCGACTTGCGAACCCGCAGGTACCATTCCGACAGCAGGCGGACCTGCTTCTCGGTGTAGCCGCGCTCGACCATGCGTTTGACGAAGTCGTTGTGCTTCTGCTGGTCCTCCTTGCTGGCCTTGGCGTTGAAGCTGATGACCGGAAGCAGGTCCTCGGTGTTGGAGAACATCTTCTTCTCGATCACCACGCGCAGCTTCTCGTAGGACAGCCAGCTCGGGTTCTTGCCGTTGTTGCCGGCGCGGGCGCGCAGCACGAAGTTGACGATCTCGTTGCGGAAGTCCTTCGGGTTGCTGATGCCCGCGGGTTTCTCGATCTTCTCCAGTTCCTCGTTGAGGGCGGCGCGGTTGAGGATCTCGCCGGTTTCCGGGTCGCGGTATTCCTGATCCTGGATCCAGAAGTCGGCGTACAGCACATAGCGGTCGAAGATGTTCTGACCGTATTCGCTGTAGGACTCCAGGTAGGCGGTCTGGATTTCCTTGCCGATGAACTCGACGTAGCGCGGCGCCAGGTATTCCTTGATGAAGCGCAGGTAGCGCTCGCGGGTTTCCGGCTGGAACTGTTCCTGCTCGATCTGCTGTTCGAGGACGTAGAGCAGGTGCACCGGGTTGGCCGCTACCTCGTGCGGGTCGAAGTTGAATACCTTGGAGAGGATCTTGAAGGCGAAGCGGGTGGAAAGCCCGGCCATGCCTTCGTCGACCCCGGCCGAGTCGCGGTATTCCTGGATCGACTTGGCCTTGGGATCGGTATCTTTCAGGTTTTCGCCGTCATATACCCGCATCTTCGAGTAGATATTCGAGTTTTCCGGCTCTTTCAGCCTCGACAGCACGGAGAACTGCGAGAGCATCTTCAGGGTGTCCGGCGCGCAGTGGGCATGCGCCAGCGAGCTGTTGACCAGCAACTTATCGTAGATCTTGATCTCGTCCGCCACGCGCAGGCAGTACGGCACCTTGACGATGTAGATGCGGTCGATGAAGGCCTCGTTGTTTTTGTTGTTGCGGAAGCTGTGCCATTCCGACTCGTTGGAGTGAGCCAGGATGATGCCGCTGTAGGGCAGGGCGCCGAGGCCTTCGGTGCTGTTGTAGTTGCCTTCCTGGGTCGCGGTCAGCAGCGGGTGCAGGACCTTGATCGGGGCCTTGAACATCTCGACGAATTCCATCAGGCCCTGGTTGGCCCGGCAGAGGGCGCCCGAATAGCTGTAGGCGTCCGCGTCGTTCTGCGGGTATTCCTCCAGCTTGCGGATGTCGACCTTGCCGACCAGCGCGGATATGTCCTGGTTGTTCTCGTCGCCGGGTTCGGTCTTGGCGATGGCGATCTGGTTGAGGATCGAGGGGTACAGCTTGACCACGCGGAACTGGCTGATGTCGCCGCCGAACTCGTTGAGGCGCTTGGTTGCCCAGGGCGACATGATCGAGCGCAGGTAGCGCCTCGGGATGCCGTAGTCCTCCTCGAGGATGGCGCCGTCTTCGTCGGGGTTGAACAAGCCCAGCGGCGACTCGAAGACCGGCGAGCCCTTGATCGCGTAGAAGGGCACCTTCTCCATCAGTTGCTTGAGTTTTTCCGCCAGGGAGGATTTACCGCCGCCGACCGGGCCGAGCAGGTAAAGGATCTGCTTCTTCTCCTCCAGGCCCTGGGCCGCATGGCGGAAGAACGCGACGATCTGGTCGATGCATTCCTCCATGCCGTGGAAGTCGGCGAACGCCGGGTAGCGGCGAATCACCTTGTTGGAGAAGATCCGCGACAGCCTGGAGTCCACCGAGGTGTCCAGCAATTCCGGCTCGCCGATCGCCATCAGCAGGCGCTCGGCGGCAGAGGCATAGGCTGTCTTGTCTTGCTTGCAGAGGTCGAGATATTCCTGGAGGGAATATTCCTCTTGGCGGGTCGCCTCGAAGCGTTCCTGGAAGTGACTGAAAATGCTCATGACGTCTCCTCGCTCGATGCAGTGAGCCGGCGCGGGATCGGTCGTGCGGGTGCGGGGGGGCCGCCAGCCAGGCCGGCGAGAATCCCCCAGACTCCGTCGCTGCACGGTGCTTCCCTTTCCGCCAGCGCTCCTAACGGTCACAGCCGATGGCCCGGAAGCCGGTGTGCCGGCTCTCCCCTGTTTTGGATGGCCTGAGGAAAAGAATAGTTCGTTCTGGACGGAGTAAAGGAAGAAAGGCGAGAGAAGTTACAGTTTTTTTGGCGGGGTAGCGGCGTGGCCTACTCCGCTTCGCCGCTGCTGGTATCCGCGGGATAGACGCTGCGCCATAGCTCGAAGCCGCCGTCGAGGCTGTAGACGTCGCTGAAGCCCTGCTGGATGAAATAGGCGGCGGCGCTCTGGCTGGAGTTGCCGTGGTAGCAGACCACCACCAGCGGAGCGTCGAGGTCGGCGGCGGCGATGAAGTCCGCCACCGAGTGGTTGTCGATGTGCCGCGAGCCGCTGATATGGCCGACAGCGAAGCTCTGCGGGTCGCGGATGTCGACCACCTGGGCGCCGTTTTCGCGGAGCTGGCGGACCTGTTCGGGGGCGATGCGCTGGAAGGTGTCGCTCATGTCGGGGTACCTGTGTACAGGGCGTCCACCGGACGCCGGGGATTCATGCGGGCGTGGCGGCGGGTCTGGCCGGCGCGCGCTGTTCGGCGCAATCGCAGCTCAGGCGTTCGCCGCTGTCGACGTTCAACAGGGTCATCCGCGCGCCCCAGACGCAGCCGGTATCCAGGGCGAACAGGCCGGGCTCGTCGCAGTGGCCTTCGAGGGCCGCCCAGTGGCCGAAGATGATCTTCTCGCCGCGGGTCTTGCGCGAAGGGAAGCTGAACCAGGGGGCGTAGCCGGGCGGCGCGGTGTCGAGGCCTTCCTTGCTCTTCAGGTCGAGCTTGCCATCTTCGGTGCAGAAACGCATGCGGGTGAAGTAGTTGGTGATCACCCTCAGGCGATCGATGCCATGCAGCTTCTTGTCCCACTTGGCCGGCTCGTTGCCGTACATGCCGTCGAGGAACAGCGGCAGGCGCTGGTCGTCGCGCAATGCTTGCTCCACCTCGGCTGCGCGCAGGCGGGCTTTTTCCAGGCTCCACTGCGGGGGGATGCCGGCATGCACCAGGGCGACCTTGCGTTGTTCGTCGTAGTGCAGCAGCGGCAGGCGACGCAGCCAGTCGAGCAGTGGCTCGCGGTCCGGCGCCTCGAGGATTTCCCGCAGCGTGTCGGACTTCTTCAGGCGCTCGGACTTGTGCGCCACCGCCAGCAGGTGCAGGTCGTGGTTGCCCAGGACGCTGACCACCGACTCGCGCATGGCATAGAGGAAGCGCAGCGTCTCCAGGGACTGCGGGCCGCGGTTGACCAGGTCGCCGACCAGCCACAGGCGGTCCTTGGCCGGGTCGAAGGCGACGCGCTCCAGCAGGCATTTCAGGGGATCCAGGCAACCCTGCAGGTCGCCTACCGCGTAGACCGCCATCAGTGCAGCGCTCCCGGTACGGCCAGGCGAAACACCGGGATCGCGGCGTCGAAGGCGATTCCGTCGCTGCCGAGCATCTGATAGCTGCCGCGCATGCTGCCGACCCGGGTCGCCAGCACCGTGCCGCTGGTGTAGGTGTGTTGCGCGCCGGGGGCGATCAGCGGTTGCTCGCCGACCACGCCGGCGCCGCGAACTTCCTGGGTACGGCCGTCGCCGTCGGTGATGATCCAGTGGCGCGACAGCAGTTGGGCCGGAACCTCGCCCTGGTTCTCGATGGTCACCGTGTAGGCGAAGGCGAAACGGTTCTGCTCCGGGGCGGACTGTTCCGGAAGGTAGCGGGTGTCGACCCTGACGTTGACCTGGTGCTGGGTATCGCTCATACGGCTTGCCTGATTCCTGACGAGTGTCTCATCAGACTAACGATTGCCTGGCAGCTCGGCCAGTTGGTTGGCCAGGCGGACGAATGCGGCCAGGTCGAGTTGTTCGGGACGAAGGGTCGGATCGACCTCTGCGGCCTCGATGTCCTCGACGCTCAGGAGAGGCTTGAGGGTGTTGCGCAGGGTCTTGCGGCGCTGGTTGAAGGCCTCGCGGACCACCCGTTCGAGCAGTTTCGGGTCGCGTGCCGGATGGGGCGGCTCGGCGAAGGGGGTGAGGCGGACGATGGCCGAGTCGACCTTGGGCGGCGGGTTGAACGCGCCGGGGCCGACGTTGAACAGGTGCTCCACCCGACAGTGATACTGGACCATGATCGAGAGCCGGCCCCAGTCCCCGCCGCCCGGCGTGGCCGCCAGGCGCTCGACCACTTCCTTCTGCAGCATGAAGTGCATGTCCTCGATCACCGGCGCGTGCTCCAGCAGATGGAAGATCAGTGGCGTGGAGATGTTGTAGGGCAGGTTGCCGACCACTCGCAGCTTCTCGCCGCTCTCCACCAGCGAGGCGAAATCGAACTTGAGGGCGTCGCCCTGGTGCAGGCTGAAGCGCGACTCGAGGCCGAATTTCAGCTTCAACAGGGGGATCAGGTCCTGGTCGAGCTCGATCACGTCCAGGCGTGCGCCGCTGCCCAGCAGTCCCTCGGTCAGGGCGCCCTGGCCCGGGCCGATCTCCAGCAGGCGCTGACCCTCGCGGGCATGGATGGCACGGAGGATGCGGTGAATCACCCCGGCATCGTGCAGGAAGTTCTGGCCGAAGCGCTTGCGCGCGCGGTGTTGGTAAAGCTCGGACATTGGAAACGGTTCCAGGCTGCGGGCCCCAGGCCAAGGCGGGAGGCGCGGATGCGAAAGGGCGCCATTTTAACAGCGAAGCGTCGGGCCGGCAGGGCTAAACGATGGCCGACCGCCGTCAGCAGCGGCTGGCCGCCATCTGGTAGGCGGTTTCCAGGGCGACCTGCAGGCTGCCGCTATCGATGCGGCCGCTTCCGGCCAGGTCGAGCGCGGTACCGTGGTCGACAGAGGTGCGGATGATCGGCAGGCCGAGGGTCACGTTCACGGCGGCACCGAAGCCCTTGTACTTGAGCACGGGGAGACCCTGGTCGTGGTACATCGCCAGCACCGCGTCGCAATGCTCCAGGTGCTTGGGAGTGAACAGGGTGTCGGCCGGCAGCGGGCCGATCAGGTCGAGGCCTTCGCCACGCAGGCGCTCGAGGCAGGGTTCGATCACCTCGATCTCTTCCCGGCCCAGGTGACCGCCTTCGCCGGCGTGCGGGTTGAGTCCGCAGACCAGGATGCGCGGATGGGCGATGCCGAACTTGTCGCGCAGGTCGGCGTGGAGGATGCGCGCGACCCGGGTCAGGCGCTCATCGCTAATGGCGTCGGCGACCTCGCGCAGCGGCAGGTGGGTGGTCGCCAGGGCCACGCGCAGGCCGCGGGTGGCCAGCATCATCACCACCTGGGCGGTGTGGGTGAGGTCGGCGAGGAATTCGGTATGGCCGGAAAAGGGGATGCCGGCTTCGTTGATCACGCCCTTGTGCACCGGTGCGGTGATCATCCCGGCGAAGTGCCCGTCGAGGCAGCCCTGGCCGGCGCGGGTCAGGGTTTCCAGGACGTAGGCGGCGTTGGCGCGGTCCAATTGCCCGGGCCGGACCGGGGCGGCCAGGGGCGTATCCCATACGTACAGTTGGCCGGCCTTGGCCGGTCGCTCTGGCCAGGCGGCCGGGGAAACGTCCTTAAGGTCGATCGCCAGGCCCAGTTGGCCGGCGCGCTCTTGCAGGAGCGTGCGGCTGGCGATGGCGATCAGGGGGTGGGGCTGGGCGGAGCGGGCGAGCAGCAGGCACAGATCGGGTCCGATACCTGCCGGCTCGCCGGGAGTGAGCGCGAAGCGCAGGCTCACTGCTTGATTTCCACGTAGGCCTCGTCGCGGATCTGCCGCAGCCAGGCTTGCAGTTCCTCGTCGTACTTGCGGTTGCGCAGTACGCTTACCGCCTGCTGCTCGCGGAACTTCTCGCTGCTGTCGGTGGCGCGACGGCCGAGGACCTGCAGGATGTGCCAGCCGAACTGCGAGCGGAACGGCTTGGACAGCTCGCCCTGCGGGGTATCGTTCATCACCTGGCGGAACTCGGGCACCAGGGCTTCCGGGTCGATCCAGTTCAGGTCGCCGCCGTTGAGGGCGGAACCCGGATCTTCGGAGAAGCTCTTCGCCAGTTCGCCGAAGTCCTCCCCGGACTGGATGCGCTCGTACAGCTTCTGCGCCAGCTTCTCGGTCTCCGCTTCGCTGCGGATTTCGCTGGGCTTGAGCAGGATATGGCGGACATGCACTTCGTCACGGACCATCTTGCTGCCGCCGCGCTTCTCTTCCAGCTTGAGGATGATGAAGCCGCCGGGGGTGCGGACAGGCTCGGTGACGTCGCCGACGGCCAGGGAGCCGATCATGCTGTCGAACGGCTGCGGCAACTGGGCGGCCTTGCGCCAGCCGATCTCGCCGCCTTCCAGGGCGTTATCGCCGGCCGAGCGGGAAATCGCCAGTTGGCCGAAGTCGGCGCCCTGCTTGAGCTGCTGGTAAAGCTCCTGGGCCTGCCTTGCGGCGGCCTGGATCACGTCCGAGGACGCGGCTTCCGGCACCGGGATCAGGATATTGGCCAGGCGGTACTCTTCGGAAAGCTGGATCTTGCCCATGTCCGAGGCAAGGAAGTTCTTCACCTCCTGCTCGCTGACCTGGATGCGCTCGGCGACCCGGCGCTGGCGCACACGGCTGATCACCATCTCGCGACGGACCTGCTCGCGTGCGTCGGCGTAGGACAGGCCGTCTCGGGTGAGGGCGGCCTGGAACTGCTCCAGGCTCATGCCGTTGCGCTGGGCGATGGTGCCCATCGCCTGGTTCAGCTCCTCGTCGGAGATGCGGATGCCGGAGCGGTCGCCGATCTGCTGCTGGATGTTCTCGATGATCAGGCGTTCCAGCACCTGCTGGGTCAGCACGTGCTCGGGCGGCAGCGGCGCACCGCGCTTGAGCAGCGTCTGGTGCACTTCACGCAGGCGCTGGTCGAGCTGGCTCTGCATGATCACATCGTTGTCGACGATGGCGACGACCCGGTCCAGTGGTACCACTTCGGCATGCGCGAAGGAGCAAAGGAGTGCTGCGCCCAATGCAAGGGGGCGCAGCCGGTTACATAGCTTGATCTTCACGTTGACGATAACCTTGGATGCCTTTGTCGAGGAACATTTCCGTCTTGTTGCCTACGATGCCGCCGAGGCCCTTCAGGACGATCTGCAGGAAGACGCCGCGGTCGGCCTTTGCGTTCTGCGTAAGGAAGGCATCGTCGTCCACATCAAGCCAATAACGGTTGATCAGACGCAGCTTCCAGCAGCAGCTGTCGTATTCGAAGCCACCGAAGGCCTCTAGGGTGCGGTTCTTGTTGTAGTCGTACTGCCAGCGGGCGAGCACGGACCACTGCGGCACCATCGGCCAGATGACCGAGAAGTCGTGCTGTTTGATGATGTCGTCTTCGCGGCCGTACATGAACCGTCCCGTGGAGCTGTTGAAGCGGCGAGCATCTTCGCGGTAGCGATAGCCAGCATTGACCACCTTGTTTGGGTTGTCTTCTGGCTGATAGTGGAATATGGCGCTGCCGGATTGGGTACGGCTGGTGTTGGGGTTCCAGTTGAAGTCGGAGCTGACCCTCCAGTCGCGGTTGAAGCGGTATTGCCCCATCAGTGCATATGGAGAACGCCAGCTATCGGTATCCGGATCTTTCAGGTCAGGATTGGTCGCACGCAGACGATCCAGATCTTTTTCGGTCAGGCCGGGCAGTTGTACACGACGATCACGGAAGTAGTAAATCTGTCCAGCACTTAAGCTGGCGCGCTCGAATCCATTGGGTTCGATGAAGCGGGTAGTCACGCCGAGCGACAATTGGTTGGCGTCTCCGATACGGTCACGGCCGGAGAACCGATTCTCTCGCCAGAGGGAGTCATAGCTGAACGACGGTTCGCTGGTGTCGAATACTGGAATATTGTCCTGGTCCTTGTACGGAACGTACAAATACATCGCTCTTGGTTCCAGGGTTTGCCGAAACTGCGTGCCGGCAAAGGTCATATCACGGTCAAAATACAGGCCACTATCAACCTTGACCAACGGAAGCGAGCGATCCTGACTGCTATCGAATGTTTCGTCATATGCAGTAAGGGTTTGCTTGCCCTGGCTGTCCAGATCCAGATCGTACTTCGTATAGAGGAACTTCAGGGTCGGGGTCAGATAACCCCAACTCCGGGTCATCGGCAGACTCATGCCGGGTTCCAGGTGTGCCCGGTCGCCATTGGCCCGGGCCAGACCCTTCAGGTTGTTGTCGACACGGGGTACTCGGGAACCGATAGGGTCGTTCTCGTCCGCGATGTAGTATCCGTCATCGAGGTCTCTGTCGAAGCGGACGAATTCGGTTTTGTAGTCGAATTTCAGGCCGCCCGGATTGTATGGCAAGAAACCGTCGAAGGTGACCTGCGGCAGACGGTTGTAAGGCGTCACGTCGGTGGTGGTCGCCAGTTGATAACCTTGCAGGTTCAGGCGACCGGTAAAGGTATCGCCCCGGTAGGTCACGCTGCCGCGCTGATTGACATAGGTGGTACTGCCTACACCCAGGTCAGTATCCAGATCCTGGAAGTAGTAGGGATCGCTGATCCGCGTGTAGTCGACCTCGGCCAGCCAGCGCGAATCGAGGCCGGTGGTGTTCTTGAGGCCGTACAGCCAGCGGTCCTTGCTGTAGTCCGGGAAGTTCTCGCGGTGGTCGTCCTTGTCGTTCAGGTAGGCGGCCGTCACCATCCCTTCGCTGCTGTGGGTCAGGTAGCGGAACTCGCCTTCCAGCATCATGCCGCGCTTGGCCATGTAGCGCGGGTACAACGTGGCGTCGTAGTTCGGCGCCAGGTTGAAGTAGTACGGGGTGACCAGGGTGAAGCCGGTGTCGCTGGTGCTGCTGAAGCTCGGCGGCAGGAAGCCGGACTGGCGGCGGTCGTCGATCGGGAAATAGATGTACGGGGTGTAGAACACCGGGAAATCTTTGACCCGCAGGGTCGCGTTGGTCGCGGTGCCGAAGCCGGTGGCCGGGTTCAGCTTGACGTTGTTGCCCTTCAGGGTCCAGGCGTTGCTGCTCGGTTCGCAGCGGGTGTAGGTGCCATCCTTGAGCATGATGATGGCGTTCTCGCTGCGCTTGGCGTAGAGCGCGCTGCCGCGGGCATGGGCCTTGTGGATCACGTACTCGGCGTTGTCGACCTGGGCCTCGCCGTTGTCCAGCTGGACCTGGGCGTGGTCACCGACCACCAGCATGCCCTTGTCGCGCAGCTTGACGTTGCCGACCAGTTCGCCGCGGTTTTCCAGCTGGTGCAGGTTGGCCTCGTCGCCTTCCACCTGCATGCTGCCCTGGCGCAGGACCACGTCACCGGCGAGGGTGGCGATCTGTTTTTCCTGCTCGTAGCGCGAAGCCTTGGCGGATACGTAGGTCGGGCTCTCGTCGCTGGGCGCGCCGTCATCCATGCCCGGACGCACCGGCTCGATGTAGGAGCCGCCGCAATAGGGGCCGATTTCCGCCAACTGGGCGGCGGTCAGTTTTTCCCGAGGAATCCAGTCGAGGTGCGAGTAGTCCGCACTGCGGGATTTCAGCGCGCGACCGCCGGACTCGGTGACCAGGCGCTGGGTCGGCTCTGCCTCGACGGTTTCGCCTCCGCTGCCGGATACACTGGTGCCCGCCGCGGCGGTGCTGACCGAGGTCGCGGTATGCGCCGGGCGCGGTGGCAGGTTGGCATTGGCGTTCTGCAGCGGGGAGCAATCCCAGCCGCCGGTGGCCGATACCTTGCAGTCGAACTGATCGGCGGCCTGTACAGTCAATGCTGCGACCGGCTGCAGAGCCAGCAGGCTGCCGGTGACCAGCAGGGGAAACTTTCTTCGAAACACGAGGGATTTCACTGCCATCTTGTTAATCCGGGCTTCCTGCGCGCCATCGGCCCGGTGGGCCGCACGCCTCTCGATGGGCTGAAAGTCGGGTGGGAACCAGCCATTACTGGCTGATCCCCCCCTAAGAACCGTACGTGCACCTTTCAGCGCTTACGGCTCAGGCCTATCCAAAACCCCCAAGGGGGCCAGTTTGCTCACGTGCAGACCACGTGCGTGGAGCTGTTGGTGACAAATGGGGTGCAATAGTACCCGGTTCTCCAGGGAGTCT
>NZ_KV812729.1:321299-389165 GCF_001813485.1 Pseudomonas sp. HMSC067G02
CCCGGTTCTCCAGGGAGTCTCCACCGCCTTGTGAACGGTAGATAATGTGGTGGTCGTGCCACCCGGTTTCCCTGGATATCGGCTGTTTGCAGAGCGCGCATAACCCATTTTGGCTGGTGAATAGACTGGCGATTTGCTTCCGGTACTTCAGCTTGTTCAGCATCCGTTCCATCCGCAGTTTTTCGCCTGCTGCCTCCATGAGGGGGTCGTAGGGGTTGTATTCCCCACTTACCTTTTTGTGCCGCTCGATCGGTGTACCTGCAAGTTGGTACAACTCGACCTCCCGTTTTGATCCGTTCGCTTCCAGAACCGTGGTGGCGAACACCCATCCTCGTTCCCCTTGCGGTCGGAAATACTTCTTCCGTATCCAGTCCAGGGACTTGTTTGGATGCCGCCTTTTTGCCCAGCGCCAGAGCTTAATAAACGCCCTGTTATCCATCCGGCTGTACGCCTGTTTGGCCACCACTGGCTGATGGTAAAGTGCCCACCCCCGCAGGATCGGATTCAGCAGTCGGATCAAATCCTCTTGCTTACTCGTCTTGTGGGTGTCGATCACTTCCCTGATCTTGCCGTAGAACGCCTTGACGTTCTTCTTGCTCGGTTTGATCAGCAACGTTCCGTCGTACTTTCGGAAGTTCCATCCAAGGAAGTCGAAGCCTTCGTCGATGTGGACGATGCGGGTTTTCTTGGGAGAAAGCCGCAGCCCGCGTACCGCCAGGAACTGCTCCACCCAGGGTTTGACCTCGTTTTCCAGTACCTCCGGGGAGGCGCCAGTGATCACGAAATCATCCGCGTAACGCACCACGTTGATCTTCAGCCTCTTCGCCCTCGTCACCCCCAAATGTTGCTTGAGGAGTGATTCCAGCCCATCCAGCGCCAGATTTGCCAAGGTTGGGGAGATGATCCCCCCTTGTGGCGTACCTGCATCCGTTGCGTGCAACTGCCCTCGGTGTACAACACCGGCCTTTAACCATTGCCGGAGTACTCGTGTATCCGTGGGGACATTCCTTATCAGCCAATCATGGTTGATGTTGTCGAAGAACCCTTCGATGTCCGCGTCCAGCACCCATTGAGCGGAAGCTCGTTTGGATAGGCATACGAACAACTGCGCCATCGCGTCCGCCGTGGAGCGTTCGATCCTGAAGCCGTAGCTATTCGGATCGCCCCGGGTTTCTGCGACAGGAGACAGCGCCAGCAGATATAGCGCCTGCATGGCTCTATCCGTCATGGTCGGGATACCCAAAGGGCGTTCCCGGCCATCCGACTTCGGGATAAAGACGCGCCGTAGAGGCCGCGCCTTGTATCCCCGCGTCTTCAACTGACCAACCGCTTCCCATTTCGCGTTGGGTGTATCCCAGAGTTGCTTATCGACTCCCGTCGTGCGGCTCCCCTGATTTTCCGTGACTCTCCGTACGGCCAAGTATCTGGCCGACTTCGAGCGGGTCAGCATCCGTTGCAAGGCTTTCACCCTGCGCCATTTGCCTTCCCGGCAAGCCTTCGCAATCCGCACCTGCATTCCCCGGACGTTCCGCTGGACACGACTCCAATCGACGTCGTGCCATTGCTGTGGAGCGCCGGAAAGCGCAGGCCCGGCCTGTTGGCTGAGCTCTTTCATGCTGCTTTCCTCTCAAGTGAACTACCCGAGCGGAAGGTGCACGCCGCCCCTGACGGGGTGGGGGCACCCGCCAGGGTAGGTTTGTTAAGGGCCGATGGAAGCTGGCCCTGGGTTGATTGAGACGGTCTCTGTCAGAGCTGTTGCGACGGAAGACCACGCAGAAGTCTGCCCGGTTTCCCGTGGGGTGATGTTTCAACCCCTATCCGGATCATTACAACCCGGCATTCGCTTTCTCTGCGATCCCATACCCGCACCGCCAACAGTTCGCCTTGCGGCTCCCCTGCCCGGAGGGCGGCGATACGGGCTTACCACGTTCCCTATCTGTCACACGACTGGGTTAGGACTCGCCTTTTCACCGGTGGTCTTGAAGGCGACGTATCCCCACATCCCACGGAGATAACCGACCACATACCTTTTGGTTCATGCCTGACAGCAGTTTTGGCATGGCTATCCTTACGGTGTTTATCAGCGATTCACATGTGTTGCCCATACCAGCCAGCCTGGCGCCTCAACCCGGTACTGCTCCGAGTATCCGCAGTCTGCCTCGCGGAAGGACTGCACCCTGGATAGGGGGCTACGTTGTCGGACGAGCTTCGCACAACGCCGTTACCAGCGATGCACGTCGTCGTAGGCTACCGTTGGTCGCACAACGGGTCCGCTCCCGCACTCTGGTGAGTGTGGTTGGACAATGACAGACAGAGCTTTCGCCCATGTCTCCAGTTTGATGTGAGCAGGTACTGCGGGTGCAGCGTGCTCTCGGGGAAGATTTCCTCCTGTTTTGAGGCAGGAGGAACCCCAGCGGGGATTCTCTCCCGCAAGGGTTAGGCCACAAGGGCCGGGGTTAGTGCTTGGAAGGCGGTCGTTTGAGGTGGCTTTTGATCCTCGGCCAATCCGCCCAGGCTGCCATCCCTAAACAAACGAGGAGCAAGCCGGTGAGCATGATTATGCCGAAGGTATCTTGGCTCATCTCATTCATAACACCCTCCATTGGGCATGCACTCCAGAACCGAAAAGAGCTGGTTCGCAGTCGCGCTTCCGAGTGCTAGGCGACCTTGGGGTTGCCACCGCCGCTGCGGCAAGTCCTTGAAGGCAATGGACTTCTGGGCGGGTTTTGGTTCCTGGGGATGGATACCCAAGCGTGCGATTTCCTCTCGGAAATCCCCCAAGCTGACCCTACAGCTTGGAGCCGGAGACACGCTACGCGTGTCGCACAAGATGCTGGATAATAAAGCATGACCTGCGCAACGGCTAGGGCCGTGGAGAACCCCGTAAATGTCTGATGATGCCCGTTTCCAGCAGCTGAATCGCTGGTTGGACTCTTGTTTGCCCGAGTTGTTCGTTGCCGAAGGTTGGGGGGAAGTGCCTCCCGCCGAACTGATCCCGGCCAGTAGCGACGCCAGCTTCCGTCGTTATTTCCGCTGGCAGGGAGGGGACCGCAGCCTGGTGGTGATGGACGCGCCGCCGCCCCAGGAAGACTGCCGACCGTTCGTCAAGGTCGCCGGACTGCTCGCCGGAGCCGGCGTGCATGTGCCGAGGATTCTCGCCCAGGATCTGGAGAACGGTTTCCTGCTGCTCAGTGACCTGGGCCGGCAGACCTACCTCGACGTGCTTCATCCCGGAAATGCCGACGAGCTGTTCGAACCGGCCCTGGATGCGCTGATCGCCTTCCAGAAGGTCGATGTCGCCGGTGTCCTGCCTGCCTACGACGAAGCGGTGCTGCGCCGCGAGCTGCAGCTGTTCCCCGACTGGTACCTGGCCCGCCACCTCGGCGTGGAGCTGGAGGGCGAGACGCTGGCCCGCTGGCAGCGGATCTGCGACCTGCTGGTACGCAGCGCGCTGGAGCAACCGCGGGTGTTCGTCCATCGCGACTATATGCCGCGCAACCTGATGCTCAGCGAGCCGAACCCGGGTGTCCTCGATTTCCAGGACGCCCTGCACGGCCCGGTCACCTATGATGTCACCTGCCTGTACAAGGATGCCTTCGTCAGTTGGCCGGAGCCGCGCGTGCATGCCGCGCTGAGTCGTTACTGGAAGAAGGCGACCTGGGCCGGCATCCCGCTGCCGCCAAGCTTCGAGGACTTCCTCCGCGCTAGCGACCTGATGGGCGTGCAGCGCCACCTGAAGGTGATTGGCATCTTCGCCCGTATTTGTCACCGCGACGGCAAGCCGCGCTACCTGGGTGACGTGCCACGCTTCTTCCGTTATCTGGAAACCGCCGTGGCGCGCCGTCCCGAGCTGGCCGAACTGGGCGAGCTGCTGGCCTCGCTGCCGCAGGGAGCCGAGGCATGAAGGCGATGATCCTCGCCGCCGGCCGTGGCGAGCGCATGCGGCCGACCACCCTGCACACGCCCAAGCCGCTGATCGAGGCCGCCGGCGTGCCATTGATCGAGCGTCAGTTGCTGGCGCTGCGCCAGGCCGGAGTCGACGACTGGGTGATCAACCATGCCTGGCTTGGCGAGCAGATCGAGGCCTATCTCGGCGACGGCTCGCGCCTGGGCGGGCGGATCGCCTATTCACCCGAGGGAGAACCGCTGGAAACCGGCGGTGGAATCTTCCGCGCCCTGCCGTTGCTCGGCGAGCAGCCGTTCCTGTTGCTCAACGGCGATGTCTGGAGCGACTTCGACTACTCTCGGCTGCATCTTGCCGACGGCGACCTGGCGCATCTGGTGCTGGTCGACAACCCGGCGCACCATCCCGCCGGCGATTTCCACCTGGATGCCGGCGGACGGGTGGGCGAGACCCGCGAAGCGGGCGGCAACCTGACCTACAGCGGGATCGCCGTACTGCATCCCGCGCTGTTCGAGGGCTGCCAGCCGGGCGCCTTCAAGCTGGCGCCGCTATTGCGCAAGGCCATCGCCGCGGGGCGGGTCAGCGGCGAACATTATCGTGGGCACTGGGTCGACGTCGGTACCCACGAGCGCCTGGCGGAAGTCGAGCGATTGCTGGCGGAGCACGCCTGAGATGCTTTGGCCCGCTACGCTGATCGGAGCCGGAGCCGGCTGGGCCCTGGCCAGCATCCCCGGCGCCCTGCTCGGCGGCCTGCTGGGGCAACTGCTGGACCGCAGGTTACGCCTGGAGTCCTGGCGCGGCCTGCTGGCGCGCTTGCGCGGGCGGGCGGTGAACGATGAGGACGATCTGCTGTTCCAGTTGCTCGGCTATCTGGCCAAGAGCGGCGGGCGGGTGGAGGAAATGCATATCCGCCAGGCGCGCGAGGAGATGGCGTTGCGCAAGCTCGATAGGCGAGCCCAGCGGCGTGCCATCGCGTCCTTCGGCAAGGGCAAGGCCGGCATCGCCCATCTGCAGGAGGAGGTCGCGCGTCTGAAAGGCGAACGTGCGGAGGCAGTATTGCTCGCCTGCTGGCGGATGGCCTGGGCTGGCGGCGTGCTCAGCCAGTCGGCGCGACAACTGGTGTTGCAATGGGGGCGCTGGCTGGGTTGGTCGGCGGAGCGAACGGAACGCTTGTCGGCGCGGGTCATGCCGAAGCGGACGCGCGCTGTCGCCCGGGATAGCTACCGTGAGGCCCTGCTGCTGCTCGGCGTGGAGGCCGGAAGCGAGCCGGCGCTGATCAAACGCGCCTATCGCAAGCTGATCAGCCAGCACCATCCGGACAAACTGGCGGGAGCCGGCGCCAGCGTCGAGCGCGTGCGTGCGGCTACCGAGAAAACCCGTGAATTGCAGGCGGCCTACGCCCTGGTCCGAGAGCGTGAGGGGTTCCGCTGATCACTCCGCAGGTTTCTGCGCATCGGCCTGCAGGTGAAGGCTGAGCCAGCCGCGGATTCGTCGGTACAGTTGCTCCTGCTCCGCCTTGGGGTCGGCCGGTAGCGCCTGCATCGCGATTTGTACGTAGGCCGGGTGTTTCTGCCGCTTGCCGGCCTGCATGCGCAGCCTGGCCGCCTCGCGGTCGGCGCGGGCGTCGCGGTAATAGAAGTCGCCGGTCGCCAGTTTCAGCTTCGGCACCATATCTTCCAGCGCCGGGCGAAAATCGCGCGGTATCTCCGCGGCAACCAGCAGCAGGTTGTGGATTTCCGCAGGCTCCTTCTCCGCCAGGTAGCGTGCCGCCCAATAGGCGCCCGTGCCATGACCGAGCAGGACGACGCTTTTCGGTTCGTGCTGCAGGGCCAGGTCGATGCTCGCCTGCAGGCGCGCCATGACCCGTTCGGCGTGCGCCTTGCGCTGCTCGACCGGATCGATGGCTGGGGGAGGGGCCTGGTCCTCGCTCTGCGCCGGTTCGCCGCTGCCGGCTTCGGCGGTGCTTTCCGGCGCCGGCGCGTTGCCGCTTTCGCCTTTCACGTCAGGCTTGCTTGCGCTGTCCGCGGCGCTGGCGTCCTTGTCGGCGCTGGCGCTGGCGGCGGATTCCGCAGGGCGGGTAACCGGCGCGGTGCTCTGCGGGTCGGGCAGGGCCAGGCTCAGGGTCTGCCAGCCGGCATCCGGCAGTTTGCGCCTTAGCGGGCCGATGGCTTGCGGCCAGTCCGGACTTTCGCCATCACCGGGAACCAGGATCACTACACCTTCGGCCTCGGCGGTGTTGGCTGGCAACCAGAGGGTGAGGAAGCTTTCGTCGCCGGCCTTGAGGATCTGCTGGCCGTCCTCCGGCAACTGGCGCTCCAGCCCCTTGGCCTCGTCCTGGCTGCGCTCGCTGACCGCCGGGCGTTCCACGGGGGCCGGCGGCTGGTCCTTGGCGGCCTCCTCTTCGGCTTGAACGAAAGCCGGCGGCAGGAAAGCGGCGGCCAATAGCAGCGGCAGCAGGGCGGAGGGCTTCGGCAGTAGAGAGAAGGCCGGCATTGGAAATTCCCGATAGACAATCCAGAAGGCAGCCTAAACCCAGAGCACTTCTTTGTCAGGCCGAGCCTTCGCATGGTTCGCCGGTCGCGCTCGCGGTAAGGTATGCCCGCTTTTCCTTCCGTTGCGGTGTATTCCGTGGAGTGTCGCCGGCATGTTGCGTCGTTGCTGTCTGCTCTTCTTCTGTCTGCTGTTGAGCCTGCCCGTGCGAGCGGAGGAGTCGGTCGCCTTGCCGCTGACGGCGGAACTACGGACCTGGCTGGCGGAGCATCGGGAATTGCGCGTCGGGGTGGTCACCGAAGCGCCCTATGCCCAATACGACCGCCGCCTGCAACAGTATTCCGGGGCCAACGTGGAGCTGATGGGCTGGCTGGCCACGGCAATGCAGGTGACCTTGCGGTGGCAGGGCTATCCCGACCAGGCGGCGCTCGACGATGCCCTGCGCGCTGGGCGCGTGGATATCGCTCCCGGCCTCAGCCAGACCCCAGCCGGGCTGCGCTTGTGGCTGTTCTCCGATCCCTACCTGCGGGTTTCCCGGCTGGTGGTGGGGAAGCGCGATGGCAGCGGCAGCGTCGAATTGGAGCAACTGGAGCGCGATACCCGGGTTGCCGTGCGTGCCGGCAGTTCGGTAGCCGACTACCTCAGCAGCACCTATAGCAGCCTGCAATGGGTGTCGGCCGATTCCGAACGCGAGGTGCTGCGCGCCGTGCTCGCCGGACAGGCACGCTACGCGGTGATCGACGAAGCGCAACTCAGTCGCCTGACCCGCGAACCGGAGTTCGCCGAGCTAGCGGTGGTTGGCGATATCGGCTACCCGCAGCTGCTACGGGTGGCGACCCGTCGCGACTGGCCGGAACTGGCGATGGTGGTCGACCAGGCGTTGCGCTCGCTGCCGCGCAAGTCCCTGGACCAGTTGCACGAGCGCTGGTTGCAACCCAAGTATCCGCGCCTCGGCGAGTCGCCGGGGTTCTGGCAGAACCTGTCGATCCTCCTCGGCCTGCTGCTGGCCGGCGCGCTGGCTGCGGTGTTCCTCCAGCGGCGCCAGCAGCATGCGCTGGAAGCCCGGCTGTACGGCGCCCGCCGCGACCTGGAGCTGCGCCAGGCGGCCGAGGAGGCGCTGCGCCTGACCCAGTTCTCCATCGACAACAGCACCCTGGGCATCCTCTGGGTCAACTGGGACAGCCGCGTACGCTACGCCAACCGCGCCGCCGAACAGATGCTCGGCCATGCCGACGGCCAACTCGTGGACCGTCCGCTGGCCGACTTCGAGCCCGGCCTGGACATGGACCGCTGGTTGAATCTTTGGCGTCGTGCGCGCAATAGCGAGGAGGGCCCGCTCAGCTTCGAGACCCGCTGCCTGCGCGCCGACGGCAGTTGGCTGCCGGCCGACGTCTCGCTTAGCTTCCTGCGCTTCGGCACGTCCGAGTATCTGGTGGTGTTCCTCAGCGACGTCACCGAGCGCCGCCGTGCCCGCGAGGCATTGCAGGAAAGCGAGGCGCGGATGAAGGGCATCGCCTCCAACGTGCCGGGCATGGTCTTCCGCCTGGAGCGGCCGCGGGCCGGCGCGTTTTCCGACTTCGCCTATATCAGCGAGGGCAGCGAGGCGCTGGTCGGCTACAGCGCTCGCGAACTGATCGAAAGCGGCCGCGGCATTCGTGGCCTGGTCCATCCCGACGACCGCGAGCGCTACTGGTCGAGCCAGATGACTGCCCTCGACGAGAATCGCGACTGGCATTGGCAGGGCCGCATCCTCACTCGCCAGGGCGAATTGCGCTGGGCCGACATCAAGGCTTCGGCGCGCTGTTTCGAGGATGGTCGTGCGGTCTGGGACGGGGTGGTCTGGGACATCACCGCGAACAAGCAGATCGAACTCGAACTCGGCGAGTCGCGCGCCCAGCTCCGCGAGCTGTCGGCGCACCTGGAGTCGGTGCGGGAGGAGGAGAAGGCGCGTATCGCCCGCGAGGTCCATGATGAGCTGGGCCAGGTGCTGACGGTGCTGAAGCTGGAAACCTCGATGTGCGAGCTGGCCTATGCCGATGCCCAGGAGGGCCTGCGCGAACGCCTGGGCAACATGAAAAAGCTGATCGCTCAGTTGTTCCAGCTGGTGCGCGACGTGGCCACCGCACTGCGCCCGCCGATCCTCGACGCCGGAATCGGCTCGGCGGTGGAGTGGCAGGCGCGGCGCTTCGAGGCGCGCACGCAGATTCCCTGCCTGGTGGAGGTGCCGGAGAACTCGCCGCAGTTGGTCGACGCCAAGGCTATCGGCCTGTTCCGCATCCTCCAGGAGGCGTTGACCAATGTCATGCGGCATGCCGAGGCGCATACTGTGCAACTGCGTCTGCTGCGCGAGGGTGACGAGCTGTGCCTGAGCGTCAGCGACGACGGTCGCGGGTTCGATGTTGCCACGGTGGGGCGTGGCAGTTCCTTCGGCCTGGTCGGCATGCGCGAGCGGGTGCTGATGATGGGCGGTACGCTGGACATCGACAGTGCCCCCGGCGAGGGCACCACGCTCAGCGTGAGGATTCCGCTGGGCGTCGCGGGCCCGTGACAAGAACAACCGCCGGCAAGGCGGAGCAGCGTGAGGCAGCAAAGAGTGGTGATCCGAGTCCTGGTCGCTGAAGACCACACGATCGTCAGGGAAGGCATCAAGCAACTGATTGGCATGGCCAAGGACCTGCAGGTGGTCGGCGAGGCCACCAATGGCGAGCAGTTGCTGGAAACCCTGCGCGGAACGCCTTGCGAGGTGGTCCTGCTGGATATCTCCATGCCCGGCGTCAATGGCCTCGAGGCGATTCCGCGGATTCGCGCGCTGAACGAGCCGCCGGCGATCCTGGTGCTGTCGATGCACGACGAGGCGCAGATGGCCGCCCGCGCCCTGAAGATAGGTGCTGCCGGCTATGCCACCAAGGACAGCGATCCGGCATTGCTGCTCACCGCGATCCGCAGGGTCGCCGGCGGCGGACGCTACATCGACCCGGACCTTGCCGATCGGATGGTCTTCGAGGTCGGCCTGACCGATTCGCGTCCGCCCCATGCGCTGCTCTCCGAGCGCGAGTTCTCGGTGTTCGAGCGGCTGGTGCAGGGCGCCAACGTCAACGAGATCGCCCAGCAACTGGCGGTCAGCAACAAAACCATCAGTACCCACAAGGCACGCCTGATGCAGAAGCTCAACGCGCATTCGGTAGCCGACCTGGTGCGCTACGCGATGGAGCACCGCCTGCTCTGACAGGGGCGTTCGCCCAGGTTTTGCTCGCGGCTTGTGCGCCAGGTCCGGTTTTCGCGATCTGCTGTCTACCTGGCTTCCGCGCGGCAGGGAATGATGCTTGCCGGCCAACACGATAAGGAGAAGAAACGATGTTGCCAGCCATGAGGACGGGCCTGTTGTGCGCCCTTCTCGGAGTTACCGCGCCCGCCTGGGCGGAATACGTGACCGTGATTTCCTTCGGCGGCGCCAACAAGGAAGCCCAGGAAACCGCGTTCTACAAACCCTTCAAGAGCGCCACCGGCAATCGCGTGGTGCATGGCTCCTACAATGGCGACCTGGCCAAGCTCAAGCGCATGGTGGAGATCAGCCACGTCTCCTGGGACGTGGTGGAAGTCGAGGCGCCGGAGCTGGCGCGCGGTTGCGAGGAAGGTCTGTTCGAGAAGCTGGACATGGCGAAGGTCGGCGATCCCGCGGATTTCGTTCCCGGCGCGGTGCAGCCCTGCGGAGTCGGCATCTTCGTCTGGACCACGCTGCTTGCCTACAACCCCGGCAAGGTTGCGGGCAGCCCGCAGGGCTGGGCGGATTTCTGGGACGTGAAGAAGTTTCCCGGCAAGCGCGGCCTGCGCTGGGGCGCCAAGTACAGCCTGGAGTTCGCCCTGATGGCCGATGGCGTGGCGCCGAAGGACGTCTACCAGACGCTGGCGACGCCCGCCGGCGTCGAGCGGGCATTCCGCAAGCTCGACGAGCTGAAGCCCTATATCCATTGGTGGAAGTCCGGGCAGGACCCTGTGCGCGACCTGGCCGATGGCACGGTGGTGATGAGTTCGGCCTACAACGGGCGGATCGCCGCGGCGCAGGCCGAGAAGCAGCCCCTGGCAATGGTCTGGAGCGGCGGCGTCTACGATTTCGACTTCTGGGCGCTGCCGGTCGGGGTTTGGAAGAAGCAGTTGGCCGAGGAGTTCATCCGTTTCGCCAGCCAGCCGGAGCAGCAGAAGGCTTTCGCCGAGAACATCGCCTACGGCCCGGCCAACCGCAAGGCGGTAGGCCTGCTCGATCCGCAAGTGGCTGCCAACCTGCCGACCGCACCGCAGAACATGCAGAACGCGGTGGGTATGAACGTGGCCTTCTGGGCGGAGCACGGCGAGGCCCTGGAGCAGCGTTTCCAGAACTGGGCCAAGCGCTGAGGACGCCGTTGCGCGCCAGCCGAAGAGCGCTGGCGCGCAAACCTTTGCCCTTCTCGAAAGCCCCTTCCCAGAGTGGTTCGGCCCATTCCGGGGTGCATCTTTTTTGTAGGGCGATTCCTACAAAGAGCTTTCCTTTCCCCTGATAGAAAACTCTCTTGCCGGCCGATTTGCGTCCTGCGCCGGGTTCTCTAGGCTGTTCGCACAGCATCCATAAAACGAACAAAGGTGCGGTTATGGCCGAGACTCAAGGCGGCGATGTACTGGTCAGCTTCCGTGGCGTGCAGAAGAGCTACGACGGCGAGACCCTCATCGTGAAGGATCTCAACCTGGACATTCGCAAGGGCGAATTCCTCACCCTGCTCGGCCCCTCCGGGTCCGGCAAGACCACCAGCCTGATGATGCTGGCCGGTTTCGAAACCCCTACCGCCGGCGAAATCCTCCTGGCCGGTCGCTCGATCAACAATGTCCCTCCGCACAAGCGCGACATCGGCATGGTGTTCCAGAACTATGCGCTGTTCCCGCACATGACCGTGGCCGAGAACCTGGCCTTTCCCCTCAGCGTCCGTGGCATGAGCAAGACCGACGTGAAGGAAAGGGTCAAGCGCGCGTTGTCGATGGTCCAGCTCGACGCCTTCGCCGGGCGTTATCCGGCGCAACTTTCCGGTGGCCAGCAGCAGCGCGTGGCGCTGGCCCGCGCGCTGGTCTTCGAGCCGCAACTGGTGCTGATGGACGAGCCCCTGGGAGCGCTGGACAAGCAACTTCGCGAGCACATGCAGATGGAAATCAAGCATCTGCACCAGCGCCTCGGCGTCACCGTGGTCTACGTCACCCACGACCAGGGCGAGGCGCTGACCATGTCCGACCGGGTGGCGGTGTTCCACCAGGGCGAAATCCAGCAGATCGAGCCGCCGCGCAATCTCTACGAGCAGCCGCGCAACACCTTCGTGGCCAACTTCATCGGTGAGAACAACCGTCTATCCGGGCAGCTTCTCAGTTGCGACGGCGAGCGCTGCGTGGTCGGACTGCCGCGCGGCGAGAAGGTCGAGGCGCTGGCGGTCAACGTCGGCCAGCCGGGCGAGCCGGTAACCTTGTCGATCCGCCCCGAGCGGGTGCGCCTGAACGGTGCCAGCGAGTCTTGCGTCAACCGTTTCTCCGGCCGCGTGGCCGAGTTCGTCTACCTGGGCGACCACGTGCGTGTGCGCCTGGAGGTCTGCGGCCGCGACGACTTCTTCGTCAAGCAGCCGATCGCCGAGCTGGACCCGACGCTGAGCGTCGGTGATGTGGTTCCGCTGGGCTGGCAGGTCGAGCATGTGAGGGCGCTCGACCCTCTGCCGGCGGCGTGAGCGCCGGCAGTCCCGAACCGTACCGAAGCAACCCTGCACTGTGGAGAGAACAATAATGTCGAAATCCCTGAAAGCGGCCAGCCTGAAGTTCGCCACCCTGGCGGCCGGCCTGGCCTGCGCGGCCCAGGCCATGGCGGTGGACCTGACCGTGGTGTCCTTCGGCGGGGCCAACAAGAGCGCCCAGATCAAGGCGTTCTACGAGCCCTACCAGAAAGCCACCGGCAACAGGATCGTCGCCGGCGAATACAACGGCGAGATGGCCAAGGTCAAGGCCATGGTCGATACCAACAGCGTCTCCTGGGACCTGGTGGAAGTGGAGTCGCCGGAGCTGTCGCGCGGCTGCGACGAAGGCCTGTTCGAGGAACTCGACCCGGCGCAGTTCGGTAAGACCGAGGACTTCGTGCCCGGCGCCATCCAACCGTGCGGCGTGGGTTTCTTCGTCTGGTCCACGGTGCTCGCCTACAACGCCGACAAGCTGAAAAGCGCGCCGACCAGTTGGGCGGACTTCTGGGACATCAAGAAATTCCCCGGCAAGCGCGGCCTGCGCAAGGGCGCCAAGTACACCCTCGAATTCGCCCTGATGGCCGACGGCGTGGCGCCGAAGGACGTCTACGGCGTGCTCGCCACCAAGGAAGGCCAGGATCGCGCCTTCAAGAAGCTCGACGAGATCAAGTCGAGCATCCAGTGGTGGGAGGCGGGCGCCCAGCCGCCGCAGTACCTGGCTTCCGGCGACGTGGTGATGAGTTCTGCCTACAACGGCCGGATCGCCGCGGTGCAGAAGGAAAGCAACCTGAAGGTGGTATGGAACGGCGGCATCTACGATTTCGACGCCTGGGCCATCCCGAAGGGGGCGAAGAAACAGGAAGAGACCCTGAAGTTCATCGCCTTCTCGGTGCAGCCCCAGCAGCAGAAGACTTACTCGGAAAACATCGCCTACGGTCCGGCCAACAAGCAGGCGGTGCCGCTGCTGGACAAGGCCCTGCTGAAGGACATGCCGACCACTCCGGAAAACATCCAGAACCAGGTGGCAATGGACGTGACCTTCTGGGCCGACTACGGCGAACAACTGGAACAGCGCTTCAACGCCTGGGCGGCCAGGTAATCCTCGCCTGACCCTCCAGTGAGGGCCGGAGGGGCCGCCGCGCGGCGGCTCCTCCTACCGTTCCACACTTTCCAGGGTCGTTCCCGACGGCCCGCTTTTTTTCCGGAGTTCGCTATGGCCACAGCTGTGCCCATGTCCCAGGCCACCGGCAGCACCCTCAAGCAACGCCTGGCGCGCGCCGAGCGGATGAACCGCCTGAAGTCCCAGGCGCTGATCCTGCCCCTGCTGGCCTTCCTGGTCCTGACCTTCCTGGTGCCGATCGCCGCGCTGCTCTACAAGAGCGTGTCCAACCCGGAAGTGGTTCGCTCGTTGCCGCTGACGGTAGAGGCCATCTCCGCCTGGGACGGCAAGTCGCTGCCGGCCGACGCCGTCTACAAGGCGCTCAGCCAGGATCTCGCCGAGGCTCGTCGCAACCAGACCATCGGCGATCTCTCCAAGCGCCTGAACATGGAACTGGCCGGTTATCGCAGCCTGATGGCGAAGACCGCGCGCAAGCTGCCGTTCAAGGAGGAGCCCGCTTCCTACAAGGACGCCATGGAGCAGCTCGACGAGCGCTGGGGCGACCCCGCCTACTGGCAGGTGATCCGCCGCAACGCCAGCAGCTATACGCCCTATTACCTGCTCGCAGCCCTCGACCACCGGATCGACGATCTCGGCGAAGTGGCGCGCGCCACCCCGGACCAGGCCATCTACCTGGACATCTTCGCCCGCACCTTCTGGATGGGCGCGGTGATCACCGTCATCTGCCTGCTGCTGGCCTACCCGCTGGCCTACCTGCTGGCCAACCTGCCGACGCGCAAGAGCAACCTGCTGATGATCCTGGTCCTGCTGCCGTTCTGGACCTCGATCCTGGTACGTGTCGCCGCCTGGATCGTCCTGCTGCAATCGGGTGGCCTGATCAACGGCGCGCTGCTCAAGCTCGGCCTGATCGACCAGCCGCTGCAACTGGTGTTCAACCGCACCGGCGTATACATCGCGATGGTGCACATCATGCTGCCGTTCATGATCCTGCCGATCTACAGCGTGATGAAGGGCATTTCGCCGAGCTACATGCGCGCCGCGATTTCCCTCGGCTGCCACCCGTTCGCCAGCTTCTGGCGGGTGTATTTCCCACAGACCGTCGCGGGCGTCGGCGCCGGTTGCCTGCTGGTGTTCATCCTGTCCATCGGCTACTACATCACCCCGGCGCTGCTGGGCAGCCCGAACGACCAGATGGTCAGCTACTTCGTCGCCTTCTATACCAACAGCACCATCAACTGGGGCATGGCCACCGCCCTCGGCGGCCTGCTGCTGCTCGCTACCCTGGTGCTCTACGTCGTCTACAGCTGGCTGGTGGGCGCCAGCCGCCTGCGCCTGGGATAGAGCGCCTTCCGAGAAGGCCAACCGATTCCCCTCTCCCTTCGGAAAAAAGGCTGCCCGGAGGGCGGGGAGAGGGGGATCCGCACGAAACACATTGGAGAGCGAGTCATGCTGAGTCCCTACATGTCCCCGGTCGAGCGCCTGTGGTTCTACTCCCTGCGCATCCTCTGCGGCCTGGTACTGCTGTTCCTGGTACTGCCGGTGCTGGTCATCGTGCCGCTGTCGTTCAACTCCGGTACCTTCCTGGTCTACCCGCTGCAAGGGTTCTCCCTGCGCTGGTACGCCGACTTCTTCCAGTCCGCCGAGTGGATGCGCTCGTTGACCAACAGCTTGATCGTCGCTCCGGCGGCGACCCTGCTGGCGATGGTCTTCGGCACTCTGGCGGCGATCGGCCTGACCCGCGGCGAGTTCCGCGGCAAGGCACTGGTGATGAGCCTGATGATTTCGCCGATGGTGGTGCCGGTGGTGATCATCGGCGTGGCCAGCTACCTGTTCTTCGCTCCGCTCGGGCTCGGCAACAGCTACCTGTCGCTGATCGTGGTGCATGCGGTGCTCGGCGTGCCGTTCGTGATCATCACCGTCTCCGCGACCCTGCAGGGGTTCAACTACAACCTGGTGCGCGCCGCCGCCAGCCTCGGCGCGCCGCCGCTGACCACCTTCTTCCGGGTGACCCTGCCGCTGATCGCTCCCGGGGTGATCTCCGGCGCGCTGTTCGCCTTCGCCACCTCGTTCGACGAAGTGGTAGTGACCCTCTTCCTCGCCGGCCCCGAGCAGGCCACCCTGCCGCGGCAGATGTTCAGCGGCATTCGCGAGAACCTGAGCCCCACCATTGCCGCCGCGGCGACCTTGCTGATCGGTTTCTCCGTACTGCTGTTGCTGACCCTGGAGTGGCTTCGCGGGCGCAGCGAGAAGATGCGTACAGCACAACCCGGCGCCTGAGGCGCAGGGCGCGCCCGGCCTGGTCCGGGCGTCGGCTGCTGCGGCGAAAAGTCGTCATTTTCACCGCCAAAAACCGATAACGGCTACAATGCGCGCCTTCCGTGATCCCCTTTGAGGTGCGCCATGCAACCCTTCGCCATCGCTCCGTCGATCCTTTCCGCCGATTTCGCCCGCCTGGGCGAGGACGTGGACAAGGTGCTCGCCGCCGGTGCCGACATCGTTCACTTCGACGTGATGGACAACCACTACGTGCCGAACCTGACCATCGGCCCGATGGTCTGCTCGGCGCTGCGCAAGTACGGCGTGAGCGCGCCGATCGACGTGCACCTGATGGTGTCCCCGGTGGATCGCATCATCGGCGACTTCATCGAAGCTGGCGCCACCTACATCACCTTCCATCCGGAAGCTTCCCAGCACATCGACCGTTCCCTGCAACTGATCCGCGACGGCGGTTGCAAGGCGGGCCTGGTGTTCAACCCGGCCACTCCGCTGGAGGTGCTGAAGTACGTGATGGACAAGGTCGACATGGTCCTGCTGATGAGCGTCAACCCCGGCTTCGGCGGGCAGAAATTCATCCCCGGTACCCTCGACAAGTTGCGCGAGGCACGCGCCCTGATCGATGCCTCCGGACGCGAGATCCGCCTGGAGATCGATGGCGGCGTCAACGTCAAGAACATCCGTGAGATCGCCGCGGCGGGCGCCGATACCTTCGTCGCCGGCTCGGCCATCTTCAACGCCCCGGACTACGCCGAGGTCATCCGCGCCATGCATGCCGAACTGGCCCAGGCGCACCAGTAATGAGCGCTGCGGAGCCGTTCTTCGCCACGCGCCTGCCGCGTCTGGTGATGTTCGACCTGGATGGCACGTTGGTCGATTCCGTTCCCGACCTCACCGCCGCGGTCGACAGCATGCTCGCCAGCCTCGGGCGGCCACCGGCGGGCATCGAGAAGGTCCGCCAGTGGATCGGTAACGGCGCGCGTGTGCTGGTGCGTCGCGCCCTGGCGGGAAGCATCGAGCATGACGGCATTGGTGAGGAAGAAACCGAAGCCGCGCTGGCGCTGTTCATGGAGGCCTATGCCGACAGTCATGCGCTCACCGAGGTCTACCCCGGCGTCGTCGACACCCTCAAGTGGCTCAAGCGCAACGGCGTGGAAATGGCGCTGATCACCAACAAGCCGGAGCGCTTCGTCGCTCCGCTGCTGGATGAGATGAAGCTGGGTCGCTATTTCCGCTGGATCATCGGCGGCGACACCCTGCCGCAGCAGAAGCCCGACCCGGCGGCGCTGCTGTTCGTGATGAAGATGGCCGGCATCGAGCCCGAAGATGCGTTGTTCGTCGGTGACTCGCGCAACGACGTGCTCGCCGCCAAGGCTGCCGGTGTGCGCTGCGCGGCGCTGACCTATGGCTACAACCACGGCCGGCCGATCGCCGAGGAAGCGCCCACCCTGGTCATCGACAACCTGCGCGACCTGCTGCCTTGCGCCGACCAGGCCGCTGAGATAGTGTTGCCGGACGACTCCCTTTCCCCCTCCGACCAGCGAGATCAAGCCGTGGCGGTCAGCAAACTCTGGATGAAGGTCATCAAGGCCCTGGCGCGTTGGCGCTGGCGCGCCTGACATCATCCTCCGCCGGATAGCCGGCGTTTGCACCCTGTTGACCGTTCTCTCCTCCGATGAGGCTGATCATGAATCGCGAAGAATTCCTGCGGCTGGCCGCCGATGGCTACAACCGCATCCCGCTGTCCTTCGAGACCCTTGCCGACTTCGACACGCCGCTGTCGATCTACCTGAAGCTGGCCGACGCGCCGAACTCCTACCTGCTGGAGTCGGTGCAGGGCGGCGAGAAATGGGGGCGCTATTCGATCATCGGCCTGCCGTGTCGCACGGTGCTGCGGGTCTACGACCATCAAGTGCGGATCAGCATCGATGGCATGGAAACCGAGCGCTTCGATTGCGCCGACCCGCTGGCTTTCGTCGAGGAGTTCAAGGCGCGCTACCAGGTGCCCACCGTGCCCGGCTTGCCACGTTTCGATGGAGGCCTGGTCGGCTATTTCGGTTACGACTGCGTGCGCTACGTGGAAAAACGCCTGGCCACCTGTCCGAACCCGGACCCGCTGGGCAACCCGGATATCCTGTTGATGGTGTCCGATGCCGTAGTGGTATTCGACAACCTGGCTGGGAAGATCCACTCCATCGTCCTCGCCGATCCCTCCGAGGAAAATGCCTACGAGCGCGGCCAGGCACGTCTGGAGGAGCTGCTGGAGCGTCTGCGCCAGCCGATCACCCCGCGTCGCGGCCTCGACCTCGAGGCGGCCCAGGGCCGGGAGCCGGCGTTTCGTGCCAGCTTCACCCGCGAGGACTATGAAAACGCGGTAGGAAGGATCAAGGACTACATCCTGGCCGGCGACTGCATGCAGGTGGTGCCGTCGCAGCGCATGTCCATCGAGTTCAAGGCGGCGCCCATCGACCTGTACCGCGCGCTGCGCTGTTTCAATCCGACGCCCTACATGTACTTCTTCAACTTCGGCGACTTCCATGTCGTGGGTAGCTCGCCGGAGGTGCTGGTACGGGTCGAGGATGGCCTGGTCACGGTGCGCCCGATCGCCGGCACCCGTCCGCGCGGGATCAACGAAGAGGCCGACCTGGCGCTGGAGCAGGATCTGCTATCGGACGCCAAGGAGATCGCCGAGCACCTGATGCTGATCGACCTGGGGCGCAACGACGTGGGGCGGGTGTCCGATATCGGCGCGGTGAAGGTCACCGAAAAAATGGTGATCGAACGTTACTCCAACGTCATGCACATCGTGTCCAACGTCACCGGGCAATTGCGCGAGGGGCTCAGCGCGATGGACGCGCTGCGGGCGATCCTGCCGGCGGGTACGCTGTCCGGCGCGCCGAAGATCCGCGCCATGGAGATCATCGACGAGCTGGAGCCGGTCAAGCGTGGAGTCTACGGCGGCGCGGTCGGCTACCTGGCATGGAACGGCAACATGGACACCGCCATTGCCATCCGCACCGCGGTGATCAAGAACGGTGAACTCCACGTGCAGGCCGGCGGCGGTATCGTTGCCGACTCGGTGCCGGCGCTGGAGTGGGAAGAAACCATCAACAAGCGCCGGGCGATGTTCCGCGCCGTGGCGCTGGCCGAGCAGAGCGTCGAATAAGACGGCGCGAGGCGGAAGAAAAGAAGGCGGATGGCGTTTGCGTCATCCGCCTTTTTTATGCCCGGCTGGACCCACGCATTGGCTTCGCCCTACGCGGAACCGCTTTCGTAGGGCGAATATCGCGGCGCGATATCCGCCAGGGGGCAGGACGCCGAACCCGCCTCGAGATGAAGTGATCGATATGTCCGGTTGGCGGATGACGCCTTCGGCATTACTTGCCTACGCAGAAGGCGCTTTCGTAGGGGGGACATCACCACGCGATATCCGCCAGGCGGAGCATGGTGTCGCTCCCTACGATGCTGGCAACGGCGGGCCGCTCAGGATGCGACGCTATCCGCACCTGGCTGTGCTCGACGGGCGCTTCCGGCTTGGTTCGCGCGCTGGTCGACGTAGGCGGCGAGGTGATCGAGGGCCACGAACTGCATGGCCTTGTGGCTATCGTCGAGGGTCGTCACTGGCAGGGCGATCCGCCCGCATGCCAGGGCCTTGCTGAAGTTTTCCTTGTTCAGGTTGCGAAACCAGCGTTCGCGAACCTGCTCCAGCGGCACCAGGACGTCGCCGAAGATGCGGTAGACCAATTCCACGGTTTCCTGGCGTGGAATCGGAGTGCTAGGGGCGATGGATGGCTGCATGGTATTCCCTCCTGCGGCTGCACGTCGTTGAGGGAAATATAGCTCAGGTTGTTTTCTTGTTCAATAGCTGAAGTTGTAGAGCGGGCGAGCGCCAGGCGCTCACCGCACCAGGGACGGGCCGCGCCGGTGGCGTACGGTGGACCACCAGAAGACCCAACCGATCATGCTGATCTGGCGGCTGCGCATGTCCTCCGGCGAGTACTCCTCGTCCGGATATTCCTCGCGGTTGAAGCTGCGCAGGCGAATGCCGCCGCCGGGCAGGCGATAGACGAACTTCACCCGCAGCATGCCGTCATGTTCGAGGGCGTAGATCTCGCCATCGGTGATATGGGTGGTGGCGGTGTCCACGCCGATGGTGGAGCCATCCATGATCAGCGGTTCCATGCTGTTGCCGGTGAGTTGGGCGCAGATCGCCGCCGACGGATCGACGCCCGAGGCACGCAGCGTGGCATAGGAAAAACGCAGCTTGCGCCCCTCTATCTCGCGTACCGCAGTGCGTCCGGCGCCGGCGGACATCTCCACTTCCTTGTACAGCGGCAGTTCCACTTCGTCTTCGTCCAGCGGTGTGTCGCTGTCCCACGGATGCAGCGGTTCCAGCACCAATGGGCTGCCATCGGCCACGGACACGGCACTGCGCGCGGCTGGAGTGCCTTCGCCGGTCTGCAGCCAGACCGGCGAGACGCCCAGGGCCGCCGCGATCTCGATCAGCTTGCGGGTGCTCTGGGCCTTGCCCGAGGTCAGCTTGTGAATGGTGTTCTGCGAAACCCCTGCCGCTTCGGCGAGGGTTTCCTGCTTCAGGTTGCGCATCGCCATGGCCTGCTTGAGGCGAGCGGCGAAGCTGTCGGGCGGGATCTGGCTGCTCTTGTCCATGCTCGGCAATCTACAGACCGATGGATTCTCTGTAAAGAGCCTAGGTGTTGACGATAAATAGCTTTGGTTGTAATTTCTCTTCCGTCAGAAAGCGGAAGGGGTGAGTTCCACAACTTCCCACCCGCCTTTCAGAGATTTCACATGGGTGCAGGGACGCACCCGGTTGTCGGCGACCGACGATGCAGGTGCCGACTGCTTGGGTGCCGGGGCCACGGGAAAGCGCTCCGGCACCTGGAGGGCCGGAGCGCCGTCCATGCAGACGCTCCGTCCCGCTCATTCATTCTGTCGCCGACCTGCTTCAGGTACGGCGGCGTCGTACAGGGAGTCATTGCCATGTCGCGAGATACGCACTCGCCATTTCCGCGCAGAGGAACGCAGGTCGCCGAACCGGCGCCGCGCATCTGTCATGTTCCATCCATTCGGCCGTCGGGCGTCGGGCACGCCAGGGAGGCTTTCCATGGCTGACCTTGCCGATCACGCCAACGAACTGGTCCTGGCTCGCCTCGACGGCCTCCTGGCGGCGCGCCCGGCGCTGGCCATCCGCGAGTCCGCGGAAGACTGCGAGGACTGCGGCGAGCCCATTCCCCAGGCGCGCCGCCGGGCGGCATCGGGTTGCAGTCGCTGCATCGACTGCCAGGACCGCCACGAGCGCCGTTGAACCGACCTCATGTCGAGCCCTCGCGGGCAGTGAAAGGAGACACGACCGTGATCAAAGCCATCGATGAAATGCTCAAGCTCTGGGCCGAGGAAATGCACGCGCCAGGCAGCAACGGAGGCGGCTACGCCGGCGGCAACCTGATCGCCATGCTGATCGCCAGCAAGGGCGAGGTGGTCCGCGGCCACCGTGGCAGCCGGGTGATCCTCGACCGTGTGGCGGAGGTCGATCGCCTGGTAAATCGCCTACCCGAGGAACTGAAGACCGTGGTGGTGGAGCACTATCTCAATCGCGACAGCTTCCCCGAGCAGAAGTACCACCACTGCGGTTGCAGCCGCAACACCTTTTATCTGCGCCTGCATGTGGCGCACCAGGGTATCCAGGACGGCCTGTTGCGGCGGGCGGCCTGAGTTCCTGGACCGGATCCTGGTCCCCCCTGGAATTTTCCAACCGGCCTTCGGGCCGGTTTTTTTATGCCTGTCGCCCATGGAGGCGGCGAGCCCCATGCACAGCAGCGGACCCTGCACGGTAGAGGCGGGGACGGGCTGGCGGATCCATCCTTTTCGTCAGTCGATGCCGGGCTTTTCCATATCGGAAGTGGGTACGCACTTGCCCGGATGCCTGGCGAAGGTTCCCAGGGCGGTATATCACCCTCATATCGTGGTGCGTCTCCCTCCTATTGCAGTGGATTGTCGAGAAGGCATTGCCGGGCTGGGAATCGGGCGGTAAAAAGTAGTCATTCTTGTAAAGGTGCGTCCCCAGGGAGGCACTCGTGAAGCACCGGAACCCGGCCCTGGCGCCGGGTTTTTTATTGCCCGGGAAAACGTTCGTGCGGACGTGCCCGGCGCTGCCTGCCAAGGAGGGACTCATGGGCAACGAACCGCAGACACTGACGGAAATGCCGCTCTGGGTACTGATCCTGCTCGCCGCGCTGGGCGGCGTCAGCGGCGAGATGTGGCGTGCCGACAAGGCCGGTCTCGGCGGCTGGGCCTTGTTGCGGCGCCTGGCGCTGCGCTCCGGCGCGTCGATCGTCTGCGGCGTGGCGGTGATGCTGTTGGCGTTGGCTTGCGGCGCCGCGCTGCTGTTCGCCGCGGCGCTGGGCAGCCTGACCGCCGCGGCCGGCGCGGAGATCGCCGTCGGCCTCTACGAACGCTGGGCCGCCCGGCGCCTGGGGGTTTGCGAGCTGCCCGAGGAACAGTCGGGCGACCGTGGCCCGCATTGAAACTGATCGAAGGAGTCAACCATGCCTGAACAGGCTGTCACGCTCGAGGCTCTGTACGCGGCCATCGAGCAGGTACTGCGTGAGCGTCTGCCGGAGGCGCAGTTGATCGGCTTCTGGCCAGGCGTGCCGGAAAATACCCCGGCGGTTTCCCTGGAAATAGCCGAGCTACTGCCCGAGCGCGATCCCGGTACCGGCGAGAGCGCCCTGCTGTGCCGCCTGCAGGCGCGGATAATGGTGCCGCCTGATGGCGATCGCCAGGCGGTATCCATTGCTTGCGGAATCGTTCGGACATTGCGCGAGCAGACCTGGAACCTGTCTCTGGAACCGGCGCGCTTCGTACGCTCGGCCGTCGACGGCAGTCGCGAGGAGCTGAAGAGCCTGCGTGTCTGGCTGGTCGAGTGGACGCAGTCGCTGCGTCTCGGAGACCCGGAGTGGGCCTGGGAGGACCAGCCGCCGGGCAGCCTGATGCTGGGCTTCGACCCGCAGACCGGCCCCGGCCATGAGCCGGACTACTTCGCTCCGGAGGCGTTGGCATGAGCTATGTCAGTGCGGAGCATGACCGCATGCTCGCCGCGATGATCCTGCCCTGCGTGGTGGTCGCCGTGGACCTGGCAGCGGCGCGGGTACGGGTGCGCTCCGGCGACTGGACCAGCGGCTGGCTGCGCTGGCACTCCCTGGCAGCCGGCAAGGTTCGCCACTGGCGTGCGCCGAGCATAGGCGAACAGGGGATACTGCTCAGCCCGTCGGGCGGAGTGTCAATGGGTACCTTTATTCCCGGTCTGTACGGCGATGCGGGCACGGCGCCGGACAACAGCGCCAGCAGTGAGACCTGGCGTTTCGACGACGGCGCCTCGTTGAGTTACGACTGGGCTGCGCATCGCTACCGCGTCGAGCTGCCCAGCGGCACCGTGGAAGTGAGGGTCGGCGCCAGCGAGGTGCGGGTCAGCGACGGGGCGGTCAGTCTCAAGGCGCCGAAGATCAGCCTGGAAGGACCGGTGGAGATCGCCGGGACACTGACGGTCAGCGGAGACATCCTCGGCGGCGGCTCGATCATCGACACCGCCGGCAACAGCAACCACCACACCCATTGAACATACGACGGGGCTGCCGAAGGGCGGTCCGTCGAACATTCAACCGGCCCGCGCGAGCGGGCCTTTTCGTTTGCGGAGTTCGCCATGGGCAACACTCACAGCCATTCGGAGCCAGGCGCGGCCTGTCTCTGCCGGAGCGGGAGGGCAGGGCGATGATCGGGATGGATCGCCGTAGCGGGCTACCCCTGTCCGGCCTGGCTCATCTTAAACAGTCCGTCGAGGACATCCTGACCACCCCGTTGGGCAGCAGGCGCATGCGCCCCGAGTACGGCAGCAAGCTGCGGCGGATGGTCGACATGCCGGTGAGCGAAGGCTGGAAAAGCGCCGTGCAGGCCGAGGTAGCCCGTTCCCTGGGGCGCTGGGAACCGCGCATCGCATTGTCTGCCGTGCGAGTCGTCGCGGTCGTCGATGGCCGCGTGGATCTGCTCCTGAGCGGCGTGTTCGAGGGCGAGAACATCAATATGGAGGTCTCGGCGTGATCATCGATCTTTCCCAGTTGCCGGAGCCAGAGGTTATCGAAAACCTCGATTTCGAGACGATTTACCAGGAGCTGTTGGGCGACTTCCGCGAAGCCATGGCTGGTGAATGGACAGCGGAGGTGGAGTCCGATCCGGTTCTCAAGCTTCTGCAACTGGCGGCCTATCGAGAACTGCTGCTGCGGGCGCGGATCAACGATGCGGCGCGGGCGGTGATGCTGGCATACGCCAGCGGTGCCGATCTCGACCAGATCGGTGCCGGCTTCAATGTGCAGCGTTTGCTGATCAGGCCCGCTCAGCCCGAGGCGGTACCGCCGGTGGAGGCGCAGTACGAGAGCGACAAGTCGCTGCGCAATCGCATCCAGCTCGCGTTCGAGCAGCTATCCGTCGCAGGACCGCGGAATGCCTATATAGCCCATGCGCTGGGCGCGGATGGAAGGGTGGCGGATGCCTCTGCGACCAGTCCGGCGCCCTGCGAAGTGCTGATCAGCGTGCTCGGGGTGGAAGGCAACGGGCAGGCACCGGAAGCGGTGTTGCAGGCAGTGCGCCTGGCGCTGAACGTGGAGGACGTGCGTCCTGTCGCGGATCGGGTAACGGTGCGCTCGGCAGGCATCGTTCCCTATCAGGTCAAGGCGCAGCTCTACCTGTTTCCCGGTCCCGAGGCCGAGCTGATCCGTGCCGCCGCCGAGGCTTCGCTGCGCGACTACATTTCCGCCCAGCGCCGCCTGGGCCGCGACATCCGGCGTTCGGCCCTGTTCGCCACCCTGCATGTCGAAGGCGTGCAGCGCGTCGAACTGCAGGAGCCTGCGGCCGACGTGGTCCTGGATGAAACCCAGGCGGCCTATTGCACGGGGTACGCGATCACCTTGGGAGGCGTCGATGAGTAGCCGCCTGCTGCCGCCAAACAGGAGTTCTCTGGAACGCTCTCTGGGTGATGTATTGCCTGCCGAGCTGCCGGTGCCGCTTCGTGAGCTTAACGATCCGGCACGCTGTGAGGCGGCCTTGCTGCCCTACCTGGCCTGGACGCGCTCGGTGGACCGCTGGGACCCGGACTGGAGCGACGAGGCCAAGCGCAATGCGGTAGCGACGTCCTTCGTCCTGCACCAGCGCAAAGGCACGCTGACCGCGTTGCGCCAAGTGGTCGAGCCAATCGGTGCGCTGAGCGAGGTCACCGAATGGTGGCAGCGAAGCCCGACCGGCGTGCCGGGGACCTTCGAGATCACCGTGGACGTCAGTGACCGTGGCATCGACGAAGGCACCGCACTGGAGCTGGAGCGCTTGCTCGATGACGTCCGCCCGGTGAGTCGACACCTGACCCGCCTGGACCTGCGCATCACCCCGGTAATCCGGTCCCGTCACGGACTGGCCGTGACCGACGGCGACACCCTGGAAATCTTCCCCTGGAAACAGTGACATGACGACCAATACTCCGAAATACGGTGGCCTGCTCACCGACATAGGTGCCGCTGCGCTGGCTGCGGCCAGCGCAGCAGGCAAGAAATGGCAGCCGACTCATGTGCTGATCGGCGATGCCGGCGGTGCGCCGGGCGACACGCCGGATCCATTGCCTTCGGCGGCGCAGAAGAGCCTGATCAACCAACGCCATCGGGCCCAGCTGAATCGGCTGTTCGTTTCCGACAAGAACGCCAATACCTTGGTTGCCGAGGTGGTGCTTCCAGTTGAGGTAGGTGGCTTCTGGATCCGCGAGATCGGCCTGCAGGATGCCGACGGCAAGTTCGTCGCGGTATCCAACTGCCCGCCCAGCTACAAGGCAGCAATGGAAAGTGGCAGTGCGCGGACCCAGACCATTCGGGTGAACATCGCACTCTCCGGGCTGGAGAATGTCCAGCTGCTGATCGACAACGGCATCATCTACGCCACTCAGGACTGGGTGAAGGAAAAGGTCGCTGCCGATTTCAAGGGCCGCAAGATCCTGGCTGGCAATGGCCTGGTCGGTGGGGGCGATCTTTCTGCCGACCGCAGCATTGGCCTGGCGCCTTCCGGCGTGACGGCGGGCAGCTATCGCTCGGTCACGGTGAACGCCAACGGGGTGGTCACCCAGGGCAGCAATCCGACCACCCTGGCCGGCTATGCGATCGGAGATGCCTATACCAAGGCCGATACCGACGGAAAACTGGCGCAGAAAGCGAACAAGGCCACCACCCTGGCCGGCTATGGCATCACCGATGCGCTGCGAGTCGATGGCAACGCCGTGTCATCCAGCAGGCTGGCCGCACCGCGCAGCCTGGCAGCCAGTGGCGATGCCTCCTGGTCGGTGACCTTCGACGGCAGTGCCAATGTTTCTGCGCCGCTGAGTCTTTCCGCTACCGGTGTGGCGGCGGGCAGCTATCCGAAGGTGACCGTGGATACGAAGGGAAGGGTGACTGCTGGAATGGCGCTGGCGGCGACGGACATTCCCGGGCTGGATGCTTCGAAGCTGGTCAGCGGGGTGCTGGCCGAGCAGCGTTTGCCTGCCTTTGCGCGTGGTTTGACTACCTCGGTTGGGTCGACGAGCGATCCGAACGTCGTAATGGTTCCACTGATGCTGACTAATCACGCGAACGGACCTGTTGCAGGGCGGTATTTCTATATCCAGTCAATGTTCTATCCGGACCAGACCGGAAACGCTTCGCAGATAGCCACCAGTTACAATGGCACTGCGGAGATGTATATGCGTTTCGCTTACACCATGCCTGTGGAGCAGAACCCGGCGAACAGGGTCTGGTCGCCTTGGCAACGTTGTGACCTGGGAGGTGCATTCACGAAGACGACTGACGGATCCATTGGAAATGGCGTCAATATAAACAGCTTCGTCAATTCCGGATGGTGGTTGCAATCGACATCGGAATGGGCGGCGGGTGGAGCTAACTATCCCGTGGGGCTGGCCGGTTTGCTGATTGTCTACCGCGCACATGCAGACCATATCTATCAGACCTACGTAACACTCAACGGAAGCACATATTCGCGCTGCTGCTATGCGGGCTCTTGGCGTCCGTGGCGGCAGAACTGGGACGATGGAAACTTCGATCCGGCCAGCTACCTGCCAAAGGTGGGATTTACCTGGGCGGCTTTGCCGGGTAAGCCGGCAACTTTCCCGCCCTCAGGGCATAACCACGATACCAGCCAGATCACCTCCGGCATCTTGCCTCTCGCTCGTGGTGGCCTTGGCGCCAATACAGCGGCCGGAGCACGCAACAACATTGGTGCCGGAGTGCCGGCCACGGCGAGCCGGGCGCTCAATGGTTGGTGGAAGGACAACGATACCGGTCTGATCGTCCAGTGGATGCAGGTGAACGTAGGAGATCATCCCGGTGGAATAATCGATCGTACCTTGACGTTCCCGATCGCATTCCCTAGCGCCTGTCTGCATGTCGTACCGACTGTCAAGGAGGTGGGGCGACCAGCGACGTCCGCATCGACCGTTACGGTCGCCGATGTCAGCGTCAGCAACACGGGATGTGTGATCGTTTCCTCCGAGTACTACGGACTGGCTCAAAACTATGGCATCAGAGTGATGGCTATCGGCTATTGAGGTGAAAATGATTTTTTTCCATGCCGCCACGGGCGGCTTTTATTCGAAGGAAATTCATGGGTCCCGCATGCCTCTGGAGGATGAAATGCATCCTCTCGAAGACGCCGAGTACCAGGCTCTTCTTCGTGCGCAGAGCGAAGGGAAACGAATTGTCACGGACCACACCGGTCGCCCTATCTGCGTCGATCCGCCGGCTCCGGCCAAGGACATTCTCGTCCAACGGGAACGCATCTGGCGCGACCGGCAGTTACAGCTCACCGACGGGCCTCTCGCTCGGCATCGTGACGAGCAGGACCTGGGAAAAACTACGACTCTGAGCCAGGAGCAGCTTCGTGAGCTAACTCTCTATCGCGCCGTTCTTCGCGACTGGCCTATTGCCGCGGAGTTTCCCGACCTGAACGCAAGGCCCGAGCCGCCTGCCTGGCTCCAATCGCTCATCACCCCCTGAACCCCGCCTCGTGCGGGGTTTTTCATTAATGGAGATCTACCTATGAGTTTCTTCCACGGCGTTACGGTAACCAACGTCGATATCGGTGCGCGCACCATCGCGCTGCCGGCCAGCTCCGTCATCGGCCTCTGCGATGTGTTCACGCCGGGGGCGCAGGCAAGCGCCAAGCCCAACGTTCCGGTGCTGCTCACCAGCAAGAAGGACGCCGCCGCGGCGTTCGGCATCGGCTCGTCGATCTATCTGGCCTGCGAGGCCATCTACAATCGTGCCCAGGCCGTGATCGTTGCGGTGGGCGTGGAAGCCGCGGAGACTCCCGAGGCCCAGGCCAGCGCCGTCATAGGTGGTGTCAGCGCCGCCGGCGAGCGCACCGGACTGCAGGCTCTGCTAGACGGCAAGAGCCGCTTCAATGCTCAGCCGCGTCTACTAGTTGCGCCGGGTCATTCGGCCCAGCAAGTGGTGGCCACCGCCATGGACGGGCTGGCCGAGAAACTGCGGGCCATCGCCATTCTCGATGGTCCCAATAGCACCGACGAGGCGGCCGTCGCCTACGCCAAGAACTTCGGCAGCAAGCGCCTGTTCATGGTCGACCCGGGCGTGCAGGTTTGGGACAGCGCCACCAATGCCGCACGCAAGGCCCCGGCTTCGGCCTACGCCGCCGGCCTGTTCGCCTGGACCGACGCCGAGTACGGCTTCTGGTCCTCGCCGTCGAACAAGGAGATCAAGGGCATCACCGGCACCAGCCGTCCGGTGGAGTTCCTCGACGGTGATGAGACCTGTCGCGCCAACCTGCTCAACAACGCCAATATCGCCACGATCATTCGCGACGATGGCTATCGCCTGTGGGGCAATCGCACCTTGTCCAGCGACAGCAAGTGGGCTTTCGTCACCCGCGTTCGGACCATGGACCTGGTGATGGATGCGATCCTCGCCGGGCACAAGTGGGCGGTGGACCGCGGCATCACCAAGACCTACGTGAAGGATGTCACCGAGGGCCTGCGCGCCTTCATGCGCGATCTGAAGAACCAGGGCGCGGTGATCAACTTCGAGGTCTATGCCGACCCGGACCTGAACAGCGCCAGCCAGCTGGCCCAGGGCAAGGTGTACTGGAACATCCGCTTCACCGATGTGCCGCCTGCCGAGAACCCCAATTTCCGTGTCGAGGTGACCGACCAGTGGCTCACCGAAGTTCTGGATGTCGCCTAAGGAGCGCCCGTGATGATTCCGCAAACCCTGACCAATACCAACCTGTTCATCGACGGCATGAGCTTCGCCGGTGACGTGCCATCCCTGACCCTGCCCAAGCTGGCTGTGAAGACCGAGCAATACCGTGCCGGCGGCATGGATGCGCCGGTATCCATCGACATGGGCCTGGAGGCGATGGAGGCCAAGTTCTCCACCAACGGTGCCCGCCGAGAAGCACTGAATTTCTTCGGCCTGGCCGACCAGAGCGCTTTCAATGGCGTGTTCCGCGGCTCCTTCAAGGGCCAGAAGGGCGCCAGCGTGCCAGTGGTGGCTACCCTGCGCGGCCTGCTCAAGGAGGTCGACCCGGGCGACTGGAAGGCCGGCGAGAAAGCCGAGTTCAAGTACACCGTTGCGGTCAGCTACTACAAGCTGGAAGTCGATGGCCGCGAGGTCTACGAGATCGATCCGGTCAACGGTGTCCGCGCGATCAACGGTGTCGACCAGTTGGCCGGCATGCGCAACGACCTCGGCCTGTAAGAGGAGCTCCGGACATGACCCAAGAGAATCGACTGCCGGGCTGGCTGACGCTGGATGCTGACGCCGCCCTCGTTCGTCTCTCGCGTCCGGCACAGTGCAACGGGGTCAGCGTCGACACGCTGACCCTGCGTGCACCCACCGTGCGTGATATCCGCCTGGCCGGCAAGGTGGCCGGCGACGATGCCGAGGAGCGCGAACTGCAACTGTTCGCCTCGCTGGCGCAGGTCAGCCGCCAGGACCTGGAGGGGCTGAAGCTGAGCGACTACCAGCGGCTGCAAGGCGCCTACTTTCGCCTGGTGCAAGACGACACGGACGACACCTTCGCGTATGCGTCAACTGGCGAGGCGCCTGGCCATTGAGCTGGGCTTCCAGGCCAGCGAACTGGAGCGCATGACCCTGGGCGACCTGCTCTGGTGGCTCGCCGAGGGCGAGGAGTGAGCGACGGCGCCGTCCGCCAGGCGAGCGGCGCCCGCGCTACTTCAGTAGGTCCGCGGAGGCGGACATCGATAACAGACGAGACGAACCGTCATGAGTAAAGACATGGACCTGGTGGTCTCCATCGGCGGCATCGCCGACCCCTCCTTGGGCAAGGCATTCGAGACCGTCAAGGCACGGCTCGACAGTCTCCAGGAACGTGCCCGCCAGGCGTCCAGCCTGAGGGATGTGCTGGGAGACGCCATACGCCTGGAGCGAGAGCTCGCCGATATGCGCAAGGTCGGGGATCGCGGCGTTGCTGAGCATGCCCGGCAGCTTGGCGAACGCCAGGAGCAACTGAAGCGACTCGGCATCGAGGCCAGGGCCGCGGGCGATGCCTACGCTCGACTGGGCGAGATGCAGCGTGGCCTGGATATGCAGGTCCGCGGCCTGCAACGGCTGGAGCAGGCCAGCCAGGCAATGCCATTGGCTAGCGCATTTTCCGGACTGGTCGTGGAAGCCAGCAAGACGGCTGCCGGTTATCAAGCGCGGTTGCGCGACCTGGCGATCCGCAACGGCCTGGACGCCGGCCGGGAGCCAGCCTTGGCATCCCTGATCCAGGACAGTGCCAGCCAGAGCGGCCTGGGACGCACGGCGACGCTGGACATGCTGGAGCACTTGAACGCCACCGGCATGGGGTTCGCCGCCGCGCAAATGAATCTGGGACTGGCGGGTCGCTTCGGCTTTGGCCAAGGGATTGCTTCAGCCGAGGCTGCGGGGCTGGTTCGAGCGTTGCAACTGGCCCAGGGTTCGGACTCGCCAGAGCAATTGTCCGCCTCCCTCGACCGCCTGGTCGTCCTGGGTAAAGGCAGAGTCGGCAGTGAGGCCCTGGCGCGTCGCCTGCCTGCCTTGTTGTCAGCGCTGGGCAATGCGGGAGAGGCCACGGCCGGCGATGTCGGTGCACTGGGTGCCTTGCTGGAGATTCAGGCAAAGAACACCACGCCGGACAAAGCGGACGTGCGGATGAAGGCCTGGCTGGAGTTCGTCGGCAGCGGCAGCTTGAAACGCGCTTATGGCCAGGACTACGACCGGGACCTGGAAGCGCTGCGCAAGGACGGAGCGAGTCTGCTGGAGGCCAACCTGGAGCTGGCTGCGCGCTATCGGGATAAGGGCGGCAAGCTCAGCGCCGGTGAGGCGTCGCCGGCGCTTGAAGCCTATCGAGCGTCGCGCGGCGAGTTCCAGGGCTTGCTCGAATCCCAGCAGTCTTCCGTAGGCTCTTCGGAGCGCGATGCGCGGCGTCGCGAGGGGATGTCCCAGGAGCTGTGGAAGGCTTCCAGCGACAGTTGGGAGAGGGCGCAGACCGCTTTGGGCAGCGCCCTGAATCCATATCTGGACAACCTGGCCAAGGGGAGCGCGGTACTCGGCGAGTCGACTGCGGAACTGCTCGAAGCCTATCCGCGGACGACGGCCGGTCTTACCGCCGCCGCAGGTGCGGTGTTATCCGGGTATCTCGCCTACAAGGGAGGGCGCGGCGCTATCGACGTGTTGCGTGGCGGTCGGCTCGGTCGGCGAGGGACCGCTGCCGTCGGCGACCTGATCGAACGGGGTGCAGGCCGGGTATCGGGTGGTAGCGAAATACAGCGCGTGTTCGTTACCAACTGGCCGGTGCCGGGAGGCGACTCTACGCTGGAGTCCGCGAGGAGGCCAGCACAACGAAAGCGCGGTCAAACACCACGCAGGAAGAGAGGCAAGGGCGGTGGGGTGAAGGCCCGCTCCCTTCCATCCCTTGGCTTCTCGGCTGGAGGAGGCTTGGGGGCGATGGCAGGAAAGCTGCCGCGCCTGTCGCGTTTGCCCATACGCAACGCGCCGCTGCAAGTGGCCTCGTCGTTGATCGATGTTGCTGAGGTCTACTCCAGCGACCTGTCGGAGAGCGAAAAGACCGTTGCCTATGGCGAGGCAGGTGGCTCCCTGGCTGGTTCCCTGGCTGGCGCCGCTCTGGGAGCGAGCATCGGCTCGGTGGTGCCGGTGGTCGGTACGCTGATCGGTGGATTGGTTGGCGGCGCTATCGGCGCCTGGGGCGGTAGCGAACTGGGGGGGCGCCTGGGGCGCAGTCTGGCTGGCGATCCGCCGGCGGCCTCGGACAACAAGCCGGCGGTGCCCGCACCACAGGCCGAGCCCGTCGCGGCTGCGCCCAACTGGACCTTCGCGCCGCAGATCAACCTGACGGTGCAAGGCAACGTACACGAGCCGCAGCGCCTGGCCGACGAGTTGCTGCCCTACCTGCAACGCATGCTTGTCGACTTCGCCGACGAGCGGCAGCGGCGCAGCCTCTACGATCCGGCGATGGTCTAAGGAGTCCCCATGGCATATCTGGAACAATTGCAGGCCGGCCTGAGGTACCTGGGTCGCGCCGGCGAGTCCGGACGCAAGAGTCTGGACAAGGTGGTCGCTCCGGTGAACGGCGCGATCAGCGAGATCCGCGGCGCAGCCGCGGAGCTGGAGAACCTGCCCGGCGTATCGCCGGAAATGGCTGCCCGGCTGCAGCGTGCCATGCGCGGCATCGGCCAGGCGCAGGGCAAGGTGAACCGCGTGGTCTCCACCTATGACCGGGCGAGCCGGGCGTTGCTTGGTATCGACGAACGCCTGGATGCGCTGAAGGTCCAGGTGAACAGTGCCGCGCAGGCGGTCGGCAAGGTCGCTGGCGACATCAGTCCGACGCTGGCGGGGGTGCTGCCGTCGTGGCTGCTGGCACCCTCGGCGACGCCCCCGAGCGAGGCCGCAGCGCCCTTGCCGCACCTGCTGGTATTGCAGCCGCTGACCGCCAATGCCCAACCGTTCTACTTCAACCTGAATACTGCCGCCTTCGACGCCCTGCAGCGCAACAGTGCCTACAACTGGAGCGAGCAGGTGCGCCTGGGCCGGCGGCCGGCACTGCAGAGCGTCGGCATGGGCGAGGAGAGCATCCTGCTCAAGGGTGCGGTATTCCCGCTGCGTCGACAGGTAGGCAACCAGGAAAAGGTTGTCGGTCTGGAGCAGCTCGAAGCGCTGCGCCGGTTGGCGGAGCGGCGTGAGCCGCTGATCCTGAGCAGCGGCTACGGCGAGGTGCAGATGGGCCTCTGGTGTCTGGTGCGGATCAGCGAGAACCAGAGCGCCCTGCTGGGCAACGGCGCTCCCCGCAAACAAACCTTCGACCTGGAGTTCAAGCGCTATGGCGACGACCTGCCGAACCGCTGACGGCGACATGCTGGACAGCCTCTGCTACCACGTCTATGGCCATCTGTTGGGCTGCGTCGAGGCGACCCTCGACGCCAATCCCGGGCTGGCCGATGAGCAGCAGCCATTCCGCGCCGGCTTGCTGATCAGTTTCCCTGACATGCCGGTGGTCAATGTCGAACAGGTGCGCCTGTGGGATTGATCGACCGCTCAACCGCAACCCCGCCTTGGCGGGGTTTTTCTTTTCTGGAGAGATCAGGTGCAACCGAGTTTCCGTATCGTTGCCGACGGCACCGACGTCACCCAGCGGCTGAATGACCGCCTGCTCAAGCTGACCTTGCTGGACAAGCCGGGCATGGAGTCCGACAGCCTGACCTTGAGGCTCGACGATCGCGATGGACAGGTGGCCGTACCCAGGCGCGGTGCGGTGCTGGAGGTTCATCTCGGCTATGCCGGCGAGCCACTGATGCGCATGGGGCGCTTTACCGTGGACACCCTGCAGTGGGCTGGTCCGCCGGACTGCCTGACCGTCACTGCCAAGGCCGGCGACATGCGCGGCAGTGGCAAGACGATACGCAGCGGCGGTTGGGAGGGCACTACCCTGGCTCAGGTCTGCCGCGATGTTGGCGCACGCAACGGCTGGCGCGTGGAGTGTCCGTTGCAGGTGGCGATCGCCCGGGTCGACCAGGTCAATGAGTCCGACTACCACTTCGTCACCCGTCTGGCGCGCCAGTACGACTGCACCGCCAAGCTGGCCGAGGGCATGCTCATGGTGCTGCCGCGACAGAGCGGGCAGAGCGCCACGGGGCGTCGGATCGAACCTTTGGTGTTGGGCCGTGCTGACGTCGGTAGCTTCGACGTTACCGTCGACGACCGCAGCCTGATGAGAGCGGTGAAGACCCGCTACCAATTGCCCGGCAGCGGCGAGGTCAAGAGCGTCGAGTTGAAGAACCCGAAGGCACCGGCTACGGCTATGGGCGAGCATGTCGACCGGCATCTCTATGCCAGCCGTGGAGAGGCCGAGCAGGCGGCGAAGGCTCGCCTGGCGAGCTTCAGCCGCTCCAGCGCCAGTGTGCGCCTGGAACTGCCAGGGCGTGGCGACCTGTTCGCCGAGCGCAGCCTGCTGCTCCAAGGCTTCAAGGCGGGAATCGACGGCGAGTTCCTGATCGACTCGGTGGAGCACACCTACAGCTCCAGCGGATGGACCACTGTCGTGCAATGCAACGGCGGCCGAGGCGGCAAGGGGTGACGCCTGAAACCCATCGGAGTGCAGGAGGATCGATGAAACTGACCGAGCAGCAATTGCTGCGCATTTTTCCCAACGCCCGCCTCGTCGCGGGCGTTTTCGTTGCGGCGTTGCAACGGGCCATGGACGAGAGGGAGATCGACACACCGGCGCGGCGTGCCGCGTTTCTCGCCCAGGTCGGCCACGAAAGCAGCCAGTTGACCCGGCTGGTGGAGAACCTCAATTACAGCGCCCAAGGCTTGGCGGCGACCTGGCCGAGCCGCTATCTCGGCCCCGACGGGCAGCCCAACGCGTTGGCCTTGCGGCTGGCGCGCAATCCGCAGGCGATTGCCGACAACACCTACGCCACGCGCAACGGCAATGGCGACGAAGCGTCCGGCGATGGCTGGCGCTTCCGTGGGCGTGGCTTGCTACAGATCACCGGGCGTGCCAACTACCGGTTGGTCGGCGAGGCCCTCGGCGAGCCGCTGGAAGCCGAGCCCTGGCGCCTGGAGCAGCCCGTGCCGGCGGCCCGCAGCGCCGCCTGGTGGTGGGCCGGTCACGGGCTCAACGAGCTGGCCGACCGCGGCGAGTTCGCTGCCATCACCCGCCGCATCAACGGCGGCCTGAATGGCCAGGCGGAGCGCCTGGCGTTGTGGCAGCGGGCCAGGGTGGTGCTGTCATGAGCCGGCTCGCTCTGCTCCTGCCGGCCGTGTTGCTGGTCCTGCTGGCCGGCGCCTTGCTCGGCGGCGGCCTGGTTGCCCGCCACTATCGTCCGCAACTGGAGGAGGCCCTGGGCCAACTCACTGCCAGCCGTGTCGCCAGCGGCCAGCTCGAGGCTTTGCTCGATGAGCAGCAGCGAGCGCTGGCGGCGGTACGGGCGAGCGCCGAGAGGCGCGCGAAGGACGCCGAGCAGGCACTCGGCGAGGCCAGGGCGCAGGCCGCGGAGCAGTATGCCGCGGCCGTGCGTCTGCTCCAGGAACCCGACATTGGCGCGGACTGCCAGGCGGCAGGTGCGGCGATCGACCGGGAGCTGGGACTATGACTCGTCTCCTGCTGGGGCTTTGTCTGCTTTTCGCGGGCTGCGCAGCCTCGCCGACGACACCTCGCCCCGTGCGCGTCGAGGTTCCCCTGGCAGTGCCTTGCCGTGTACCTGACGTGCGCCCGCCGAGCTGGGCCAGCGCCACGTTGCAGGCTGGCGATTCGCTGCAGGCCAAGGTTCGCGCATTGCTCGCCGAGCGCCGCCAGCGGCAGGGCTACGAACTCGAATTGCAGGCGGCGTTGCGTGCCTGCCGCTGAGACACTGGGCGCATATGGACGTCGATGGACGTGTGTCCGGCGCATATTGCCGTGTATTGATTCCGCAGCGTTGTCGAGCCAGGAATCGGCCGGTACAACGTAGTCATGCTTGTACAGGTGTGTCCCCCCAGGGATGCCACCTGCAACCTCAGAGCCCGGCCCGTGTGCCGGGCTTTTTCGTTTGCATCCGACAACGGCTCGGGACGTGGAGGCTCCTCGCCGACCGCGTACCGCGCCACGGCCGACCGTCCTGGGGACGGGGCCAGACGACCCGCCTGGTGCGGGTCTTTTCATGTGCATAAAGGAGAGTTTTCCATGTCCATCCTGACTCAAGGTACCCAGATCTACGCCCTGGTTCCGCCGGTATCCGGTACCGGTGCCGCTACCGTCCTGGAGATCGAAGGCGTGACCTCGTTCAACCCGGGCGGCAATCCGGCCGACCAGATCGAAGACCCGTGCCTGAGCGACACTTCGCGCAAGTACAAGAAAGGCCTGCGCACCCCTGGCCAGGCGACCCTCGGCATCAACGCCGATCCACGCCTGGCCAGTCACGTTCGGTTGTTCCAGCTGTCCGAGAAAGATGGCGAGACGAGCGTCAAGTGGGCCATCGGCTGGTCCGACGGAATCGACGTAAAGCCGACCGTCAGCACCGAAGGCGACGATTTCGTGTTGCCGCCGGCGCGCACCTGGTTCACCTTCGAAGGCTACGTCAGCGACTTCCCCTTCGATTTCGCCAGCAACACGCTGGTCGCTACCCAGGCCACCATCCAGCGTTCCGGCGCCGGCAAGTGGACGCCGAAGTCGGCTTGAGGAGCGCGTAGATGAATCTCAACGAACTTCGTGCGGCGGGCGGTTTCATCGAGTCGGCGCTGGTGCGCAAGGAGATTAGCTGGACCCGCGTTCCCGCCGGCAGGAAGAAGGCGGTCAGCGACACCTTCCAGGTGTTCGTCCGACGCAACAGTTTTGGCGCGGTGGAGCGCCTGTTCTCCGCCGAAGGCGACCAGCAGAGCCGCAACGCGCGCTACCTCGCCGAATGCATTCGCCTGGGCGAGACGGGAGAGGAAAGCCTGACCTACGAACAGGCCTACGACCTCGACCCGGCGCTGGGCTTCCTGCTGCTGCAGGCGGTCGGTGAGGTCAACCGGGTCGAGGACGCGGAAAAAAACTGACCCCCGCCGACGAGGTTTGGCACGAGCTGGTGCTGAACGGCGTCGGCGGGTCGACCATTGCCGAGGCCAAGGAGCGGCTCAGCTACGCCGAGTACCGCGCCTGGGTCGCCTACCTGAACAAGCGCGGCTCGCTCCATCCGGGACACCGGCTGGAGCTTGCGCTGGCTCGGATCGCTGCGTTGCTCGGGCATGCGCTGGGAGCGGACGCCGATCCCGACGCGTTCCGTCCGCATATGGCTCTCCAGCCCCTTTCGCTGCATCAGGCGATGGATCAATGGGCATGACAGGCCACCCCGCTGCGGCGGGGTCTTTTTCTGGAAGACATGAATCATGGCCACGAATACCGACGGCAGCCTGACGCTCGACCTGGTCCTTCGCAGCGAAGGGTACAGGGCCGGGATGGACAAGGTTGGCAGGATCAACGATCAGAAAATGCGTGCCATGGAGGCGCGCGCGGAAAAAGCTGGCAAGGCTATCGGCAAAAGCCTGGACAGTTCGGCACTGATTGCCAGCAGCGTGCTGGACCAGGCGCTGGACATGCTGGGCAGGACCAGTCGCCAGGCGGGTCAGGCCAAGAAGCCTGTGCAGAGCGCCCAGGACAAGGTACTGGCCGAGTGGAAGACCCGGCAGAAGGAACTGGGCGAAGCCTGGAAGAGCTATCGCGAACCACTCCAGGATCTGTCCAAGCTCAACGAAGCACTACTGAAGAACTCTTCCGACAAGCTCGACAAGGCGCTGCTCAATCTCAGCGAGACCGGCAAGCTGTCGCTTGCCAACGTGGGCAAGGCCGCCTACGCCGATGCCGCGCGCCTCGCCTCGCGGCAGATGACGCTGATGCTGCTGGACGGGCTGTTTGGCTGGGTCGCCAGCGTTGGTACCGAGAAGCCCAAGGTCGACGACAAGGCGGGCAAGGGACAGGCGAAGGCCGGCGACGACGAGAAGGAACAGCCGTCGCTCCAGTCGCAGGTCTTCAAGCAGTGGCTGTTGCAGATGAACAGTGTCTGGGGCGCCTACCGCGCGCCGCTGCAGGATATCTCCGGGATGACCGACGAGCTGTTCAGGAATGCGTCGGAGAAGCTCGAGAAGTCGCTGTTCAATTTCGCCACTACCGGAAAGCTGTCCTTGAGCAACTTCGCCAAGACGGTGATCGACGATGTCGCCCGGATCGCCGCGCGGCAGCTTTCAATGCTCGCCCTGGACGGATTGTTCGGCTGGATGAATGGCAAGGCCGGCATCACCGAGGCGCAACTGGCCAGCCAGAAGCCCTATACCTCGCTACTGGAAAAGGCCCGCGCAGCTGCGGGACAAGCGGCTGCGGGCTCTCCCGCGGCCCAGGGTACCGCGCCAATGCCGGCAGCGGCGATGGATGTCGGCGCGATGGTGGCCACTGCTTCCGGGCAGACCGGGGACGGTTCCAAGGTATCGGCTGGAGGGGCTTCGGCGAGCGCTGGCAAGCCGGTGGGCAGTTGGGTCGAACAGATGGACGCCTCCTGGGCGAGCCTGCGCGACCAGGCGCAGGACGTCTCGGGAATGATGGACATGCTGTTTACCAACGCTTTCACCAATATGGAGAACGCCCTGTTCACCTTTGCCACCACGGGCAAGCTGTCGTTCAAGGATTTCGCCGACTCGGTGATCCAGGATATGGCGCGGATCGCCGCGCGGCAGGCGACGCTGCAGATCATTGGCGGCATCGTCGGTGCGGTCAGCGGGTTCTTCGGTAGCGGCGCAACGGCGGGCTCGCGGATTTCCGACTATACCGGCTCGGACATGGCCAATTGGGTCAGCAAGCAACGCGCCGGAGGCATGCCTGGGTTCGCCAGGGGCGGTGCCTTCAACGATGGCATCCAGAGCGCGCCGGCGCTGTTCAGCATGGCCGGCGGTCGTCCGGCGCTGATCGGCGAGCGTGGGCCGGAAGCCATCATGCCGCTGAGTCGCGGTTCCGATGGCGTGCTCGGCGTGCGCGCGCTCGGCGGCGGCGAGGGGGGCAACGTCTTCAATTTCTCCACCAGCGTTAGCCTGGGCGGCGGCCGCGAGGGCGCGGCGACGGCCAGCGGCGACGACGGTACGGGACAGCAGCTGGCGGGAATGATCAACGATGCCGCGCGCAACGTGGTGGCGCAGGAGCTGCGCCCCGGCGGCCTGGTATGGAGGATGGTGAATGGCTGATCTGGAACGCTTTACCTGGGACATCTCGATCGATTCCGCCGGCCAGGCGAACCAACTGGTACGCCAGGTGCAGTACGGCGGCGGCTACAGCCAGGCGCTCGGTGACGGGCTGAACAACCTCAGCGAGACCTGGCAGGTTTCGCGTACCGGCGATCTCGCGCTGATCGGCCCGATCCGCGATTTCCTCAAGCGCCACGGCGGCTACCGCTCGTTCCTCTGGACCTTGCCCACTGGCGAACCGGTACGGGTGCGCGCCCAGGGCTGGCAATTGCGGCCGCGCGGCAACGGCGTGTTCACCCTGAACACTACCTTCCAGCAAGTCTTCAATCCGTGAGGTAAGCATGACCATCACAGCCGATGACCAGGCCCTCGAGCCTGGGGCGCTGGTGCGCCTGTTCGACCTGGATTGCACCGGGTTCGGCGGCGAGATGCTGCGCTTCCACGGCCACCTGCAGCAGGGGCCGATCCACTGGCAGGGCAACGCCTACCAAGCTTGGCCGCTGGAGGCGCGCGGCTTCGAGCAGCGCGGCGACGGCCGGGCCAGTTCGCCGACCCTTAGCGTGGGCAACATCGACGGCAGCATCAGCGCGCTCTGCCTGTTCTTCGATGGCCTGGTAGGCGCGCGCCTGACCGTGCGCGAGACCTATGCGCACTACCTGGATGCGGCCAACTTCGCCGAAGGCAACCCGCAGGCCGACCCCTCCCAGGAGCGCCTGAACATCTGGTTCCTCGAGCAGAAGACCGCCGAGAACAGCGTCCAGGTGACCTGGGAGCTGTCCGCTCCGCCGGACTTCCAGGGCCAGCAGATCCCGGCGCGCCAGATCACCTCGCTGTGCCACTGGTGCATCACCAACGAGTACCGCGGGCAGGACTGCAACTACACCGGCACGGCGATGTTCGATGCCGACGGCAATCCGGTGGACGATCCGGCGCTGGACCGCTGCGGCGGCCGGGTCAGCGATTGCAAGCTGCGCTTCGGCGCGGACAACCCGCTGTCCCACGGCGGCTTCGCCGGCGCCGGCCTGGTCAGGATGTGAGCATGGAACTGAGCCGCAGCCTGCAGCGGGCCATCGCCGCACACGCCGCCCGCGAGCATCCGCGCGAATGCTGCGGGCTGATCGTTCGCGGTGCGCGTCAACGCCGCTACGTGGCCTGTCGCAACGCAGCCGGATCGCCCAGCGAGCACTTCGTGATCGATCACCAGGACTGGTGCGCTGCCGAGGACCAGGGCGAGGTCCTGGCCATCGTCCACAGCCACCCGGACGTTCCGGCCACGCCGAGCATGGCCGATCGGGTCAGTTGCGAACTGCATGGTCTGCCCTGGGTGATCCTGTCCTGGCCGGAAGGCGATGTCGCGCATCTAGCGCCGGAGGGCTATCGGGCGCCGCTGCTCGGCCGCGAGTTCGCCCACGGCGTGCTCGACTGCTGGAGCCTCTGTCGCGACTGGTACCGCCGCGAGGCAGGTCTGGAGCTTCCGGACTATCCGCGCCGCGACGGTTGGTGGGAAACCGGCGAGAGCCTCTACGAGCAGCACTATGCGGCGGCTGGATTCCGGCCGGTGCCGCTGGCCGGAATCCGCCGCGGCGACATGCTGGTGATGCAGGTCGGGAGGGCGCTGCACCCTAACCACGCGGGCATCTACCTGGGCAATGACTGGCGTCTGGACAGCGAGCCGGTCCAGGCGCTCGGCGGCGACGGACCGTTCCTGCTGCACCACCTGTACGGACGGCTGTCGACCCGAGACGTGTTCGGCGGACCCTGGATCGAACGCACGCGCCTGGTCTTGCGGCACACGCGGATGCCGCAGTGAACGACATATTCAAGCGAGCCGTCGGAATCGGCTCTTCACGAGAGGAACAGGTCCATGAGTGACACCCTGAGTCAGGGCCTCACCACCATCCGTCTGTACGGGGTTCTGGGCAAGCGCTTCGGCCGCATGCACGGTCGGTTGTTGGAAAGCGGCACGGTACGCGAGGCGATGAGCGCCCTGAAGCACACCATGGAGGGATTCGAGACGTTCATGCGCGAGGCGGAATCGAAAGGGCTGACCTTCGCCGTGTTCCGTGGGCGTACCAACCTGTCCGGCGAGCAACTGGACATGCGCGGACGAGAGGATATCCGCATCGTGCCGTTGGTGATCGGGAGCAAGCAGGCGGGGCTTTTCCAGACGATTCTGGGGGCTGCCTTGATTGTCGTGGGTGGATTCACGACGTTCTTCTCCGGTGGAACCAGTTCGTTCCTGGTAACCGTTGGAGTCAGCATGTTGGCGGGCGGCGTCATGCAGATGCTCAGCCCCCAACCCAAGGGCCTGAAGGGCCGCGAGGCCCCCGAGAACGCCCCCAGCTATGCCTTCGGCGGCCCGGTCAACACCATCGCCCAGGGCCATCCGGTCGGCGTGCTCTACGGCAAGCGCCGCATCGGCGGCGCGGTGATCAGCGCCGGCATCTATGCCGAGGACCGGCTGTAGCCGGCAACGCCGTAACAGGCCCGCCATGCGCGGGCGTTTTTTTGCCTGAAGGAACGTCATGAACAAGACCATCACGGGCCACAAGGGTGGCAGCAAGAAGCCGCGCCAGCCGGTGGAGATGCCGGACTCGGTGCGCTCGATCGCGCGGGCGAAGATTCTCCTGGCACTGGGCGAAGGCGAGTTCGACGGTGGCGTCGACGGCCGTTCGATCTACCTGGACGATACGCCGCTGCTGGCGGCGGACGGCTCGGTGAACTTCCCCGGAGTGACCTGGGAGTTCCGTCCGGGCTCGGTGGACCAGGAACACATTGCCGGTGTGCCCGCCGTGGAAAACGAACTGGCGGTCGGCGTCGAACTCAAGAGTGACGCGCCCTGGGTCCGCGCGGTGAACAACACCCAGCTCTCGGCGGTGCGCCTGCGCCTGTCCTGGCCGGCCATCCAGCGCCAGCAGGAAAACGGTGACGTGGTCGGCTACCGCATCGACTACGCGATCGACATCGCCGTCGACGGCGGTGCCTGGCAGGAAGCGCTGAAGGCTTCGCTGGACGACAAGTCCACCAGCCGCTACGAGCGCTCCCACCGTGTCGACCTGCCGGAGGCGCGGAGCGGCTGGCAGGTGCGCGTGCGCCGCCTGACGCCGAACCAGAACAACAACCGCGTCGCCGACACCATGCGGGTGGAGGCGATCACCGAGGTGATCGACGCCAAGCTGCGCTATCCGAACACCGCGCTGCTGTTCGTCGAGTTCGATGCCAGCCAGTTCCAGAGCATTCCGCAGATATCGGTGGAAGCGCGCGGCCGGCGGGTGCGGGTGCCGAGCAACTACGATCCGCAGACCCGTAGCTACAGCGGCACCTGGGACGGCTCGTTCAAGTCGGCCTGGACCAGCAACCCGGCCTGGCACTGGTACGACATCGTGTTGCACAAGCGCTTCGGCCTCGGTCGGCGGATCGACGCGAGCATGGTCGACAAGTGGTCGCTGTACCGCATCGCCCAGTACTGCGACCAGTCGGTGCCCGACGGCAAGGGCGGCCAGGAGCCGCGCTTCAGCTGCAACCTGTACCTGCAGAGTCGCGCCGAAGCCTGGACAGTGCTGCGCGACCTGGCAGCGATCTTCCGCGGCATGTCCTACTGGTCCGGCGCGGAAATGGTGGCGGTCTCCGACATGCCGGAGGACGAGGCCTACACCTTCTCGCCGTCGAACACCGTGCGTGGCGACGACGGCAGCCACTTCAACTACAGCAGCAGCCGCCAGCGCGATCGCCACACCCTGGCCCTGGTCAACTACGACAATCCGGGCAACGGCTACCAGAGCCAGCCGGTAGCGGTGAACAATGATCGCGCGCAGCGCCGCTACGGCATCAGCCAGTTGGAGATCACCGCGATCGGCTGCACCTCCGAGGGCGAGGCGCAGCGGCGTGGCCAGTGGGCGCTGCTGACCGAGGAGCTGGAGCAGGACGCGGTGACCTTCCGCACCGGCATGGATGGCCGTGGGCTGGCGCCGGGGAAGATCATCGCCGTAGCCGACCCGGTCAAGTCCGGCAAGCAGATCGGCGGACGCCTGAGCGCGGTGGATGGCCGCGCGCTGACCCTCGACCGCGACGTCGAGGCCCGACCCGGCGATCGCCTGCTGGTCAACCTGCCGAACGGCAAGGCCGAGGCGCGCAGCGTCCAGTCGGTGGTAGGCCGCGTGCTGACCGTGACCGCCGCCTATTCGGAGACGCCTCGGCCCCAGGGGCAGTGGGCGCTGCAGAGCAACAGCCTGACCACCCAGCGCTTCCGCATCATGAGCATCACCCGGCCGGAGGACAATCTTTTCGAGATCACCGCGCTGCAACACAACGCGAGCAAGTTCGACGCCATCGACAACGGTGCGCGCATCGAGCTGCCGCCGGTCACCAGCATTCCGCCGGGCGTGCAGGCGCCGCCGCAGAACGTGCGGATCAAGGCTTTCACCAAGGTCGACCAGGGGTTGGCGGTGACCAGCCTGTCGGCCTCCTGGGATGCCGCGCCGAACGCGGTGGCCTACGAGGCCGAATGGCGCAAGGACTCGGGCAACTGGGTGCGGGTGCCGCGAACCTCGGCGCTCGGTTTCGACGTGCCGGGCATCTATGCCGGTCGCTATCTGGTGCGGGTACGCGCCTTGAACGTGATGGAGGTCGGCTCGGTCTACGCCAGCAGTGTGGAGACCGCTCTTGAGGGCAAGACCACGCCGCCGCCGGCGCTGGCCTACCTGCGCTGCGTGGCCGGCCCCTGGCGCATCGGCCTGGAGTGGGGGTTCCCGGCCAGCGGCGCAGCGGACACCGCCTACACCGAGATCCAGCAGTCCGCCACGCCCGGCGGCAGCGAGGAGACCGCACGGGCGCTGGGCCTGTTCGCCTACCCAGGCAATACCCACCTGGTATCGCCGATACCGGCCGGCGAACGGCTGGCGTTCCGCGGTCGCTTGATCGACCGTAGCGGCAACGTCGGCGCCTGGTCGAACTGGGTCACCGGCACCAGCTCCAGCGACGCCAGCGAATACAACCAGTTGATCACCCAGGAGTACGTCGAGTCGGCGCTGGGCCAGCAGTTCTTCTCCGATATCGAACGGATGCAGGTGGATATCGGGGGCTTGCAGAAGCAGGTCGGCGACCTCGCCGACGTTCTGCTGTACGACCCGGCCAAGGTCTACGCGAAGAACGACATGGTGCGACAGGGGCAGCGGTTGTACCAGGCACTGAAGGCTGTGCCGGCGAAGACGGCGCCGCCGAACGCGGCCTACTGGTCCGATATCGGCCAGTCGCTGGAAACCGCCAACGGGCTGGCGCAGCAGGTGGCGAGCCATACCACTGAAATCAGCGAACTCGACGGCAGCCTTACCGCCCAGGCATCGCGCCTTGGCGTACTGCAGGCGGCGACCCGTGACGACGCGGATGACGGCAATGGCGCCATGGCCGATGCCCTGCGCGGCTGGAAGACCGTTGCCCGGGCAGCCCAGGAGGAAACCGTACGGGCCACCGAAAACGAGGCCCAGGCCACTCGCACGACGCTACTGGAGGCGCGCACCGCCGATGCCGAAGGGCGAATCGCCACGGTGGAACGGGTCGCGACCAGCGATCGCCAGGCCACCGCGCAACGTCTGGACCAGCTCTCGGCCTCGATCGGTGGCACCGCCGCCAGCCTACAGAGCGAACAGACCGCCCGCGCTAACGCCGACAGCGCCCTCGCACAGCGGATCGACACCGTGCAGGCGCGTACCGACACCAACAGCGCGGCGATCCAGACCACCTCCCAGGCGGTCACCTCGCTGGATGGCAACGTCAAGGCGATGTACAGCGTGAAGCTCCAGGCGCATGCCAACGGACAAAAGTATGCGGCGGGGTGGCAGCTGGGGTTCGACAGTGGGACCAGTGTGTCAACCATGGCGTTTCAGGCGGATCGGTTTATCTGGTTCGACAGTTCGAGTGGGGCAACGGTAGCGCCGGTTTCAATAGTTAACGGGCAGATGTTTATCAAGAGCGCCCTGATTCAGGACGGAGCGATAGATAACGCGAAAATTGGAAATGTCATTCAGTCAAATGCAATATCAAATAATGGTATGCCGATATGGAGGCTGGATAAATCAGGTACTTATACAGTGCGAGACAGTGCAGGCCAAGTCAGAGTTGAGATGGGGCTTCTACAGTCATGAGTATCTATGGGTTACGTATCTATCGAGAGAATGGGGATGTCGCTGTCGATATAACTGACAGGGCGTTGCGGGTTGTATATTCCAGGCGGGTCGATGCAGTTTCGAAAGGAGAAGCTGCCACGCCCGGCTTTGGCCCGAACAATGCTTCAGTCTATGTGATTGGTGATCAGTACAATAAGCGTCCGGTCTGGGCCCGAATGGGTGATGGCGTTGTTCAATGGGGCTACGAGGATTGGTGGCCCTCACTATTTCACACTTCTGGAACCTTATATGTGGTGGCCAAGGTATGAGTGAGTATGGGGTCTTGGTAAGGAATGGCCTGGGGCAGACTGTAATAGATGGAGAGTTTCATAATCTTTCTCTTCTGTTGGAAAGAAATATTGAAGTCGAGACAAGTCAGTGGTTCTCACTGGATTTTCCATATGCGGTTACCTCAGCTGCACCTCCTGTTCTAGCAGTTCAAGCTTGGAAGAATAAATTTCTTTACTTCGACTCAGTACAGTATCGAGGCGGGCCAGGAAACTGGACAGGCGCCAGTCTGAGTTTTTCGGGGTATGGAGCACATACATCCGGCTCCGTAAGAGTTCGAGTCTATGCCTATGCATTGCCTTTGCTGAGAGGATATGGGCTTCGTGTTCGAAACTCGGCGGGAAGTGTCGTTTTCGATTCTCTAAGACTTCCCTTGGTTTTTAGTGCGGAACTGGGCGGGGCGCCAGAAGATTGGGTTAGGGTATCTGGGGAACCGATTATAGGAGCTGGCCGCATAGACATATATCGCCCAGCGACATGGGGGCAGCCTGCCGATAGCTACATTGCAGTAGGCATGGCGCTTGACGTGGAATTTGGCAGAGTGGCGGTATCTGGTGGCACGGCCAACGCAATTATTTATATACGCTGGGGTTTCACTGAGGAGGGAGTGCCAAGGCTTATGCAGCATGCATATACCGGGCTTCCAAGTTCTTATCCTGGAATTCCAGCTGCTGTTTATTATGCTATGCCTTCAATTCCAATAATAAAGGCTTGAGTTGATTTTTGGGAGATAATGCTATGGCTTGGCATTCGAAAGGTTCGGTTTCCGTCACGCTGAATTCCGAAGCGGTGTTAGGAAGCGCTACTGATTTTATCGCCAATGTGCGAACCGGCGATGCGTTCCGTGGCCCTGACGGCCGGTGGTACGAAATCACCAATGTGACCAGTGCAACGGTTATTTCTATCAAGCCCAATTATCAGGGCGCGACCGCTAGCGGCCAAGTTTATGCGGTTGTCCCAGTACATGGTTATTCAAAAAACTTGGCAGACCAATTCCGCGATATCAACAACCAGTGGGGAGCCACCCTGGCAGGGATCAAACCCTGGGCGGTGTCCTCGACGGGCCAGCAGGCGCAGGCCGACATGGGAATCTCGGCTGTTGGTCGGGCCCTGAACAATGCCTCGACGCCGGCCAACGCCTTGAGTTACCTGGGGGGCGTCGCGCCCAATCAGATGGGCTGGGCTGGCAACGCGATGAATACGGCGGACCTCGATTTGCTGACCGTCTCGGGGCTATACGCTCATGGCACGGCGGTGCCTTCGCCGGTGAACAATGCCCAGGGTTATGTCTTGCATATGCAGCACGGCAACCCGGACTTCGCCGTCCAGCAGTGGTACCAGTTGAATTCCGCCACTGGCCAGTACATGCGGATCAAGGCCGGGGGTAACTGGTCGCGCTGGGTGTTGCAGTACAGCCAGTTCAACCTTGTCGGACTGGCGAGCTTCGATGCATCGAACAATCCATCCGGCGCCATCATCCAGCGCGGCGGGACTGTCGGTTTCAACGAGTATGTACGCTACGCCGACGGAACCCAGATCTGCTGGGGCAACACCACTACCAATGTGGGAGCCACCATGGCCTACCAGCCGGCTGGTACGTTGTCGTTCTATATCACTCCGGTTGCTTATTCGTGGGGGTTCCCGGTCTCGTTCTCCCGGCCTCCGTCTGTCATGGTCAACCCGATGAGAGCAGCAGGAAACAACGCTTCCCGTCCCTGGGGTTCGACGATGTCGGTCACCGAAACGCTGTTTTCCTGGTACGGCTACGACACCGCCAGCGTGGCCAGCGGGATGGCCGCCAGCTATGTCGCCATGGGGAGGTGGAATTGATGAAGCTGTTGTTGAAACCTTTGTTGCAGCAGGGCATCACGCCTGACAGGGAACGTCTCAGCGATGTCCAGGTGCGAGGGTCGGTGTTTATCCTGGATGGCGTCGAATACGATTTCGGAAGAATGCAGCCTGGCGGGTACCTGCCTCCGGAGGCATACCATGGTACGCCATTCATTGATATTCGCTTCGTGGACGGCGACCGCCTGTACCTGCACTACATCCACCAGGTGACCTCTGAAGTGATGATGCAGTTTCCCAGGGAGGTCGAGTCCATTCCGGTCGACCAGGATGGAAAAGTCGAGGTAGCGTTCAGCTATGAACATCCAATGGGATAAGTACGTCAGCCCTGCAAAGGCCGCGGCAGATGTGCGCGATCAGGCCTTGGCCAGTGCTCAGGCCAAGCGCCTTCTGGCCTATCGGGAAGAAAGCGATCCGCTCAAGACCGAAGCCGAGTTCGATGCGATCAAGGCCGGCGTCGAGCCGGACTATGGCGCCTGGATCGCCAAGGTGGAAGAGATCAAGTCACGATACCCGATGCCTGAATAGCCGAACTCCAGGCTCGCCTGGGCGTCAGCCCTGTGGTTCCGAACTAACCCTATCAAGCCCGCCGACTGCGGGTTTTTCATTATCTGGAGAACGTCATGCCTTGGTATTCCACAGGCACGGTTTCCGTCGTCCTCAATTCGGACACGGTGACCGGCAGCGGCACCGCCTTCAGCGCCAATGCGCGCGCCGGCGATGCCTTCAGAGGGCCGGATGGCCGTTGGTACGAGATCGGCAACGTCACCAGCGCCACCGTGTTGACCATCAAGCCCGCATATCAAGGAGCTACCGCCAACGGGCAGGCATATTCGATCACCCCGGTGCAGGGGTACTCGAAGACACTGGCGGATCAGTTCCGTGACCTCAGCAATCAATGGGGTTCCCTCCTGGCGGCAGTGAAGCCTTGGGCGATAGCGTCTACCGGTTCGCAGGCGCAGGCTGACATGGGGATCACCGAAGTTGGCCGTGCTATCAATGGAGCCTCTACCGTAGGCAATGCATTGGGGTTTTTGGGAGGTGTTTCCAAGACCCAAGCCCCCATGGCCCTGGATATGGACACGGTGAACGAAAGCGGATGGTTCTCGATAACCCCCAATACTTACAACGTGCCTCTCGGAAACAACAATATCAGCGGTGTGAACGGCCATGTCGCTCTGTCGATGGTATTCGACGCCAGTACCCGCTATCAGCTGTTCTTCGTGAGAAATACCAACCTCCCAGAGGTTTGGTACAGGAGCTGTACCAATGGAACCTGGAAGGAATGGGTCAGGTTTTATACGACAGACAATATCGTGGGGACCGTAACGAGGCGACTTGTTACGGGTAAGCCCACCGGGGCTGTGATGGAGAGCGGGACAACTTCCAACGGCTGGTACGTTCGCTTTGCGGATGGTACCCAGATGGCAGCGGCAAGATCCGAACCGGGCCTTTCGTTTGGAGCTAACGTGATACAGCTACCAGCTGCCTTCGTTACGGGCTTCAATACCGGGGTGACCTGCAATTGGATTCCCTCCAGCGGATGGCCTGCCACTGCAGGGCAGGGGGTTCGTGGAGCCTATCTCAACGGTAGCAGCTCTGTTTCTTTCGCGACGGCGCAGGCACTGGGGGCTAACGACACCATTACGGTGATGGCTGTGGGGAGGTGGTACTGATGCGTATCGAACTCAGTCCGGTTGTAGTCCTGCCCGAGGACTCGACTGATATGGATGTCATGGTTTCCGGAGATTCGATAGCCGTCTCGGGTGTCATGTACGACTTCTCGCAGTTACCGGAGGGGGGATATCTGCCAGCCTCTGCCATCCATGAGGGGCCTTTTTCCGGGAGGGTTACCAGGGCAGGCGGAGAGATATGCCTGACATTGGTGTTTCCCATCCGGGGGAGCTACAGCGAAGCTGCCAAATTCCCTGTCCCCATCCATATCGTTGAAGACGGAACCGTGGAGTTGCCCAAGTGATCGATTGGAAAATGATGAAAACACCGGATCAGGTTTCCAGAGAGCGGGTTCAGCAAGAATATGATGCTGTGTTGGCCAGACGTGCCGAGGCCTACCGTTTGGAAAGCGATCCGATCAAAACGGAAGTGGAGTTCGATTCGATCCGTGCAGGTGTGGAGACGGATTACAGCGCCTGGCTTGCCAAGGTCGAAGAGATCAAGGCTAGATATCCGCTCCCGCGCATCTGACCTGGCTGATGGACGCAAGCCTGCCTCGTGTAGGCTTCGCCATTTTAGATCGCTACTGTCGGGCCTCTGCTTGGTAAACAATTTCCGCTTCTTAAGCCTCTTTCTTCCGACATCCCGCTGTTGCACCCATCCTCCCCACTGGGCTATGTTCCCCAACATGGCTCCGTGAGACCGCTATCGTGATCCACCTCAGCAGCATCATCACCTCCCTCATCAAGGCATTCGCCCGTTGGCGCTGGCGCGCCTGACTTCTTCTTCGCCGGCCTGGCCGGTCCGTCTCCCTGCGTCCCCCGTTTTCCACAGGCATAATGCCGACGATCCACTCTCCCTTACCTGCGCGAGCGCGCCGGGAACCGGGTGTGGCGAAAGCCGGGTGATGCGATTCGCATAAGAATGAAATCAAGAGGTTACAGCCAGCATGCTGCTGATGATCGATAACTACGACTCCTTCACCTACAACCTGGTGCAGTACTTCGGCGAGCTCAAGGCCGAGGTCAAGGTGGTGCGCAACGACGAACTGAGCGTGGAACAGATCGAGGCCCTGGCGCCCGAGCGCATCGTCCTTTCCCCCGGTCCCTGCACCCCCAACGAGGCCGGCGTCTCGCTGGCCGTGATCGAGCGCTTCGCCGGCAAGCTGCCATTGCTCGGTGTCTGCCTTGGCCACCAGAGCATCGGCCAGGCCTTCGGCGGCGAAGTAGTGCGGGCGCGGCAGGTGATGCACGGCAAGACCAGCCCGATCCACCACAAGGACCTCGGCGTGTTCGCCGGCCTGGCCAATCCCCTGACGGTGACGCGCTACCACTCGCTGGTGGTGCAGCGAGAGAGCCTGCCGGAGTGCCTGGAGATCACCGCCTGGACCCAACATGCCGATGGATCGCTCGACGAGATCATGGGCGTACGCCACAAGACCCTGAATGTCGAGGGCGTGCAGTTCCATCCCGAGTCCATCCTCACCGAGCAGGGCCACGAGTTGCTGGCCAACTTCCTCCGCCAGCAGGGCGGCGTGCGTGGGGAGGGCAACTGAGATGGATATCAAGGGAGCCCTCAATCGCATCGTCAACCAGCTCGACCTGACCACCGAGGAAATGCAGGCGGTCATGCGCCAGATCATGACCGGGCAGTGCACCGACGCGCAGATCGGCGCCTTCCTGATGGGCATGCGGATGAAGAGCGAAACCATCGACGAGATCGTCGGCGCGGTGGCGGTGATGCGCGAACTGGCCGACGGTGTGCAGTTGCCTACGCTGAAGCATGTGGTCGACGTGGTCGGCACCGGCGGCGATGGCGCGAACATCTTCAACGTATCCTCGGCGGCGTCCTTCGTGGTCGCCGCCGCTGGCGGCAAGGTCGCCAAACACGGTAACCGCGCGGTCTCCGGCAAGAGCGGCAGCGCCGACTTGCTGGAAGCCGCCGGCATCTACCTGGAACTGACCTCCGAACAGGTGGCGCGTTGCATCGACACCGTCGGCGTCGGGTTCATGTTCGCCCAGGTCCACCACAAGGCGATGAAGTACGCCGCCGGTCCGCGCCGCGAACTGGGCTTGCGGACTCTGTTCAACATGCTTGGCCCACTGACCAACCCGGCGGGAGTCAGGCACCAGGTGGTCGGGGTGTTCACCCAGGAACTGTGCAAGCCGCTGGCTGAAGTGCTCAAGCGTCTCGGCAGCGAGCATGTGCTGGTGGTGCATTCGCGCGACGGGCTGGACGAGTTCAGTCTGGCCGCGGCGACCCACATTGCCGAGTTGAAGGACGGCGAGGTACGCGAGTACGAAGTGCGTCCCGAGGACTTCGGGATCAAGAGCCAGACCCTGATGGGGCTGGAGGTCGACAGTCCGCAGGCCTCGCTGGAACTGATCCGCGACGCTTTGGGGCGGCGCAAGACCGAGGCCGGGCAGAAGGCCGCCGAGCTGATCGTGATGAATGCCGGCCCGGCACTGTACGCTGCCGATCTGGCGACCAGCCTGCACGAGGGCATTCAACTGGCCCACGATGCCCTGCACACCGGGCTGGCACGGGAGAAGATGGACGAACTGGTGGCCTTCACCGCCGTTTACAGAGAGGAGAACGCACAGTGAGTGTGCCGACGGTTCTGCAGAAGATCCTCGCCCGCAAGGCCGAGGAGGTCGCCGAGCGCCGAGCGCGCGTCAACCTGGCCGAGGTCGAGCGGCTGGCGCGTAGCGCCGATGCGCCGCGCGGCTTCGCCAATGCCCTGCTGGAGCGGGCCAAGCGCAAGGAGCCGGCAGTGATCGCCGAGATCAAGAAGGCATCGCCGAGCAAGGGCGTGCTGCGCGAACACTTCGTCCCGGCGGAGATCGCCCGCAGCTACGAGGCGGGTGGCGCGGCGTGCCTGTCGGTGCTCACCGACGTGGACTTCTTCCAGGGCGCCGATGCCTATCTGAAGGAAGCGCGGGCCGCCTGTGCGCTGCCGGTGATCCGCAAGGACTTCATGATCGATCCGTACCAGATCGTCGAGGCGCGGGCGATCGGTGCCGACTGCATCCTGCTGATCGTCTCGGCGCTGGACGACGTGCTGATGGCCGAACTGGCGGCGACTGCCAAGTCGGTCGGTCTCGACGTACTGGTCGAAGTGCATGACGGCACCGAGCTGGAACGTGCACTGAAGACCCTGGACACGCCGTTGGTGGGCATCAACAACCGCAACCTGCACACCTTCGAGGTGAGCCTGGAAACCACCCTCGACCTGTTGCCGGAAATTCCCCGCGACCGCCTGGTGGTCACCGAGAGCGGTATTCTCAACCGGGCCGACGTGGAGCTGATGGAAGTCAGCGAGGTCTACGCCTTCCTGGTTGGCGAGGCGTTCATGCGGGCCGACGATCCTGGCCTCGAGCTGAAGCGCCTGTTCTTCCAGGAGCGTGGCGGCGTGGTGCTGGGCGCCGATCCTGACTGATCCGCGCTGTCGAACCCCATGAAAAAGGCCGGTTGTGACCGGCCTTTTTCATGGGGGCTGTTCAGCGGGTGCCGAAGACCACCATGGTCTTCCCTTTCACATGCACCAGGCCCTGCTCCTCCAGGCTCTTCAGCACGCGTCCGACCATTTCCCGCGAGCAGCCGACGATCCGGCCGATCTCCTGGCGGGTGATCTTGATCTGCATGCCGTCCGGGTGGGTCATGGCGTCCGGTTGCTGGCACAGGTCCAGCAAGGTGCGGGCGACGCGTCCGGTGACGTCGAGGAAGGCCAGGTCGCCCACCTTGCGGGTGGTCTTGCGCAGGCGGTCGGCCATCTGGCTGCCGAGGGTGTAGAGGATCTCCGAGTCCTGCTGCGACAGTTCGCGGAACTTCGCATAGCTGATCTCGGCGACTTCGCATTCCACCTTGGCACGAACCCAGGCGCTGCGTTCCTGTTCGCTGCCTTCCTTTTCGAACAATCCCAGCTCGCCGAAGAAATCACCGCTGTTGAGGTAGCCGATGATCATTTCGCGGCCGTCGTCGTCCTCGATGAGGATGGTGACCGAACCCTTGATGATGAAGAACAGCGTTTCGCAGCGATCGCCGGCATAGATGATGGTGCTCTTTGCGGTGTAGCGGCGGCGGTGACAGTGTGCGAGCAGCTTGTCTAGGTGTTTGAGTTTGGGTGTGTGGGTAATAGCTACCATGCCCGAGTCCCGAAAGAATAAAGAATATGCCTGACGTACAAGGCGATGTTTTTTTGAGTTCTTATGGAGAGACCTGCCAGGGCCCGGGAGCTCAGCGGAGAGCTCCCCCCAACCGGGCAGATCAGGAAGTGTGCCAGTAAACCGCGTCCAGCTTAACAGACGGACCATGAAGGTCGATGTGATTTTGCGACGCAGCTATCAGGACTGTGATCCCGTACTGTCCTTGGGCCCTGTGCTAAGCTGGCGCCCTTTGCCGGCGGGAGTCTGAACGATGAAAGCGCGTATCCAGTGGGCGGGCGAGGCGATGTTCCTCGGCGAGTCCGGTAGCGGCCACGTGGTGGTCATGGACGGTCCGCCGGACCATGGCGGACGCAACCTCGGGGTGCGCCCTATGGAGATGGTCCTGATCGGCCTCGGCGGCTGCACCAACTTCGATGTGGTCAGCATCCTGAAGAAGGCGCGCCAGCCGGTGGAGAGCTGCGAAGCCTTCCTCGAGGCCGAAAGGGCCGACGAGGAGCCCAAGGTGTTCACGAAGATCCACGTGCACTTCGTGGTCAAGGGCCGCGGTCTCAAGGAGGCCCAGGTCAAGCGCGCGGTGGAGCTGTCGGCGGAGAAATACTGCTCGGCGTCGATCATGCTCGGTCGCGGCGGGGTGGAGATCACCCACGACTACGAGATCGTCGAACTCGGCTGAGACGACATCCGGTCATCATAAAAGGGGCGCAAACTCTGGCGGAGGCTTGATTGGCTCTGCATAATGCGCCCCTTTTTTCGTGCCGCGCGATTCCGTCGGGCGGCCGTTCAGTTCGGAAGATTCTTCCGCTCTGATAGACGTTTCCCGAGCCATCCCGGTCGGGTGACCAATGGCGCCAGCCGGCGCCCGTGCAACTCAACAAACCACAATCGCCATCGCGAAGAGGTGTTAACCGTCCTACGCAGGTGCGTCGTTCGCATCTGACGGGCATGCCCCAACCCTGCGGCAGAGCCGCAAGCAACCGAGAGAGTTCCCCACGGTGAAAAGCAAACTCAAGCTCCACGGGTTCAACAACCTGACGAAGACCTTGAGCTTCAACATCTACGACATCTGCTACGCCGAGACGCCCGAAGACCTCCAGGCCTACGTGCAGTACATCGACGAAGAGTATGACGCGGAGCGTCTGACGCAGATTCTTACCGATGTTGTCGACATCATCGGCGCCAATATCCTGAACATCGCGCGTCAGGACTACGACCCCCAGGGCGCCAGCGTGACCATCCTGATCTCCGAGCAGCCGGTCACTCCGACCGACAGCCAGATCGAAGAGTCCCCGGGCCCGCTGCCGGACACCATCCTGGCGCACCTGGACAAGAGCCACATCACCGTGCATACCTACCCGGAAATCCATCCGGTGGACGGCATCGCGACCTTCCGCGTGGACATCGACGTTTCCACCTGCGGAGTGATCTCCCCGCTGAAGGCCCTGAACTACCTGATCCACCAGTTCGACTCGGACATCGTCACGGTCGACTATCGGGTCCGCGGCTTCACCCGCGACATCGAGGGGCGCAAGCATTTCATCGACCACGAGATCAACTCGATCCAGAACTATCTCTCCGACGACACGCGCGAGGCCTACCAGATGACCGACGTGAACGTGTACCAGGAGAACCTGTTCCACACCAAGATGCTGCTCAAGGACTTCGAACTGGAGAACTACCTGTTCGGCGACGCTACCCGGACGCTCTCGACGGAGCAGCGCGAGCAGGTCACGGAACGGCTCAAGCACGAAATGCTGGAGATCTTCTACGCGCGCAACATGCCGCGCTGATCGCACACGAGAAAGAAAAAGCCCGCTTCGAGCGGGCTTTTTCATGCGTGCGATTCAGATGCGGTAGGTGCTCTTGGTCATCACCTTCGCCAGCAGGCTCATGCCCAGCTTCACCGGTGCCGGGAAGCGCAGGCCGCCGGCGGCCAGGGCGTTGCTCGAATGCTGTTCCTCGTCGATACGCATCTGCTCGAGGATGGCACGGGATTTCCGATCCTCCTGGGGAATCTGCGCCAGGTGTTCGTCCAGATGCTTGCACACCTGGTCTTCGGTGGCGGCGACGAAGCCCAGGCTGACCCGGTCGCTGACCAGCCCGGCGGCGGCACCGACGCCGAAGGACAGGCCGTAGAAGATCGGATTGAGGACGCTGGGACGGCTGCCCAACTGGCGGATGCGTTGCTCGCACCAGGCCAGGTGGTCGATCTCCTCCTCGGCGGCTTCCTCCATCGCCTCGCGGACCTCGGGCAGCTTGGCGGTCAGCGACTGGCCCTGGTACAGCGCCTGGGCGCAGACCTCGCCGGTGTGGTTGATGCGCATCAGGCCGGCGATATGGCGGGTGTCTTCCTCGCTCAGTTCGCCATCGGGTTCCACGATGGCCGGCGACGGTCGCGCCGGCTGGCCGCTGAACGGCAGCAGGGTGCGCAGGGCGGAGTCGGCCTGCAGCAGGAAACGGTCGATGGGCGAATAGTGGCGGTCGGCGGACATGGCGCACCTCCGGAAACGAAAGATCGCACCAGTTTACCGGAAGTGCGCTGATAGCAGGATGTTGCGGACGGGCTGCGATGTCGCAGCGCCAGCAGGGACTCAGCCCGGCGGCCAGTGCATCTGGCGTTGACCCAGCACGTGCATGTGGATGTGGTGCACGGTCTGCCCGCCAAGGTCGTTGCAGTTCATCACCACACGGAAGCCTTCCTCGCAGCCCTGCTCCCGGGCCAGGCGCTGGGCGGTGAAGAGGATATGGCCTGCCAGCGGCCGGTCTGCCTCGGTCAGGTGCTCGAGGGTGGGAATGTGCCTTTTCGGGATGACCAGGAAGTGCACCGGCGCCTGCGGGCCGATATCGTGAAACGCGACAACTTCCTCGTCTTCGTAGAACTTGCGCGCGGGAACTTCCCCCGCCACGATCTTGCAGAACAGACAGTCCATGGGCGATTCCTCCGGCCTCGGGTGCTTTCCCGAGTGTAGCGGTGCCCGTCGCGACCGCCCAAGCGTGAAGGAGCCGCAGTGAAGAACGACATACACGACCTCGGCCTGGTCCTGGATTCCCGGGTCAAGCTGATCCTGATCGAGTCCTGGGACGAGCCGAAGGTGATGGAAACCCTCACCGGCCTGGCGGTCAGGCGCGGCCTTGGCCTGTATGCCTGGTCGGTGACCGAGGGCGTGCAGCGCCTGGGCTTCGGCGGCGAGCCGCTGGGCGGGGAGGAGAGCCGCGACCCGGTCGCGGCGTTGCGCTTGATCAAGCACGATCAGCAGGCGAATCTCTACGTGCTCTGCGACCTGCATCCTTTCCTTGGCGACAGCCCGACCCTGGTGCGCCTGCTCAAGGAAATCGCCATGGCCGAAGGCAATCATCGACCGACCGTGGTGCTGGTGTCCCATGCGCTGAAGCTGCCGGCCGAAGTGCAGCGCTTCGCCGCGCGGTTCTCGCTGTCCCTGCCCAGCGAGGACGAACTGCTCGGCATCGTCCGCGAGGAAGCGACGCGCTGGAGCGAGCGCAACCGTGGTGCCCGCGTGCGCACCGACAACCGCACCCTGCAGCAGGTGGTGAAGAACCTGCGTGGGCTCAGCCATGCCGAGGCGCGGCTGCTGGCGCGCAACGTGATCTGCAACGATGGGGCGATCACCCAGGAGGACCTGCCCGAGCTGAACCGCACCAAGTTCCAGCTACTCGACCTGGAGGGCGTGCTGAGCTTCGAGTACGACACCGCGCGCTTCGCCGAGGTCGGCGGGCTTGCCGCGCTCAAGCGCTGGCTCGGCGAGCGTCAGTCGGCGTTCCTCGCCGGCAAGCCTGGCGACCAGCCGAAGGGCATGATGCTGGTCGGCGTGCAGGGCGCCGGCAAGAGCCTGGCGGCCAAGGCGGTGGCCGGCCTCTGGGGCTTGCCGTTGCTGCGTCTGGATTTCGCCTGTCTCTACAACAAGTACTTCGGCGAAACCGAGCGCAACCTGCGCGAGGCGCTGCGCCTGGCCGAACAGATGGCGCCCTGCGTGCTGTGGATGGATGAAGTGGAGAAGGGCATTTCTGGCGGCGACCAGGACAACGGCGTCAGTCAGCGCGTGCTGGGTACCCTGCTGACCTGGATGGCCGAGCGCGAGGCGCCGGTCTTCATGGTCGCCACCGCGAACGCTATCGACCGCCTGCCGCCCGAACTGATCCGCAAGGGACGCTTCGACGAATTGTTCTTCGTCGACCTGCCGACGCCGGAGGTTCGCGCCGAGATCTTCCGCATCCATCTGCAACGCCGCGAGCTGGAGCCGGCACAGTTCGACCTCCTTCTGCTGGCGGCTGCCAGCGAGGGTTTCAGCGGGGCGGAGATCGAGCAGGCGGTGGTGGCGGCACTGTACGCCGGGCAGGCGCGACAGCAGGCGGTGGATCAGGAGCTGTTGCTCAGGGAGCTGTCGCGAACCTCGCCGCTGTCGGTGCTGATGGCGGAAAAGCTCGCCGCGCTGCGGACCTGGGCCAAGGGGCGGGCGGTGCCAGCAGACTGAGCCGACGGCTAACCTCGTTGCCCTGCGAGGAGAGGCCGATCAACCCCGTGGGACGGAGGGTACCGCCGAGGCGTTGATCCGCGCGGCGAGTCGGCGCACCAGCCAGCGTGGCGCCAGGCGTGGGCTCAGCGCCAGCAGGCGATTGCGCCAACCGGGGACGATCAGGGCGCGGTTCTTGTCCAGCCCGCGCAGGGCCTGCAGCGCGACTTCCTCCGGGGTCATCATCAGCTTGCTCCGGTCGAGCCTGCCGAGCCGCATCCCGGCTTCCCGGAAGAATGCCGTACGGGTTGGCCCAGGGCACAGCACCGAGACCTTGACGCCGCGCCCTTTCAGTTCTTCCCGCAAGCCTTCCGAGAAGTGCAGGACGTAGGCCTTGCTGGCGTAGTAGTTGCTCATCCAGGCGCCGGGCTGGAAGGCGGCCACCGAGGCGATATTGAGTATCTGGCCACCGCCCTGCGCCGCCATGCGGGCGCCGAGGGAGTGGCAAAGGCGGGCCAGGGCCAGGATGTTGAGTTCGATCAGCTCCTGTTCCCGCGCCCATTCCTGGTCGATGAAGGGGCCGGAGGTACCGATCCCGGCATTGTTAACCAGCAGGTCGATCTGTCGTTCGCCCTGTTCCAGTTCGTGCAACAACCCTGACAGTTGCAGCGGCTCGGAAAGATCGCAGGTGCGGAACAGCACTTCCACGCCGAAACGCTGCGCCAGCTCATAGGCGATGCTCTCCAGCGCGTCGCGCTGGCGCGCCACCAGGATCAGGGCGCGACCGCGCCGGGCCAGGGCTTCGGCTAGGGCCAGGCCGATACCGCTGGAAGCGCCGGTGATCAGGGCATAACGGGGCATTCGAGACTTCTCCGAAACGGACGGGGAATTGGACCCCGCCCGTCGCGAGGGGTTGCGTGGCTACTGTTGGTCGTCGTCTTCCATGGCCTCTGCCGCCGCCGTGGCGGCTTCATCGGCTTCGGCCGCCGCTGCGGCGGCCTGCTCGTCCGTGGTGTACGGGTCGGCTGGAGCGCTGGCGCCGCCGTCATAGTTCGCGCGCTCCAGGTAACCCTGGTAGGACGGCAGGGCGATGGCGGCGATGATACCGACTATCGGCAGCAGGATGATCAGACTGGCCAGGACTTTCACCCCGGTGCTGTTCGCCGGCGGCGGCGGACCGTAGCGGTTGGCGCCGGTGCTGCCGGGCAGGACCAGCATCAGGATGCCGAACACGCTGCCGACGAAGGGGACGAAGTTGAGCAGCCAGAGCCAGCCCGACCAGCCGAGGTCATGCAGGCGCTGCACGCCGATCATCACGGCAATGACGATGAAGGCGATCGAGGCCAGGGCGGTGACGGCCACGCCGACGGTTTCGCCGAGCAGGAAGCCCAGGCCCATGATGACGAGGAAGCACAGCGTCATCGCCATCGACCAGCCGAGATAGCGCAGACGTCCGATCCGGCCGTTGGTGGTGAACACGTTCAGCTCGCCGAACTCGGGGAGGGCTTCGCCGACCTGGGCGCTGGGTGGTGTGTAGGGAGACGCGCCCGCGCCCGCGGCCGCGGAGGCCGCAGGCGCGGCGTTTTCGCCGAGCTGCGCCTGGCGCGCCAGGTACTTCTCGATGATGATGCCGCAAGCCGAACATTCCGCTCCGCTGGGCTGTTCATGGCCGCATTTCGGGCAAGTCATGGGAGGCAGGTCTTGCGCTGGGGTTTCCTCCGCGACCTGGGGGTTGTGATCGGGCGTTTCCACCAGGCTCAGGCTGGCCGCCAGGTCGACTTCCTTGTAGGCATTGGCGCCGGCCTGGCGCAGGGCGGTCAGGTAACGCTCCGCCTCGGCCTCTGGAAGTTCGCGTTTCAGCACCACCGGGCGACCGCCGAAGAGGGCGTCGATCTTGCCCGGTTCGCTCTTGAACAGGCGGGCGAGATTGTCCTTCACGGTTTCGAGCGATGCGTCGGGCATCAGCTCGCCGGAGAAGACGATCTTGAAGCGTTGGTCGGTCATGCAGGCATCCTTGTCAGCTGGGGTGAGAGAAATGCAGCCGACAGCCTAATCGGCGGCCTTGGCGCCCACAAGCGCGAGATGAGAACTCCCGCACAAGCCGGGGCGCCGTGACCCGGCGGTTTCAGCGCGGCCAGCGGTTGGCCAGGCTATCCATGTTCCGCAGGGCGTCTCGATATTCCCGGTCGAGGCGGGCGACCAACTCGTCGACGCCGGGCAAGTCGTCTATGTTGCCCGCGCCCTGGCCGGCGGACCACACGGTCTTCCAGGCCTTGGCCTCGTCGTTCACCGGCTTGAGTTTCTCGCCGTAGTTCATGTCTGCCTTGTCGGTCAGGCGCTTCAGATCGTAGCCGGCGGCCTCCAGGCTTTGCCGCATGAAGCTGGCCGGTACGCCGGACACCGCCGGGGTGTGCACGATGTCGGCGGCGCGTGCCTCCAGGATCATCTGCTTGTAGGCGTCGGAGGCATTGCTCTCGCGGGTGGCGATGAAGCGGGTGCCGAGATAGGCCAGGTCGGCGCCGAGCATCTGTGCGGCGAGAATCTCGTGGCCGTGGTTGATGCAGCCGGCCAGCAGCAGAGTCTTGTCGAAGAACTGGCGGATTTCCGCGACCAGCGCGAAAGGGCTCCAGGTCCCGGCGTGGCCGCCCGCGCCGGCCGCCACCGCGATCAGACCGTCGACCCCGGCCTCGGCGGCCTTTTCGGCGTGGCGGCGGGTGGTGACGTCGTGGAATACCAGGCCGCCGTAGCTATGCACAGCGTCTACCACTTCGCGCACTGCGCCGAGGCTGGTGATGACGATCGGTACGCGGTGCTCGACGCAGATCCGCAGGTCGGCCTGCAACCGCGGATTGGTGTTGTGGACGATCAGGTTCACCGCATAGGGCGCGGGATTGTCCAGCGCTTGCAGGCCGGCCCCGATTTCCTCCAGCCAACCCTCGAAGCCGCTGCTCTCGCGCTGGTTGAGCGCCGGGAAGCTGCCGACGATGCCGCTGCGGCAGCAGGCCAGCACCAACTGCGGGTTGGATACCAGGAACATCGGCGCGGCCACCATCGGCAGTCGCAGGCGTTGGTCGAGCAGGGCGGGCAAGGACATGGACAGGACTCCTGGGTCAGAAAGGTTTGAGCACCACCAGTAGGACGATCAGCAGCAGGAACAGTACAGGCACTTCGTTGAACCAGCGGTAGAACACATGGCTGCGCCCCGGCTCGCCGCGGGCGAAGCGCTTGAGCATGGCGCCGCAGGCGTGGTGGTAGCCGATCAGCAGGACCACCAGGGTCAGCTTGGCGTGCAGCCAGCCTTGGCTCAGCCAGCCGGGGGTGAGATAGAGCATCCAGAGGCCAAGGACCAGGGTGGCGAGCATCGAGGGCATCATGATCCCCCGGTAGAGCTTGCGCTCCATGACGCAGAAGCGTTCCCGGCTGGTCTGGTCCTCGCTCATGGCGTGGTAGACGAACAGGCGCGGCAGGTAGAACAGGCCGGCGAACCAGCAGACTACGGCGATGATATGGAAGGCTTTGAGCCACAGGTACATCAGGACATCCTCTTGATCACGGTGCCCCGATAGTAGAGGGATGGCTGGAACGCGTCACCCTGGCGGCTTGCCGCTGTCTGATTTGCCGGCAGATATGGCCGCATAACAGGTAGGAACATTCGGATAGGGCCTCGCAGCAATTTCTGCCCGACGACCCCGCGGGCTAGACTGCCGACCGAAGGGCCGAACCGGTCGCAAAGCCGGACGCCCAGCGCTGTTCATGCCGGCGCTCGGCTCTTATCATTGGCCTCTTTTGGCTAGCTTGCCTCAGCGCGCGGAGTGATGGACAGATGATCAAGGTCGGCATCGTTGGCGGTACGGGTTATACGGGCGTGGAACTGCTGCGCCTGCTGGCGCAGCATCCGCAGGCCCGGGTGGAAGTGATCACTTCGCGTTCCGAGGCGGGGGTGAAGGTCGCCGACATGTACCCGAACCTGCGAGGTCATTATGACGACCTGCAGTTCAGCGTGCCGGACGTGCAGCGCCTCGGCGCCTGCGACGTGGTGTTCTTCGCCACGCCGCACGGCGTGGCGCACGCGCTGGCTGGCGAACTGCTGGACGCCGGGACCCGGGTCATCGATCTGTCCGCTGACTTCCGCCTGGCGGACGCCGAGGAGTGGGCGCGCTGGTACGGCCAGCCGCATGGCGCTCCGGCGCTGCTCGACGAGGCTGTCTACGGCCTGCCGGAAGTGAACCGCGAGAAGATCCGCCAGGCCCGCCTGATCGCCGTGCCGGGTTGCTACCCGACCGCGACCCAACTGGGCCTGATCCCGCTGCTGGAGGCCGGCCTGGCCGACGCCTCGCGGCTGATCGCCGATTGCAAGTCCGGGGTCAGCGGCGCCGGTCGGGGCGCCAAGGTTGGCTCGCTGTTCTGCGAGGCGGGCGAAAGCATGATGGCCTACGCGGTCAAGGGGCATCGGCATCTCCCGGAAATCAGCCAGGGCCTGCGTCGGGCCTCCGGCGGCGACGTCGGGCTGACGTTCGTACCGCACCTGACGCCAATGATCCGCGGTATCCATGCAACCCTCTATGCCCATGTCGCGGATCGCTCGGTCGACCTCCAGGCGCTGTTCGAGAAGCGCTACGCCGACGAACCCTTCGTCGACGTGATGCCGGCCGGCAGCCATCCGGAGACCCGCAGCGTGCGTGGCGCCAATGTCTGCCGAATCGCCGTGCATCGCCCCCAGGGCGGCGACCTGGTGGTGGTGCTGTCGGTGATCGACAACCTGGTCAAGGGCGCCTCGGGTCAGGCGCTCCAGAACATGAACATCCTGTTCGGGCTGGACGAGCGCCTGGGCCTCTCGCATGCGGCCCTGCTCCCCTGATGTCCGGCTGGGAACTCCAGTTCCGTGATCCACGGCGGGCCTGGCTGGTCCGCCTCGGGGTGGGTGCGCTGCTGCTGGCGGTTCCGCTGGCGTTTCTCGGCGGTCGCTGGTCGACCGGGGCGGACGCCGCTCGCAGCGAGGCCGATGCGCAACGCCAGGAAACCCTGATCGGCGAGCAGAAGGCCGAGCTGGAGCGCCTGCGTACCGAAATCGAGGTGTTGCGCAGCGGAGAACGCCTCAGCCAGCAGGCCACCGAACAGAGCCGGCAGACCATCAAGCTGCTTGAGGACCAGGTGTTCAAGCAGCAACAGGACATCGCGTTCTACAAGGGGGTAGTCGCGCCGGCCAGCAAGGCGGATGCGCTGGAAATCCGTGCCTTTGAGGTGCAGGGCACGGACGACCCGCAGCGCTTCCGCTATAAGGTGATGCTCAGCCGCCTGGGCAGGGACGACCGCAAGCTGGATGGGCGGCTGAAAGTCCGCATCAGCGGCAAGCTGGCGCGCAAGGACGCTACCTACGACCTCGAACAGCTCTCGCCGGAACTGGGCAAGACAGGGCTGTCGATTTCCCTCCGGCATTTCCAGTCGATCCCAGAAGGGGGGCGTTTCGCCGAGCTGGAGCTGCCGAAGAACTTCATCCCGAAGCTGATCGACGTACGTGCGGAGCTAAATGGCCAGTCCAAACCGCTACAGCGCCGTTTCGATTGGCCGAAGCAGTGAGTGAGCATTATGTGGAGCAAGAACAAAGGCCGGGCCGACGTCCAGCGTTTCACCGGGCAGACCAGCCTGATCGCCAGCGGCGCCGAACTGGTCGGTGACATGAACCTCAAGGGCGCGGTGCAGATCGACGGCACCGTCCGCGGAGCGTTGCAGGCGCACGAAGGGCTGGTGCGGGTCAGCGCCGGCGGTCGAGTCGATGGCGAAATCCGGGCCCCCCATGTGATCATCGACGGTCAGGTGGATGGCGACATCCATGCCATCGAACGCCTGGAGCTGGGGGCCCAGGCCCGGGTGAAGGGCAATCTTCACTATGGGCTGATCGAAACCGCCATGGGGGCCCAGATCGAGGGCCGCCTGTGCCCGATGACCGAGGCCAGTCCGCGCCCGCTGGAACTGCCTGCCAGCGTGGAAACTGTGGATTAGTTGACCATTTTTCTGGGACAAGAGGATAATGGGCGTAATGTTGTAACGCACGGCCTCAAGCCGGGAGATTCGGAAACATGAGCATCGAGACCTTCACCCCTACGCCCCTGCTCTTTACCCCAGGCGCAGCCAACAAGGTGAAGACGTTGATTGACGAAGAGGGCAATCCTCGCCTGAAACTGCGTGTATTCGTCACCGGCGGCGGTTGCTCGGGCTTCCAGTATGGCTTCACCTTCGACGAAGATATCGCCGATGACGATACCGTGATCGAGCGCGATGGCGTGGGCCTGGTGGTGGACCCGATGAGCTTCCAGTACCTGGCGGGCTCGGAAGTCGACTACCAGGAAGGCCTGGAAGGTTCGAGGTTCGTCATCAAGAACCCGAACGCCGCCACGACTTGCGGTTGCGGACAGTCGTTCTCGATCTGACGTCGATGGGGCCGCTACGAAAACGCCGCGCTTATATGCGCGGCGTTTTCGTTTCAGGCGGGATACAGCGCGCCCAGAGTTCTGGGACCGAGCGCACCGGTCACATCAGGGCAGTTGCCGGGCAGGCGCTCGAGAAACCGATGGGCTAGCCAGGCGAATGCCATGCCCTCCATCCAGGCAGGGGGAATGCCGTATTCGTCGGTACTGGCGACCCGAGCTTCGGGCATCAGCAGGGCCAGGCGCTTCATCAGCGCCGTATTGAAGGCGCCGCCGCCGCATACCAGCACCTCTTCGCAGTCCGGCTGGGCGTCCAGCAGCGATTCGCTGATGCTGCGCGCGCTCAGTTCCAGCAGGGTTGCCTGGATATCCGCTGCCGGCAAGGCAGGGTGACGAGCCAGGTGCTCCTGCAGCCAGGACAGGTTGAAGCGCTCGCGCCCGGTGCTCTTGGGGCCACGCGCGGCGAAGAACTCATCCGCCAGCAGGCTTGCCAGCAGTGCGTGGTTCATCTGGCCGCTGGCGGCCCACGCACCGTCCCGGTCGAAATGTTCGCCGCGTTGGTGATGAATCCAGGCGTCCATCAGCACGTTGCCCGGGCCGCAGTCGAAGCCGCGTACCGGCTTTCCGGGGCTGAGCAGCGAAACGTTGCTGAAGCCACCGATGTTCAGGACCGCCCTGGAGGCGTCATCATCGCCAAACAGCGCCTGATGGAAGGCCGGTACCAGCGGGGCGCCCTGGCCGCCGGCTGCGACGTCGCGGCGGCGGAAGTCGGCGACGACATCGATGCCGGTCAGCTCCGCCAGCAGGGCGGGGTTGCCGATCTGCACCGTGAAGTGGCGAGCGGGTTCATGTCGGATGGTTTGACCGTGACTGCCGATGGCACGGACTTCGTCGGGGCTCATCTGCTGCTGGAGCAGCAGTTCGCGCACGCCCTGTGCTGCAAGGGCGACCCAGCGTTGCTCGACTTCGGCGGCGCGGGCGATTTCATCGGGACCGGGGACGCACAGGGCGAGGATGTCTTCGCGCAGCCCGGCCGGCATGGGTAGGTAATGGGAAGCGAGCAAGGTGGTGCGATCACCTTGCTCGATCAGGACGATGTCCATGCCGTCCAGGCTGGTTCCGGACATCAACCCCAGGTAGCGCGGCACGATCAGCGCTGCTTGTTCAGGGCCAGGAGGGTTTTCTTCTCCTGATCCATGCGCGCGATCATCGGCTGGGTCTGCGCCATGAAGCGCTTGCGATCTGCGCCACCGAGCGGGTCCGCCATGGGCAGCTTGGCACTCAGCGGATCGACGTGACGGCCATTGATCTGGAATTCGTAGTGCAGGTGTGGGCCGGTGGCCAGGCCCGTCATGCCCACGTAACCGATGATCTGGCCCTGCTTCACGCTGGTACCGGCGCGGATACCCTTGGCGAAGCGGCTCATGTGTCCGTAGATGGTCCGATAGCGCTGGCCGTGCTGGATCACCACGGCGTTGCCGTAGCCCCCCTTGCGTCCGGCTTCGAGGATCTTGCCGTCTCCGGTGGCCTTGATCGGTGTGCCGATGGGGGCAGCGTAGTCGACGCCCTTGTGCGCGCGGATCTTGTTCAGGATCGGGTGGCGGCGGCCCAGGGAGAAGCGCGAGCTGATGCGGGCGAAATCCACCGGCGTACGGATGAATGCCTTGCGCATGCTGGAGCCGTCGGCGCGGTAGTAGCTGGTATTGCCCTGCTTGTTGGTATAGCGCACGGCGGTGTAGGTCTTGCCACGGTTGACGAAGCGGGCGGCGAGGATATTGCCGGTCGCCACTTGCTTGCCGTTGACCTTGTGCTGTTCGTAGATCACGTCGAACTCGTCGCCTTCACGCAGATCGAGGGCGAAGTCGATGTCGTAGCCGAAGATGTTCGACAGCGACGTGACCAGGTTATAGGGCAGGCCGGCGTTACGACCGGCAACGAACAGCGAGCTGGTGATGCGGCCATGGGCATAGGCGGTATGCAGGTCGATCTGGGCCTTCTCGCGTTTGAAGGAGTAGCCCTTGTCGGTCTTGTCCAGGCCGATGGTCTCGAGTTCGCTCTGCTTGACTCGCAGCGCCTGCAGCTCTCCTTTGGGGTCGAGCTTGAGCTTGATCTCCTGGCCGACCTTCAGATGGGTGAAGCGCTTGGCATCCTTGCTGCTGGTCAGCATGTCGTGCATGGCCGAGGTGGAAAGGCCTGCCTTGGTGAATACGGTCGACAGCGTATCGCCACTGGCGACGGTGATGGTCTTCCACTCGGGATCGACGGGCTTGGTGTCGGCATCGGCTACAGATGCGCCCGGCTTGTCCGAGTCTTGCTCGGCGGTGTTGTCGTCGGAGGCGCCTTCTACCTGAGCGAAAGGCGTGCCTTCGTCGCTGGAATTGGTGACCGATTGCGGCAGGAGGTCGTCTTTCTCCTGAGGGAGGCGATCGGTGTTGCTTTCAAGCTCCAGATTGAGCGTGGTCCTCTTGGCCTCGACTTCGCTCGAGGGGAACACCAGTAGTGCCAAACTGAGGAGCGCTGCAACACCGCTGGCGGCCAACAAGTGGCTTTTCGGGTAATACGGCGGCGCTTTCTGATCGGATTGCGTCATGGCGTGATTGGTGTTTTTGGATTGTGAATAAATAACTGCCTAAAATATAACCAAAATCTCCTTGAATCAAGCCAAAAGTCGCGTCTGGCCTGGCTCCGTCCCCCTGACGGTCGGCAAAATTTGTTTTTAGTCTGCGATCTTGTATGGTTGGTTCCCTTTCGATTTTGGCAATTGGGCAGAACCTGTAAATGAAGTCGGTTGAAGAGCAGCTGGCGCTGATCCAGCGCGGTGCAGACGAGATCCTGGTAGAGGCGGAACTGTTGGCCAAGCTGAAGCGTGGCCAGTCCTTGCGGATCAAGGCCGGCTTCGACCCGACCGCTCCCGATCTGCATCTTGGCCATACCGTGCTTATTAATAAGCTGCGCCAGTTCCAGGACCTGGGACATCAGGTGATCTTCCTCATCGGCGACTTCACTGGGATGATCGGTGACCCCAGTGGGAAAAGTGTTACCCGTCCTCCCTTGACGCGCGAGCAGGTTCTGGAGAATGCGGAGACGTACAAGTCCCAGGTCTTCAAGATCCTCGACCCGGCCAAGACCGAAGTAGCCTTCAATTCCACCTGGATGGACCAGCTGACCCCGGCTGACTTCATTCGTCTTGCCTCTCAGTACACCGTTGCGCGCATGCTGGAGCGCGATGACTTTAGCAAGCGCTATGCCAGCAATCAGCCCATCGCTATCCATGAGTTCCTCTATCCGCTGGTCCAGGGCTATGACTCCGTCGCGCTGAAGGCGGACGTCGAGTTGGGTGGCACCGACCAGAAGTTCAACCTGCTGATGGGGCGCGAGCTGCAGCGTGCCTATGGTCAGGAGGCCCAGGTGATCCTGACCATGCCGTTGCTGGAAGGGCTGGATGGCGTGAAGAAGATGTCCAAGTCGCTGGGCAACTATATTGGTATCCAGGAAGCGCCGGGTGTCATGTACAGCAAGCTGGTCTCCATTCCTGACACGCTGATGTGGCGTTACTTCGAACTGCTCAGCTTCCGTTCCCTGGATGAGATCGATAGCTTCCGCAAGGATGTCGAGGCGGGCGCCAACCCGCGCGACATCAAGATCAAGCTGGCCGAGGAGATCGTCGCCCGCTTCCATGGCGAGGAGGCGGCGGCGAGCGCACACAAGTCGGCCGGCAATCGCTTGAAGGAGGGCGAGCTGCCGGAAGATCTGCCGGAGATCGAGCTGTCGTCCCCCGAGGATATGCCCGTTGCCTCTGTCCTTAATAAGGCGGGGTTGGTGAAGAATGCGGCGGCGGCTCGCGATCTCCTGGGTGCCGGCAGCGTCAAGGTGGATGGGCAGGTCGTCGACCGCACCTTCATGCTGGCGCTGGGTGAGACCCGTGTGTTCCAGGCAGGGAAGAAGGCTTTCGCGCGCATCACGCTGAAAGCTGAATAATTCTTTCAAATAAGTGTTGACGCCAGTTTCTATCTCC
>NZ_KV812730.1:0-19676 GCF_001813485.1 Pseudomonas sp. HMSC067G02
GCGCCTCGAACAGGTCGGTCGCGTAGGTCAGCGCGGCGTACAGGCGGCCGCCCTTCTCGTAGGTATCCAGGCTCAGGTCGAACTGGGTGGTACGGCTCTTCCAGTCGAGCTGGCCGAAGCTCAGGCCGGCCACGCTGTCCAGCGCCTCGATGTCGGCCACCAACGGCTGGTGGTTGTACATCACCTGGAACAGCGGGCTGTGGCTCAGGCTGCGCTCGACCTTGAACGCCTCGACCAGGCGCTCGAACGGCAGATCCTGATGGGCCTGGGCGCCAAGCACGGTGTCCTTGAGCCCGGCCAGCAGGGTCGCCACCGACGTGCGGCCGTCGAATACCGAGCGCAGCACCTGGGTGTTGACGAACAGGCCGATCAGCCCTTCCACCTCGGCGCGGTTGCGGTTGGCGATGGGGACGCCGACCCGTAGGTCGGTCTGCCCGCTATAGCGTTGCAGGAGGATATTGAAGCCGCCGAGCAACAGCATGAACAGGGTCAGCCCCTGGCGTCGGGCGGTGCCGCGCAGGGCCTCGGCCAGGGCCGGCTCGATGCTGAACTCGTAACGGCTGCCACGGTAGCTGGGAACCACCGGACGCGGGTGGTCGGTCGGCAACTCCAGGACCGGATGCCGCTCGCCGAGCTTGCCGCGCCAGTACTCCAGCTGGCGCTCCTGCTCGCCGGCCTCCAGCCAGCTGCGCTGCCACAGGGCGTAATCGGCGTACTGGATCGGCAAGGCCGGCAGGCCGGGCTCCGCGCCAGTCGCATAGGCACTGTAGAAACGACTGAATTCTTCGATCAGCACGTTCATCGACCAGCCGTCGGACACGATGTGATGCAGGGTCAACAGCAGCACATGCCGCTCCTCGCCCAGGCGGATCAGGCGGACCCGCAGCAACGGCCCCTCGCACAGGTCGAACGGCTGCAACGACTCGCGCTGCGCCTCCTCGCGCAGGCGGGCTTCCTGCTCGGCCTCGGGCAGGCCGCTGCAATCCTCGAAGGCAACCTCCAGCGGGCGTTGCAGGGGCGCCTGCGCCAGGCTGTCGTCGGCGCCGCGCGGGAACACCGTGCGCAGGGTTTCGTGACGCTGCACCAGGCTGGCGAAGGCGCGCTCCAGCGCCTGGCGGTCCAGCGGCCCGTTCAGGCGCACCGCGCTGGGCAGGTTGTAGGCGCCACTCTGTGGCTCCAGGTGCCAGAGGAACCACATGCGCTGCTGGGCGTAGGACAGGCGGTCGCGCTCGGCCGAAGACACGCCGGCCGGAATCGGGAACAGCGAGAAATCGATTCCCTCCCCTCGCAGGGTTTCGAGGAAGACCCGACGCTTCTCAACGGGTAGTTCGATAAAGCGGCGGGCGAGCTTGAGGGAATCTTCTGCGTTCATCGGTCTTCTTCCGTGCACATGGGCAACGAGCGCGGGGCTCGGTCATTCATGTGAAACGGACGACACATCGTGAAAATTAACCGGACAGCGACTTCCGGTCGCACCTTGGCCGATCGGTTTTTTTGCATAGCCATCAGGCGTTTACGGAAGCCCTCGGACAAGCCGCCGGCACCAGGCTGAAAGCAACTGCGAAACATTTGCTTTCATCTTCCCCTTCAGGTTCTACCGGCCTCATTCGTCCTATATGGATGAACGGGGCGCATCCAGTCCCCGCAACCCATGGTCGGTGCCCACGACCCCTAACCTACCGTTAGCCTCATGTCGAAAAAGTCCCGCTCCAGACTCTGGTTCCTCGTCCACAGCTGGCTGGCCCTGCCCATCTGGTTCTTCGTCCTGATCGTCTGCGTCACCGGCACCCTGGCGGTGGTCAGCCAGGAGATCGTCTGGCTGGCCAACCCTGACGTCCGGGCCAGCAAGCCCTACGAAGATGCCGAGCCGCTCAGCTTCAGCCAGGTCCTGAAGGCGATCAACGAAGCCCAACCGGACCTCCTGGTCGAATCCATCCAGCGCCCCGACGAAGAGCATTTCGCCCTTACTGCCGAGGTCAGCTATCCCGGCGGCAGCGAGGCGACCCTGTACATCAACCCCTACACCGGCGCCATCCAGGGCGAAAGCCCCTCCTTCGACTTTCGTCAGTTCACCCGTGCCCTGCACGGATGGTGGCTGGTTCCGTTCAACAACGGCTACAGCTGGGGCTGGTACATGGTCTCGCTGCTCGGCCTCCCCATGCTGGCATCGCTCATCACCGGGCTGGTGGTCTATAAACGATTCTGGAAGGGCTTTCTCAAACCCAGATTACGCATCAACCAGGGCGCCCGGATCTTCTGGGGCGACTTCCATCGCCTGAGCGGCATCTGGTCGATCTGGTTCATCGCCCTGATTTCCATCACCGGCACCTGGTTCCTGATCCAGGCCATCCTTGCCGACAACCACGTCACCCTGACCAACGACGGCATCCCTCCGGTCATCGCACGCGCCGACGTGCCCCGCGCCGCACCCGGTCAGAAGGTTCCATACATCGAGCTGGACGAGGCGGTGCGGCTCGTCACCGGGCGTATCCCCAGCCTGGAGGCCAGCGCGGTGTTCCTGCCCGGCAACGCCTACAGCCCGATGTTCGTGGCCGGACGCGGCTGGTATCCGCTCATGTTCCAGTCGGCCGCGCTGAACCCTTATACCGGCAAGATCGAAACCACCCGCCTGCTCAGCGACCGTACCCCCCTGCAGTTCGTCACCGAATCCATGCGTCCCCTGCACACCGGCGATTTCGGCGGTATCTGGGTCAAGCTGATCTGGTTCGTCTTCGGCCTGCTGCTGAGCATGATGGTGCTCAGCGGCCTGCTGATCTGGAGCAAGCGCACCGCACAGGCCACCGCCGCGCTGGTCAAGCGCGGCAAGCGCCCGGCGCGCCAGCCGAAACCGGCCAAGCCGGCGCCGGTAATGGCCAACCAGACCGCGGAGGGACAGCCATGAGCAAGGCCGCCGTTGCCCAGCCCGTTTCGCCGCTGCGCCAGTTCTGGCTGCGCTGGCGTTTCCACCTGAACGTTCTGCTGATCCTGATCCCGCTCGGTTTCATGCCGCGTTATTTCGCCGACATGGCGTTGTTCTCTGGCAGCAGCGGACTGGGTGAACGCGAGATCGGCGAAGTCCAGGTAGGCCCCTGGAGTCTCAAGCTCGCCGAATGGCGTATCGAACCGCCGCACGACGAAGGCCCCGCCGGCTTCATGAAGGACTTCAATGCCGCCCTCTGCCAGGCCTGCATTCCCCAGGTCAAGGCGACCTACCTGCGCATCGGCAAGCCGCGCAGCCTGCGTGCCGCCGGGGTGATCTTCTTCGGCAGCCCCTACCGCATGGGCACCAGCGTGCCGATCCCGCCGCGCACCCGGCCCGATGCCGAGCTGTGGATCACCATGGAAGGTTGGGACGGCTCCATGCACCAGGCTTCCATTCCCCTGGCCGAGGCATCCCCCGCCACCGTGGCCTGGCTGAACAAACGAGGTAAGCAATGAGCATCCACACCCGCCCCTGGCGCCTGCCCCTGGCCGCCCTGTTGCTCGGCCTGAGCGGCGCGGCCCTGGCGCACAACCCGATCTGCGAATGCGAGGAAGTGCAGGCCGGCGAGATCCGCTGCAAGGGCGGCTTCTCCGACGGCAGCGGCGCCCCCGGCGTAACCCTCGACGTGATCGGCTACGACGAGCAGATCCTGGTTCCCGGCAAGCTCGGCGCCGACTCGACCCTGACCTTCAAGCGTCCCGACGGCGAGTTCTACGTGCTGTTCGACGCCGGCCCCGGCCACGTGGTGGAAATCGACCACGCCGACATCGCCGCGCCATGAGCGTCGAAACCGTCCGCCCGGCCGGCGCCGGCCACGAGACCCTCTACGTACTGCTCGGCAGCGTGCTGATCCTGGCCCTCGCCGCCACGGTGGTCGGGCTGCGCCAGCAGTCCCATGAAGCGCAAGCCCTGGACGCCCACCAGGTGGACGCCCGGCTCGACCTGAATGCCGCCGAACAGGGCATCTATGCCGACCTGCAGGTCGCCGCCGAAGACATCCAGGCGCGCCTGGACGACGGCGAAGCCGCGCCCTCCGTCGACGAACTGGCCGCCGAGGGCTTCCCGCCCTTCGTCGCCGACGTCGCCGCGAGCAGCCGCGGCGAGCACCGCTGGAGCCACGGCGAAACCGCCGGGCGTCCGAGCTACCTGGGCGTCAGCGGCAAGCCCGAGGTGGCCGGCTCGTTCCTCCTGCTGCTCGGCCCCGCCGAAGTCTGGCTGAAGCCCGCCGCGGCCGCTGCCGGCGCCGTACCGGGCGACGCCCGCGCCCTGGCCGACGCCGGCTGGCGCCAGGTGGTCAGCCGCTTCGACGCCGGCGTGACCCGTCAGCACCGCCATTGATCGCACATCGACTCCACAGAAGGCGTTTTTCCATGCTGTTCTCCCGTCGCTCATCCCGTCCGCGCGGCCTCGCCGCCCTCCTCCCGGGCCGCGCCCTGCTGGCCGCCCTGCTGCTGGCCCTGCTCGCCCCGCCGGCCCAGGCCGAAGACGGCAAGCGCCTGCGCATCGGCATCACCCTGCATCCCTACTACAGCTACGTGAGCAACATCGTCGGCGACAAGGCCGAGGTGGTGCCGCTGATCCCCGCCGGTTTCAACCCGCATGCCTACGAGCCGCGCGCCGAGGACATCAAGCGCATCGGCACGCTCGACGTGGTGGTGCTCAACGGCGTCGGCCACGACGATTTCGCCGAGCGCATGATCGCCTCCAGCGAAAAGCCCGGCATCCCGGTGATCGAGGCGAACGCCAAGGTGCCGCTGCTGGCCGCCACCGGCATGGCCGCGCGCGGCGCCGGCAAGGTGGTCAACCCGCACACCTTCCTGTCCATCAGCGCCTCGATCACCCAGGTCAACACCATCGCCCGCGAACTGGGCAAGCTCGACCCGGCCAACGCCAAGGCCTACACCCGCAACGCCCGGGCCTACGCCAAGCGCCTGCGGGCCCTGCGCGCCGACGCCCTGGCGCGGCTGAACAAGGCCCCGGCCGCCGACTTCCGCGTCGCCACCATCCACGGCGCCTACGACTACCTGCTGCGCGAATTCGGCCTGGAAGTCACCGCCGTGGTCGAGCCGGCCCACGGCATCGAGCCGAGTCCGAGCCAGTTGAAGAAGACCATCGACCAGCTCAAGGCGCTGGACGTGAAGGTGATCTTCTCCGAGATCGACTTCCCCTCCACCTACGTCGAGACCATCCAGCGCGAGTCCGGGGTGAAGCTCTATTCGCTGTCGCATATTTCCTATGGCGACTACAGCGCCGGCAAGTACGAGGAAGAAATGGCGCGCAACCTCGACACCGTGGTCCGCGCCATCCAGGAGTCCGGCGCATGACCGTGGCCGAACGGCTTTGCGCCACGCCTTGCGGGCCGGCCATCGAGTTCGCCGGGATCGACCTGAGCCTCGGCGGCAGCCGCATCCTCGATGGCGTGCGCCTGCGCGTCGAGGCCGGCAGCGTGCACGCGCTGGTCGGGCCGAACGGCGGCGGCAAGAGTTCGCTGGTCAAGACCCTGCTCGGGCAGATGCCGCATCGCGGCGAGCTGCGCCTGGAGTGGTCCGGCGCGCCCGGCTGCATCGGCTACGTGCCGCAGGCGCTGGAGTTCGACCGCGGCCTGCCGCTCACCGTCGACGATTTCATGGCCGCCATGTGCCAGCGCCGTCCGGCCTTCCTCGGCCTGTCGCGCAGCCGGCGCCCGGCGATCGACGCGGCCCTGGAACGGGTCGGCATGCTGGCCAAGCGCGGTCGGCGCATGGGCGCCCTCTCCGGCGGCGAGCGCCAGCGCGTGCTGCTGGCCCAGGGCCTGGTACCGCCGCCGCAACTGCTGGTGCTGGACGAACCGATGTCGGCCCTCGACGAGGGCGGCATCCAGGTCTTCGAGCGGCTGCTGCTGGACTGGCGCCAGGCCGGCGTCACCGTGCTCTGGATCGAGCACGACCTGGAGGCCGTCGGCCGCCTCGCCGACCGGGTCAGCGGTCTCAACCGCCACCTGCTGTTCGACGGTCCGGCGGCCAGCAGCCTGACCCCGGAACGCCTGCTCACGCTGTTCTCCACCCAGCCCCGGAAGAACGCGGAGGCCAGCCGATGAACGACGCCTACGAACAACTGCGCCAGGCCGTCCAGGCCTGGGCCGCCACCGGCTACCTGCCGGAGACCCTGGCCTACGGCTTCGTCGTCAACGCGCTCCTCGCCGGCCTGCTGATCGGCCCGGTGCTCGGCGGCCTCGGCACCCTGGTGGTGGTCAAGCGCTTCGCCTTCTTCTCCGAGGCGGTCGGCCACGCCGCGCTCACCGGCGTGGCCATCGGCATCCTCCTCGGCGAGCCCTACACCGGGCCCTACGGCAGCCTGTTCGGCTACTGCCTGCTGTTCGGCGTCCTGCTCAACTACCTGCGCAACCGCACCGGCCTGGCCCCGGACACCCTGATCGGGGTGTTCCTCTCGGTGTCCCTGGCGCTCGGCGCCAGCCTGCTGCTGGTGCTGGCGGGCAAGATCAACGTGCATATCCTCGAGAACGTGCTGTTCGGCTCGGTGCTGACCGTGAACGGCCATGACCTCGCGGTGCTGGCGGCGGTCGCCGTGCTGGTGCCGTGCCTGGCCCTGCCGCTGTACAACCGCATCATGCTGGCCAGCTTCAACCCGCAACTGGCGGCGGTGCGCGGGGTCGCGGTGAAGAGCCTGGACTACCTGTTCGTGGCCCTGGTGACCCTGGTCACCGTCGCCGCGGTGAAAGTGATCGGCGCGATCCTGGTCGGAGCCCTGCTGGTGATCCCGGCGGCGGCGGCGCGCCTGGTCAGCCAGTCGCTGAAAGGGTTCTTCTGGCTGGCGGTGCTGATCGCCACCGTCAGCACGCTGGCCGGTATCCTGTTGCCGATCATGTTCGACCTGCCGATTCCCTCCGGCGCCGCGATCATCCTGGTCGCCGGCCTGGCCTTCGGCCTCGCCGCCATCGCTCGCGGCTGCCTGCCGCACCTGAAAGGAACCCCCGGATGAACCTGAAACCCCATTGCCTCGCCCTGGCCCTGGCTTGCGCCGGACTCGCCGGCCCGCTCCCGGCCCTCGCCGCGACGCCGGCCGCGGCCCAGTCCGCGCCAGTCACGGTACTGGCCAGCCTGCCGGTCACCCACGCCCTCGCCGAACGCCTGCTGCGGGACACCGAGGTCAAGCTGCAACGGGTCGCCCCGGCCAACCTGCCGGCCAGCCGCCAGGCCTCGTTCTTCGCCGGGCGCGGCGCCGGCGGCCTGGCCAAGGCCGCCGGGCAGGCCGACGCGGTGATCGACCTGCGCTCGATCTGGAGCGACGACCCGCTCTACCCGCTGGCCCGCCGTAGCAATATCCGTATCGTCGAGATCGACGCCGCGCGTCCGGTGGACGGCGCCCTGCCCGGCATCGCCCTGCGCCCCGGCAGCGACCTGCATGCCTACCCCTGGCTCAACCCGACCAACCTGGGGCGCATGGCCGATGTCCTCGCCAGCGACCTGGAACGCCTGGCGCCCGGCGCCGCAGCGACCATCCAGGCCAACCTGGCGACGCTGAAGAAGCAATTGCTGGAAGCGACCGCCAGCAACGAGACTCGCCTGGCGAAGGCCGACAACCTCAGCGTGATCAGCCTCTCCGAACGCCTCGGCTACCTGCTCGCCGGGCTCAACCTGGACCCGCTGGACGTGGAGATCCAGGCCGACGACGGCTGGACCGAGACCAATATCCAGGCTTTCGCCGAGGAGCTGAAGAGCGAGGACATCGCCCTTGTCCTGCACCATCGCCAGCCACCCAAGCCCCTCGCCGATGCCATCGCCGCCAGCGGCGCACGCCTGGTAGTGGTGGACACCGAGGCGGCGGACCCGGTGGCCGGCCTGGAAAGCGACATGAAAGCGATAGTCGAAGGGCTGCTGGCCGGTAAAGGCTGAGCCGCGCCTCGTAACGAAAAAGGCCGGGGAGCGCTGCTCCCCGGCCTTTTTTTCGTCGACATCGGACCCGCCGCAGGGCCTATGGCGCCCTCGCGGGCATCAGCAGATCGCCGCCGACTCCACCACCAACGCCGCGGCGCCCTGCCCCGCGCGCCAGGCCTCGACCTGGCGCTCGACGACCGCCAGCACCTCGGCCTCGCGCTGATGGATGAAGAAGTGCCCGCCGTCGAACAGCTCCAGTCCGAAACCGCTGCGGGTTTCCTCGGCCCAGGCCAGCAACTGTTCCTCGCTGGCCTTGTCCTCCCTGCCGCCAAGCGTTCGGATCGGACAGGCCAGCGGCGGGCGCCGCTGGTGACGATAGCTGCCGCAGAGCAGGAAATCGGCGCGCAGGATCGGCAGGGTCAGGCTCATCAGCTCGCGGTTGCCCAGCACCTCTTCCGGCGTACCTTGCAGGTCGCGCAGGTCGGCGATCAGCTCGGCGTCGCTCTTCGGTTCGGCGAAACCGCGGTCATACTCGGCGCGTCGCGACGGCGCCGCGGTGCCGCAGGCGAAGAACCCCAGCGGCGTCGGGCAACCCAGTTCGCGCAAGGCATACAGCACCTCGCAGGCGAGCAAGGCGCCGAGGCTGTGCCCGAGCATCGCGTAGGGGCCCTGGCGGACCTCGTCGTGCAGCTCGCGCGCCAGTTGCTGCGCCAGGCTCGCCAGGTCGGTCTGCAACGGCTCGGCCATCCGCGCCCCGCGCCCCGGCAACTCCACCGGACGCACCGCCAGCCAGGCCGGCAGCTTGCGCCGCCAGCGGCTGTAGGTCATGGCGCTGGCGCCGGAATACGGCAGGCAGAACAGCCGTACGGGCGTACCGCCCACTCAGCCGGCCGCCTTGTCCATGTGCTGGCGCAGGCTCAGCGGGCGCATGTCGGTCCAGACTTCCTCGATGTAGGCCAGGCAGTCCTTCTTCAGGCCGCTCTTGCCGGCCGCCCGCCAGCCCTGGGGAATCTCCTTGTATTCCGGCCAGATGGAATACTGCTCCTCATGGTTGACCACTACCTGGAACTGGATGTCGTCACGGTCGAACACTGAAGTCATTGCTTGCTCCTGATGGGATCGAACGGCCGCGCGCAGCACGGCCCTTGCGTTGGATAACGAAAAGCCCGGCGGGAAAATTAGCCGGCCAGCGCCGCGCCGAGGGCGCGGGCGAAACGCCGGGCCACCTCGTCGATCTGTTCGGCGCCGATGATCAGCGGCGGCAGGAAGCGCACCACGCTGCCGTGGCGGCCGCCCAGTTCGAGGATCAGGCCGCGCCTCAGGCACTCGCGCTGGACCCGCGAGGCCAGGGCGCCGTCGGTCGGCGGATGACCGAGGGCATCCGCCTCGCCCTGCGGGTCGACGATCTCGACCCCGAGCATCAGCCCCCGACCGCGGATATCGCCCAGTTGCGGATAGTCGCGCTGGAGGATGCGCAGGTGCTCGGCCAGGCGCTCGCCCATGGCCGCCGCGTGGGCCGCCAGGTCGTGTTCCTTCAGGTAGCGCATCACCGCCGAGCCGGCGGCCATGGCCATCTGGTTGCCGCGGAAGGTGCCGGCGTGGGCGCCGGGCTGCCATTTGTCCAGCCATTCGCGGTAGACCACCACCGCCAGCGGCAGGCTGCCGCCGATGGCCTTGGACAGCACCACCACGTCGGGGACGATGCCGGCGTGCTCGAAGGCGAACATCCTGCCGGTACGGGCGAAGCCGCTCTGGATCTCGTCGACGATCAGCGCCACCCCGGCCTGCTCGGTGATCCGCCGCAAGCCGCGCAGCCAGTCGAGATCGGCCGGGACCACGCCGCCCTCGCCCTGGACCACCTCGACGATCACCGCCGCCGGCAACTGCACGCCGCCTTCCGGATCGTTCAGCAGGTTCTCCAGGTAGTGCAGGTTCGCCTTGACCCCCGCCTCGCCGCCGAGACCGAACGGGCAACGGTAATCGTAGGGATACGGCAGGAACTGCACGCCCGTGCTGAGCACCGCGCCCAGCGGCTTCTTCGGTCCGAGATTGCCCATCAGCCCCAGCGCGCCCTGGCTCATGCCGTGGTAGCCGCCCTGGAACGACAGGATGGTGCTGCGCCCGGTGGCGGTGCGTACCAGTTTCAGCGCGGCTTCCACCGCGTCGGTGCCGGTCGGGCCGCAGAACTGGATCTTCGCCTCGGCGGCCAGCGCCGGCGGCAGCAGGCCGAACAGGTCCTGGACGAACTGGTCCTTCACCGGGGTGGTCAGGTCGAGGGTGTGCAGCGGCAGCTCGTCGGCCAGAACCTGGCGGATCGCCTCGATCACCACTGGATGGTTGTGCCCCAGCGCCAGGGTGCCGGCGCCGGCCAGGCAATCGATGAAGGTACGCCCCTCGACGTCCTCCACCAGCAGCCCCCTGGCCTTCTTCAGCGCCAGCGGAATCCGCCGCGGATAGCTGCGCGCGTTGGACTCCTGGCGGCTTTGCCGTTCCAGCAAGGGCGACTGGGAGAACTCGTAGAGCGTTTCGCCCTCCGCCGGGGTGGCGCGGAGCGGCTGGTCTTCGATGACGCTGGTGGCGACGTGCATGTCTTCAACCCTCAAGGCGTGGTGGTGTTCCACTGGCAACCGGCGATCCGGCCGCCAGGGGCGGCATTCGCGGATCGGATGCACAGGAGACGCAGGAGGGACGCACGGATTTACTGCGCCGGACCGCAGCACCGTGCCCGGACCGCCAGCTCCGGCCCGGACACCGTCGAGCGGGCCGCTAGTCGGCGCCCGCGGCGCTCACCCGCCAGATCGCGTTGCCGACGTCGTCGGCGATCAGCAACGCGCCGTCGGCCGCCTGCGCCAACCCCACCGGCGCGCCGAACAACTGCTTCTCGTCCGCGGAGACGAACCCGGTCACCACCGGCTGCGGCGCACCGGCGGGCTTGCCGTCGGCGAACGGCACATGGACCACCTGGAAGCCGCTGACCGGCGAGCGGTTCCAACTGCCGTGCTCGCTGACGAAGGCGCCGTTGCGATAGCGCTCGGGCAACTCGTTGCCGGTGTAGAAGAACAGGCCCAGCGCGGCCACGTGGGAACCCAGCGCGTAGTCGGGGACGATGGCCTTCGCCACCAGGTCGGGACGCTGCGGCTTCACCCGCGAATCCAGGTGCTGGCCGAAGTAGCTGTAGGGCCAGCCGTAGAAGCCGCCCTCCCGTACCGAGGTCAGGTAGTCCGGGACCAGGTCGTTGCCGATCTCGTCGCGCTCGTTGACGATGGTCCACAGCTTGCCGGAGACCGGTTCCCACTGCAGGCCGGTCGGGTTGCGCAGGCCGGAGGCGTAGATGCGGCTGCCGCGGCTGGCGACGTCCACTTCGAGAATCGCCGCGCGACGGTATTCGATCGCCGCGCCGTTCTCGGTGATGTTGCTGTTCGAACCGACGCCCACGTAGAGCTTGCGCCCGTCGGGACTGGCGAGCAGCGCCTTGGTCCAGTGGTGGTTGATGGTGTCCGGCAGGTCGGTGAACTCCATCCCCGGGTCGGCGACCCGGGTTTCACCCGGCACGTAGCGGTAGCGCATGATATTCCCGGTATTGGCGACATACAGGTAATCCCCCACCCGCTGCACGCCGAACGGCGAGTCCAGCCCTTCCAGGAACACGTACTTCTGCCACTGGCCTCCGGCGCCGGCGCGGCGCAGCAGGGTGATGCGGTTGCCGCCCTTGCCGGCCTTGCCGGACTTCCCCTTGACCATCCCCGCGATGAGTTGCTTCGGCGTGGTCACCGGCGCGGTGCCGGGCGAGTTGGCCTCCACCACCAGCACATCGCCGTTGGGCAAGACCAGCAACTGGCGAGGGTGTTGCAGGCCATCGGCGATCTTCTCGATCTTCAGGCCCTGGGCCACCGTCGGCTTGGCCTCTCCCGACCAGCCCACGCCTTCCGGTACCTTCATCGGCGGCAGGAGGAAGTGCTTCGGTTCCGGAAGCGCCGGATTGGCGCCGGTCTGCTGCTGCGGATCGTTCTGCGACCCCTGGTTGCAGCCGGCCAGGACCAGGCCGAGGGCAAGCGCGACGGGGCGCAGCGAGTGGAGGCTAGCCATGCGCCACCTCCTCCGCGGATACCGCCAGGAGCGCCTCTCCCAGCGCCAGCAGCAGCACCGTCGCGATCGACAGCCATAGCCCGGCCGGCATCACCGCATAGGCGTCGCGGCTGTGCACGAAGGCATTGAAGATGGCCAGGACGATGCCGGCGAACTTCAGCAAGGAGGAAACCCTGGCCGCCGCGACGACCGCCGCGCGCCGCAGCAGCCATACGCGGCACAGGTCGACGATGCAGGGCAGGATGGCGAACAGCAGGCCGAGACTGATCAGCCAGGCCGCGCTCTTGCCCCACATCACCTCCGCCGTGGCGAAATAGGTGGCGTCGAAGACCAGGGCGGCGACGAAGAAACCGAAGGGAACCGGGTTGAGGACGTTGTAGAAGGCGTCCAGCGGTCTGAAGCGTAGTGCGGTGGCCATTGCGAAACACTCCTCTCGGGAAACGCAGGCTTCCCGACGTGAAGGGACGGGCAGGAGATTCGAACCGCCGAGGCCCTGCGCAAGGCGCGGGCAGCGGGGAACGGCACGGCGAAACGGCGACTGGGGGGCTCGCGCCCCTTCTGCGACGGACCTGCGCGAAGCGCTGGAGTTCATCTGCAAGGACCTGTCGGAAGCGATAGGTACGCTGGCGATCCTTCCGATGGAACTTCGTGCGCCGCGACTCACCGAAACAGGGGTAGCGCCCTTCCCGGCCCTCCCGCCGGGTTGCCGCGCCGCCCCAGGCACACCCCGCCGGCGACCGATCCGCGCCCGGCGTTTGCCGAAGAGGAGACAGCCGATGCCTGATCGAACCGCTCTGCCCCGCGCCATGCTCGCAGCCTGGGTCCTGCTCCTGCTGGCGGCCTGCAGCCAGGGCCCGGCGCCTACCCCGCCCGCGTCCTGGGGTTGGCAGGACGCCAGCGGCGAACGCGCGATCGCCCCCGACGAAGCCTATCCCGAGCTGTTCCAGGCGGTGCAGGAAAGCCGGCTGTTCAGCGACCAGAAGCACTTCGTCGATGCGCTCCCGCTGCGCGAGCCTGCACGGATCCGCGCCGACTACCTGCGCGAGAGGGAGCGGCCCGGCTTCGACCTGCGCGCCTTCGTCGGCCGCAACTTCGAGGAGTCCGGCAGCGTCGAGACCGCCCCGCCGGAAGCGGGCGCCGATCTCGCCAGCCACATCAGCGACCTGTGGCCGGCGTTGACCCGCCACTACGAGCAGGTGCCGGCCCACAGCAGCCTGCTGCCGCTGCCGAAACCCTACGTGGTCCCCGGCGGACGCTTCCGCGAGGTGTACTACTGGGACTCCTACTTCACCATGCTCGGCCTTGCGGAGAGCGGGCAGCACCAGCGGGTGCGCGACATGCTCGACAACTTCGCCTACCTGATCGATACCTACGGGCACATTCCCAACGGTAACCGCAGCTACTACCTGAGCCGTTCGCAGCCGCCGTTCTTCGCCTACATGGTGGACCTCCAGGCAAGACGCGAAGGCGACGCCGCCTACCGGCGCTACCTGCCGCAGCTACAGAAGGAATACGCCTACTGGATGGAAGGCTCCGCCGGGCTGCGCCCCAACGAGGCGCGCCTGCACGTGGTGAAACTGGCCGACGGAAGCCTGCTGAACCGCTACTGGGACAACCGTGACACACCGCGCCAGGAGTCCTTCCTGGAGGACCGGGCGACCGCCGCGCGCGCCCCGCAGCGCCCCGCGGGCGAGGTCTATCGCGACCTGCGGGCCGGCGCGGAAAGCGGCTGGGACTTCTCCTCCCGCTGGCTGGACGACGACCGCGAGCTGGCCAGCATCCGCACCACCGCCATCGTCCCGGTGGACCTCAACGCCCTGCTCTACCATCTCGAACGAACCATCGCCAAGGCCTGCGCCAGCAGCGCGCTGAAGGCCTGCGAGCAAGGCTACGGCGCCCGCGCGGAGAAGCGACGACAGGCCATCGAAGATCACCTCTGGCACCCGGCGGGCTACTACGCCGACTACGACTGGCAACGCCGGCGGCCCATCGAGCGGATCAACGCCGCCAGCCTCTTCCCGCTATTCACCGGGCTGGCCTCCGCCGAACGCGCCGGTCGTACCGCCGACAGCGTCGCCGCCCAACTGCTGCGCCCGGGCGGACTGGCCACCACCACCCGTGCCAGCGGCCAGCAATGGGACGAGCCGAACGGCTGGGCACCCTTGCAGTGGGTCGCCGTACAGGGCCTGCGCGCCTACGGCCGGGACGCCCTGGCGGAAGACATCGGCCGGCGATTCCTCGCCCAGGTGCAGCAGGTCTACGACCGCGAAGGAAAACTGGTGGAGAAATACGACATCAGCGGCAACCAGGGCGGCGGCGGCGGTGGCGAGTACCCGCTGCAGGACGGCTTCGGCTGGTCCAACGGCGTGACCCTGCAACTGCTCCGACTCTACGGCCCGGGCGCCGGTCGCTGAGCCTCAGCCCGGCGCCGGGTACTGGCGCTGCGCGGCGTCGGCGAAGCCTGCGGCGAGAAAGTCGATCAGCGCGCGGACCGAAGGCAACAGCCCGCGCCGCGAAGGGAACATTGCCACCACCATGCCTTCCACCGGCGTCCACTCCGGCAGCACCCGCACCAGCCGGCGCTCGGCCAGGTCGCGACTGACCACGCAGAGCGGCAGGCCGCCGATCCCGACGCCCTCCAGCACCGCCTGGCGCAAGGTGCCGAGGTCGTCGCTGAGCAGTTGCGGGCGCAGGTTGAGGGCCGCGCTGCTGCCATCCGCGCCGACCAGCCGCAGGCTGCCGTCCAGGCGCGAACGCTCCCAGCCGACGTAGGGCATCGCCGACAGGTCGGCCGGCAGCTCCGGCGGGCGGTAGCGGGCCAGCAGCTCCGGGCTGGCCACCAGCACCTGCGGACTGCGTACCAGCACCTTCATCACCAGGTCGCTGTCCTCCAGCGGCGGGAAACGCAGCGACAGCGAGATGTCGTAGCCTTCGGCGATCACGTCGACCCGGCGATTGAAGGTCTTCACGTACAGCTCGACGTTCGGATACTGCGCCATGAAGCGCGCCAGCATCGGCGCCAGTTCGAAGTGCAGCAGCGGCGTCGAGCAGGTCAGGCGGACCATTCCGCACGGCTCCGAGCGGTTCTGTTCGATGACGTCCTCGGCAGCCTCCGCTTCCACCGTCATCGCCACGCAATGACGGTAGTAGGCCTGGCCGATCTCGGTCACCTGGAATTGCCGCGTCGAGCGCTGCACCAGGCGTACGCCCAGGCGCGCCTCGAGCTGCGCGACCTTGCGGCTGATGGTCGACTTGGGAATCCCCAGCACCCGCCCGGCGGGGGCGAAGCCACCGTGCTCGACCACCTTGGCATAGATGAAAAGCGCGTTCAGATCGAACACCAGCTCACCACTCATCGTTCCACCTGCGAGACTCTGAGACTTGATTTGCGGACTACCGGTTCCCACTCCCGGGAACTAGCGTATCGCTCCATCGACTCAATCGAGGAGCACCGACGTGAAAAAGGTCCTGGGAATCTACGGCAACGCCAACCGCCACTGGGTGGGCGACGGATTCCCCGTTCGTTCGCTCTTTTCCTACAACACACTGGGCCAGCATATCAGCCCGTTCCTCTTGCTGGACTACGCCGGGCCTGCTGATTTCCCCCCCGCACAGCAGCGCCGCGGCGTAGGCCAGCATCCTCATCGCGGCTTCGAGACGGTGACCATCGTCTACCAGGGCGAGGTCGAGCACCACGACTCCACCGGCGCCGGCGGACGCATCGGGCCGGGGGATGTGCAGTGGATGACGGCGGCCTCCGGGATCCTCCACGAGGAGTACCACTCGGAACGCTTCCGTAGCACAGGTGGAACGCTGGAAATGGTCCAGCTATGGGTCAACCTGCCCTCCAGCGACAAGATGAACCCGCCGCGCTACCAGACCCTGCTGGATGCCGACATTCCCCGCGTCGGCCTGCCCGACAGGGCCGGCGAACTGCGGGTGATCGCCGGACGCTACGGCCGCCACCAGGGGCCGGCGCTGACCCACTCGCCGCTGGCGGTCTGGGACGTGCAGCTGAAGGCCGGCAAGCACCTCGCCCTCGACCTGCCCAAGGGACATACCTGCGCCGTGGTGGTCCTGCGCGGCACCCTCGCGGTCGGCGACGAGATCGTTCGCGAAGCCCAGGTCGCCCTGCTCGACCGCGACGACCCGCGGCTGGAACTGGAAGCCAACAACGACGTGCAGTTGCTGGTGCTCAGCGGCGAGCCGCTGGACGAGCCGATCATTGGCTATGGCCCCTTCGTGATGAGCAGCCGCGAGGAAATCGACCAGGCCATCGAGGACTTCGAGAACGGGCGCTTCATCCGCGCCCACTGAAGTCCGCCCCCCTACGACATGGCCCGCGCAGGAAGCGCGGGCCCGGCCGGGCTTTGCCCGAAATTCACGGACGACCACCCTGCAAGAGGAAATGGAAATGAGCGCTCCCGCCAACTTCAACGGCCAGACCCCGAAGATCGATCCGGCCAACGCCGCCATGTTGCTGATCGACCACCAGAGCGGCCTGTTCCAGACGGTCAAGGACATGCCGATGACCGAACTGCGCGCCAACGCCACCACCCTGGCCAAGGTCGCCACCCTGGCGAAGATCCCGGTGATCACCACCGCCTCGGTACCGCAGGGCCCCAACGGCCCGCTGATCCCGGAGATCCACGAGGCCGCGCCGCACGCCCAGTACGTCGCACGCAAGGGTGAGATCAATGCCTGGGACAACCCGGAATTCGTCGCCGCGGTGAAGGCCACCGGCAAGAAGCAACTGATCATCGCCGGCACCATCACCAGCGTGTGCATGGCCTTCCCCAGCATCGCCGCGGTACACGACGGCTATCAGGTGTTCGCGGTGATCGACGCCTCCGGCACCTACTCCAAGATGGCCCAGGAAATCACCCTGGCACGGGTGGTCCAGGCCGGCGTGGTGCCGATGGACACCGCCGCGGTCTGCTCGGAAATCCAGCGCACCTGGAACCGCGACGACGCCGTGCAGTTCGCCGAGGCCTACAGCGCGGTCTTCCCGCACTACCAACTGCTGATCGAGAGCTACGCCAAGGCCCAGGCCGTGGTCAACAACCACGAGCAACTGGATTCGCAGCGCAAGTGATCCATGGGAAGGAAGGGGCTGCACGCCCCTTCTTTTGCCGAGCGGGAGCCTGGTGGACAGCAACGACTACGGACCGGACCCATGCCTGATTCCTCCACGAAGCGCGGGGCTACGCTCTGCCTTGCCCTTGCCATAGGTCCGGGCTCGACCCTCGCCGACGACTCCCTGGGCCATCGCGACAACATCAGCACCGGCCTGAACCAGCGGCAGAAAGCCGAAATGAAGGTGCCGCCGGGCTTCGTCGAAGGCTCGACGCTGAACGGTTTCCTCCGCAACTACTATTTCGCCCGCGACAACCACGACACCCCGTCCCGCCGCGACCAGCGCGAATGGGCCCAGGGCCTGATGCTGTCGTTCCGCTCCGGCTATACCGACACGCCGATAGGCATCGGCCTGGATGCGCACGCCTTCTACGGCCTGCGCCTGGACGGCGGTGGCGGCAGCGGCGGCGCCGGCGTGTTGCCGCTGGACTCCGCCGGTCGCCCCGCCGACAGCTTCTCCGCCGCCGGCGCGGCCCTCAAGCTGCGCGGCCTGGACAGCCTGCTGAAGATCGGCGACCAGTTGCTGGAGAACCCGGTGATCGCCAGCGGCGTCAGTCGCATGGTGCCGCAGAGCTACCGTGGCGTGACCCTGAAGAACTACCATTTCCGCGCGTTCGAACTGGACGCCGGCTTCGTCGAAGCCACCCGCCTACGCAACCAGAGCGGCCACAGTCATCTCACCAGCGGCTACGGCAACGGCACCAAGGGCGGTATCGCCGCCGATCGCGAAAGCCCGCACATCGCCTGGCTGGGCGCCAGCTACAGCGCCCCCGGCGGCAGCCAGGCGACGCTCTACAGCGGCCGCCTGGAGGACATCTGGAACCAGCACTACCTCGGCCTCAGCCAGCCGTGGCGGCTTTCCAGCCAATTGACCCTGACGCCCTGGCTGCATTACTACAAGACCCGCGACCAGGGCCGCAGCCAGCTCGGCCGGATCGACAACGACCTCTACAACGTCGGCCTGACCCTGGCCGGCGGCGGCCAGTCGCTGAGCCTCAGCCTGCAAAAGGTCGATGGCGACACCCCGTTCGACTTCATCGCGCAGAACGACCGGACCTTCCTCTACGAAAGCAACGCCATGCAGTACGCCGACTTCAACGGCCCCGGCGAGCGCTCGTGGAAGATCCAGTACCAGGCCAGCCTGGCCTTCCTCGCCGCCCCGGACTGGCAGTTCGGCGCCGCCTACGGCCGTGGCCAGGCCGACCTGACCCGGGTCGACCCGGACAGCGCGGGCTACGGCTACCTCTACAACCCCAATGGCAAGAACGCCCAGCACTGGGAACGCGACCTGTCGCTGCGCTACGCCTTCCCCGCCGGCCCGGCCAAGGGCCTCAGCGTGACCCTGCGCTGGGCCACCCACCGCCCCGGCGAAGGCTACACCGCCCCCGGCAACACCCGCGGCAACTCCAGCTCCGACGAATACCGGGTGGTGGTCGACTACCCGATCAGGTTGCTCTGAACCCACGGAACCAGAAAAAAGAGAAACTCCCTCATGCGTGCAGCCCTGCTACCCACCTTCGGCGCCCTCTCCGCCGCACTCTGCCTGGAGGCCCGCGCCGACGCCGTCGCGCTGCCGCCGCTGGCGCTCGGCAACGCCAGCTTCATGGACGGCGTCAGCCGTCCCGGCATGCTCTTCGAACTGCCCCTGCAATACGTTCGGGCGAACAACGCCAGCGACGCCGGCGGGCATTCGGTTCCCGGTCGGCAACGGGTTCGTGGCACCACGCTGTTGCCGCACTTCGCCTACCTCAGCCAGAACACCCTGCTCGGCGCCCACTACGGCGCCGAAGTGCTGCTGCCGCTGGTACGCCTGGACCTCGATATCGACGGCGGCCCGGACGGCCGGCGCACCCGCCAGGGCGACCTGATCGTCAGTCCGCTGATGCTGCAATGGGGCCCCGCTACACTGTTCGGCCGCCCCTACTGGCAGCGCCTGAACTTCGTCTTCTCCCTGCCCACCGGCGACTACGACAAGGACGCCGCGATCAACACCGGCAGCAACACCTGGATCTTCAACCCGCACTACGCCTTCACCTGGGAACTGGGCGAGCGCCTGGAACTCAGCGGCCGCCTGCACTACGCCTGGATCAGCCGCAACGACGACCCCTCGCCGCGCCTGGGCGCAAACGACGTACAGCCGGGCCAGGCGCTGCACGCGAACTTCTCGATCTCCTACGCGCTGGACCCGCACTGGCGGATCGGCCTGGCCGGCTACCAGTTGAAACAGATCAGCGCCGACCGCATCGACGACCACCGGCAGGCCGACTCGCGCGAGCAGGTCTTCGGCATAGGCCCGGGGGTGATGTACAGCCAGGGCAGGCAAACGCTGTTCGCCAACCTCTACGCCGAAAGCGGCGCGCGCAACCGCAGCGAAGGCAACCAACTGACCCTGCGCTACCTGCTGGCGTTCTGAATCGGCGGATAACGCCCTGGAAACGCCGACACCTCCCCAACTCCGTAGGGCGAATAACCGCTCGCGGTTATCCGCCGCTTATCCGCGACATCGGCGGATAACGCCCATGGCGTTATTTGCCCTACGCACCCCGGAAACGCCGGACAGCGTCCCAACTCCGTAGGGCGAATAACCGCTCGCGGTT
>NZ_KV812730.1:19776-57980 GCF_001813485.1 Pseudomonas sp. HMSC067G02
GATACCGCCTGTGGCGGTATTCGCCCTACAGGCCCTGGAAACGCCGGACAGCTCCCCCGGACATTTCCGCAGGCTCTCTCAGAAGCCCGGGAATTGGATAAAAACCCAGTAGGAGGATGATGGAGGGGCCGGCAAATCCATCCCGCAGGGACAGGACCGAACGGCACTGCCCTCTATTTTCTGAGGGCAAAAAAGACGCGGGCCGCAGGTGGTGGAACACCTACGACCCGCTAACCACAAACCAGCTTATGAAGGAGCTGACCCATGGCTAAGCCGAATGATACGTCCAACCCCGAGGTAACAGAATCGTCCCCCCGCTTCGTCCCGCTGCTCCCCACCTCCCAGGCCGACATGTGTCCGCGTAGCGCCACCCTGTACGTGGACACCCATGCACTCCCCACGCACTTGTTCGACAACGCGAAAGTGCGCTTGAGGTCGGCGATCAACATCCTGGCCATGACCCGTTTGCTCGATGAGAAAGAAGAGCCCGGCGGCACCCTGGCCTACATCAACGGTGCGTTGCTGTCGCTGCTCAGCGATGCCTTGTCCGAAATCGAGGCGGGCCACCCGAGCCTGTAGCGCCGCTCCCCGGCGCGACGCCCCCGGCCTGGCCGGGGGCTTTGCGGCATCGCCCATCACAGGACCTTTCGCGCCCGAACGGCACGCTTGATCGCCGTCCCGGTCCTCGCGAAACGGCCGCCAATTGCCCGAAGCTTCCGACCCTTTTTTCGGACGATTTCTTACGCCCTTATAAATCAGCAAGTTACGAGACCTCGAAAAAAGAGGGTTTCTGGCAGGGAAAAACCCGCCGCTCCTGTTTTCCACCAAATGGCTATAGGTTTTCCGGGCCAGCCCAGTGCCACGCAGATAACCAGGAAATGCTCAGGGAACGGGTTCGGCTGCGAGCAGTTCACCGCCATATAGACAGTGGACAAGAGCCTACCCTCATAGGCCTAGCTGTTCAGCGGGCTTGTGCCATCGGAGACTTCGTACAAGGCTTAGCCATTGCCGTCCTACAGGCGCTGTCAGTAGGCTTTTTTCGCCGGCGACTTCGGTTCCCGGCAGGCCACAGCCTGCTGGCCCAACACCCACGAGCGGCCTGTCTCCCTGCCGCGCCGGCAGAAGCCAGGCAGCGGACAGCTCAGAGAAGGATTTCTCCTATGCACGGCCATACCCAGCTTGCCCCGCACTACTTCTTCCGACAGCAGCGATTGCTGCGCGCGCTGCTGATCGACGACCAGGCCTGGTTCGTCCTCGACGACTTCGCCCGGCTCATCGAACACAGCCAGCCCGAACAGATGCTCGCCCGCCTGGACGACGACCAGGCGCGCCGCGAGTCGTTGCGTTCCGAACGTGGCGAAGACCAGGCGCAGTGGCTGATCAGCGAGTCCGGCGCGTATGCCGCGCTGATCTACCAGCAGCGCGGCGATGGCGGCGAATTGCGCCGCTGGCTCAGTGGCGAGGTGGTGCCGGAGTTGCGCAGCGCCACCGACGACAGCGGCATGCCGCGCTACGTTAAGTTGCGCTGGGAGCGCCAGGTGGTGCACATGCTCGACTGGCAGGGCAAGCTCTGGGTGAATTTCAGCGAGATGCCCGACCTCCTCGAACGCCAGGGCGAGCCCATGGTGCAACTGGGTTGGCGTCGCTGGTTGCGCAAGTTGCGGCCGCTCTAGGCGAGCGGCCACTTGCTCGTCGCCGGGGCTCCACTCCTCCACCCGTTCGAGACGAAAGCCCGAACCCGATCAACAGGTTGAGCAGGCTGCCCAGCGTGCGGTGACGCTTGACCACGCCGCTGGCCAGCCAGTCGGTGGTACGCGGCCCTTCGATCGAGTAGCGGTCCAGCAGGTGCACCATCCCTCCCTGTCCAGCCGCCAGCCGGGCAGCGGTATGGCGTGCAGGTTGACCGGCAGGCGGCGAAGAAGTCGTCGCGATCGTGGATGTTCTGCGTCATCTGCCACCTCCCGGAAGGACAGCGAAAGAATAAAGGCCGGCGGCGAAGAGCGACCGCCAGCGCAGCGAGCCGAAGCAAGTTCCGAATATAAGTTAATACCCTGTCAGATCTGGCAGCTTAAGGCGTATGGCGGCGCCAGTTAACAATATGGAAATAGACTTTCCCTAGCCTCACCTCCACGCACAACAACAAGAAGTCATCGGCATGAAAAAAATTCGAAAATTAATATTGGATGATTCCTTCGGAGAAGATTATGACTGCCAGGATCTACCGGGAAGTCGTCAACCCGGGAAAACTCGACGAAACACAGAGGGGAAACCTCGCAAGCGAACTCTACGCGATTCACGCCAGGATCTTTCATGGCGTCCAGTATGAATCCTTCGCTCGCGAGGTCATCCACTCCACCGCCCGCCTCACCCGCATCGCCATCTACCGCAACCGCCAGCACGAGATCGTCGGCTACTGCGCCGTGCATTTCCACGACTCGGAAGTCTTCCAGTACAGCAAGGCCTGCGTGATCCGCGCCGAGTCGGGGATCCTCCAGGAGTACCGCGGGAGCAACCAGAGCATTCCCTTCCTTACCCGCCAGGTGCTGCGCTACAAGTTGCTCAACCCCGGCAAGCGCCTGCTGTTCCTCGACACGCTGATCCATCCCTCCAGCTACGCCCTGGTGACCAAGTACGTGGATGACGTCTGGCCCTGCCACTGCGACCTGGAAAGCCACCACGTGAAGTTCCTCGAACACCTGATCGCCCAGTTCAGCTTCAAGCGCAGCAGCAACGATCCGCTGGTGGTCGACACCGGCTGGACCACCACCGAGGCCGATCACGAACGGGCACGCTGGGCTACGCACAGCAATCCGAATGTGCGTTTCTTCCTTGATCGGAACCCGGAATATCACAAGGGCAACGGATTGATCACGGTATTCCCGATTACCTTGAAGAACATCTTTACGGCGACCCGGCGTTTCAAGCGCAGTTCTTCGGTCAAGCGTAAACAGCACCAGCGTTACAACGCGGCTTCGGCGAAAGTCGGGAATATCGCGTTGTAATGAATCAAGCCGACCCATATATCGGCGTTTATATATACGCACATATATGAAGAATGGCCGGAAGGGAGTATGGAACATTCCCTTCCGGCCATTTTCATCGCCCCCCGCGAAGGGCTCGGCGGCCGGATCCGATCAGAGCATTTCCAGCTTCGACATCAGGTCGTTCAGGCGCTCGGCCTTCTGCTCGCTGATCTCGCTCGGGGCCAGGGTCTCGATGTAGCTGGCCAGCTCTTCCACCGTGGTGCATTCGAACATCGCCCGTAGCGGCACGTTGCGTTGCAGGGCCTTCTGCACCCGCGAGGCGATCTGGGTGGCCAGCAGCGAATGCCCGCCGAGTTCGAAGAAGTTGTCGAACACCCCGACCCGCTCGACCTTCAGCACCTCGGCCCAGATCCGTGCCAGGGTTTCCTCCAGTTCGTTGCGCGGGGCCTGGTAGGCCTGGTTCTGCATCTGGCCGATGTCCAGCGCCGGCAGCGCCTTGCGGTCGAGCTTGCCGTTGGCGTTGAGCGGCATCCGGTCCAGCACCAGCCAGTGCAGCGGCACCATGTAGTCCGGCAGGTCGGCGCGCAGTTGCTGCTTGATCCGCTCGAACCAGGCGCCCTGCTCCACCATCAGTCCGGCCGGCGAGTCGGCGCTGGAACGCTGTGTCTCGCCGGGAACCAGGTAGCCCACCAGGTACTTGCCGTTCGCCCCTTCCTGCACCGCCACCGCCGCCTCGCGGACGTCGGCGCGTTCGTGCAGGCGCGCCTCGATCTCGCCCAGCTCGATGCGGAAGCCGCGGATCTTCACCTGGTGGTCGATCCGCCCGACATATTCCAGCACCCCGTCGGCACGCCGCCGCGCCAGGTCGCCGGTACGGTACAGGCGCTCGCCCGGCGCGCCGAACGGATGCGGGACGAAGGCCTGGGCGGTGCGCAGCGGATCGCCGACGTAGCCACGACCGACGCCGGTGCCGGCCACGCACAGCTCGCCCACCGCGCCCAGCGGCACCAGTTCGAAGGCGTCGTCGGCGCCGGCGCCTAGCAGGTACAGGCGGTTGTTGTCGGTGGGACTGCCGATCGGCAGGTAGGTGCTCTCGGTGGAGGCCAGGTCGACGCGGAAGAACGCCACGTCGTCGGAGCATTCCGCCGGCCCGTAGGCATTCACCAGGCCGATCCGCGGGTAGCGCTTGAGCCACTGGCGCGCCAGTTCCGGCGGCATCGCCTCGCCGGTGGGCAGCATCCAGCGCAGGCCGTCGAGGGCCTGGCGCTCTTCGGCGAGCATGCCCTGGATCAGCGACGGCACGCTTTCCAGCACCGTGATGCCCTGTTCGCCGACGTGCGCCAGCAGGCCCTGCGGATCGTGGGCGATGGCGTTCGGCACGATCGCCACGCGGGCGCCGAACAACGGCGCGGCGAGGAACTGCCAGACCGAGATGTCGAAGCTCTGCGAGGCGGTCTGGGCGATCACGTCGTTCTCGTCCAGTTCCAGGTACGGGACCTTGCTCAACTGGTTGTTGAGCATGCCCGCCTGCTCCACCATCACGCCCTTCGGCAGTCCGGTGGAGCCGGAGGTGTAGATCACGTAGGCGAGGTTCTGCGGCCCGCTGTAGACCTGCGGATCATGCTCGGCGCCCTCGCCCTGCTGGATCTCGTCCCACACCAGCAGGCGCGGCCGGTCGACGCAGCCGAGTTCGTCGAACAGCGCCAGCGCCTGCTCGCGGCAGGCCTGGGTGCAGACCAGTACCGGCGTGCGGCTCAGCTCGACGATCCGGGTCAGGCGCTGGGTCGGATGGCCGGGGTCGAGCGGCAGGTAGCCGGCACCGGCCTTGAAGCTGCCGACGATCATGCCGAGCAGGTCGAGGCCGCGCTCGGCCAGCAGTGCCACCGGCTGGTCGATGCCGACGCCGGCGGCGCGCAGGGCGTGGCCGAGACGGTTGGCCCGGCGGTTCAGCTCGGCGTAGCTCCAGCGCTGCTCCAGGCAACTGGCGGCGATGCGCTGCGGATGGGCCGCCACCTGCGCCTCGAACAGCCGCACGTAGCCTTGCTCCAGCGGGTAGTCGCGGGCGCTGCGGTTGCAGCCGTCGAGGAGGAAGTCGCGCTCGTCCTCGCCGAGTAGCGGCAAGGCCTCCAGTTCGCCATGGAAACCGTCGGCCAGGGCCAGCAGCAGGCGCTTGAACTCGCCGAGCAGGCGCTCGACGGTCGGCGCCTCGAAGTAGCGCTGGTCGTAGGACAGGTGCAGGCCGAGGTCATCGCCCGGATAGCAGACCACGGTCAACGGGAAGTTGGTGTGGGTACGCCCGGAGTCGGAACTGGCGTTCAGGCTCTGCGCGCGGTCCAGCACCGAGACTTCCACCGGGGCGTTCTCGAACACGAACAGGCTGTCGAACAGCGGCTGGCCCTTGGGCAGCTCGCTGCTTTCCTGGATGGCCACCAGGGGCAGGTGCTCGTGCTCGCGCAACTCCAGGTTGCGCTCGAACAGCCGGTTCAGCCACTCGCGCACCGTGCAGCGCTGGCCGGCGGCCGGCATCTGCACGCGCAATGGGATGCTGTTGATGAACAGGCCGACGGTGCGCTGCATTTCCGGCATGCCCACCGGACGCCCGGCCACGGTGACGCCGAAGAGCACGTCGCGCTCGCCGCTGAAGCGGCGCAGGGTCAGCGCCCAGGCGGCCTGGGCGAAGGTGTTGACGGTGAGCTGGTAGCGCTGCGCCAGTTCGCGCAGGCGCGCGCCGTCGGCGGCGTCCAGACGCGTGTAGCGGTCGCCGACGATCATCCCGCCGCTCTCGCCGGCGTGCTCGCGGAGGAACGGGCGGTCGCTGGGTACCAGGGTCGGCCGCTCGAAGCCGCGCAGGCTCTCGCTCCACCAGCGGCGCGATTGCTCCAGGTCCTGGCGTTGCAGCCAGGCGATGTAGTCGCGGTAGCGCGGCGGCGTCGGCAGGTTCGCCGGGCGGCCTTCGCCGAGGGCGCCGTAGATCTCGAAGAAGTCGTTCATCAGCAGGCCACGGCACCAGGCATCGATGAGGATGTGGTGGTTGCTCATCATGAACCAGTAGCGCGCCTCGCCCAGGCGGATCAGGCGCAGGTGGAACGGCGGCTGTTCGAGCAGGTCGAAGCCGGCCTCGCGCTCGCGCTTGTGCAGCGCTTGCAGGCGTTCCTCGTGGCCGTCCTCCGGCAGTTCGCTCCAGTCGAGGAACTCGATGCGGGTGCGACCGGGCTTGTGGATCACCTGCAACATCGTTTCGCCGGCATTCCAGACGAACGACGCGCGCAGCGCCTCGTGGCGGGCCACCACCGCCTGCCAGGCGGCGGCGAAGCGCTCGGGATCGAGCGGGCTGTCGATCCGGTAGCGGTCCTGCATGTAGTAGATGCCGGTGCCCGGTTCCAGCAGGGTGTGCAACAGCAACCCTTCCTGCATCGGGGTCAGCGGATAGACGTCCTCGATCTCGCCGGCCGGCACAGCCAGGGCGTCCAGTTGCGCCTGGCTCAGTTGCGCCAGCGGGAAGTCGGACGGGGTCAGGCCGCCGGCGCCGTCTTCCAGGCAATGCTCGATCAGCGCCTGCAGTTCGGCGAGATAGGCCTGCGCCAGCTCGTTCACCGTCTGCGCGTCGTAGCGCTCGCGGCTGTAGGTCCAGCGCAGCACCAGCTCGCCGCCGTAGACCTGGCCATCGACGCTCAGCTCGTTGGGCAACGGCGCCTGCTCGTCGTGGATCGGCCCGGTGGGCTGGTCCAGCGGCTGGAACAGGGCGTCGGCGAAGCTCTGGTCGAACTGTCCGAGGTAGTTGAAGGTGATCGGCGCCGTGGGCAGCGCGGCCATCGCCTGGCGCACCGCCGGATCGGCGAGGTAGCGCAGCACGCCGTAGCCGAGGCCTTTGTGCGGCACCGCGCGGAGCTGTTCCTTGATCGCCTTGATCGACTCGCCCGGGCTCTGCGCCGGGGTCAGGCGCAACGGGTAGGCGCTGGTGAACCAGCCGACGCTGCGGGTCAGGTCGATATCGTCGAACAGCGCCTCGCGGCCATGCCCTTCCAACTGCACCAGCGTCGACGGCTGCCCGCTCCAGCGGCAGAGCACGCGAGCGAGGGCGGTCAGCAGCAGGTCGTTGACCTGGGTGCGGTAGGCCGCCGGCGCCTGTTGCAGCAATTGCCGGGTACGTTGCGGGTCGAGCCGCAGGCTGACACTTTCCGCCAGCGCCTCGCGGTTGTCGCCCTGCGGGCGGTCGCATGGCCACTCGGCCGACTGCCCGCCCAGCCGGGCTTGCCACCAGCCCAGCTCCTCGCGCAGCGATTCGCTGCCTGCGTAGGCCTGCAGGCGTCCGGCCCAGTCGCGGAAGGCGCTGGTCTTGGCCGGCAACGCCGGTTCGGCGCCCTCGTCGAGCTGACGGTAGACCTGTTGCAGATCCTCCAGCAGCACCCGCCAGGACACCCCGTCCACCACCAGGTGGTGGATCGCCAGCAGCAGGCGTTGCTCGCCGGCCGGGCCGTCCACCAGCACCGCGCGCAGCAGCGGCCCCTGTTCGAGGTCGAGGCTGCGCTGGGCCTTGGCGAACAGCTCGGCGCATTCGTCGAAGGATTGCACCGGGACGTGCCAGAGCAGTTCCTGTTCGCGCAGCGGACGATGCTGCGCCAGCCATTCGCCGTCGACCTGGCGGAACGCCAGGCGCAGGGCATCATGCTGTTCGACCAGGCGTTGCAGGGACTTGCGCAGCAGGCCGAGGTCGAGGGCCTGCCGCGGCTGCAACAGCAGCGACTGGTTCCAGTGCTCGCGGCGCGCCAGCGGCAGGTCGAAGAACCAGTGCTGGATCGGCGTCAGCGCGCTGTCGCCCTGCACCGGCCCCTGCTCGGCCTGGCTGGCCTCGCTGTGCCGGGCCACCGCGGCGAGGCTCTGCACGGTCTGGTGCTGGAACAGGTCGCGGGGGCTGAAGTGGATGCCGAGCTGGCGGGCGCGGCTGACCACCTGGATCGACAGGATCGAATCGCCGCCCAGTTCGAAGAAGTTGTCGCCGAGGCCTACCCGCTCGACGTTCAGCACCTCGCGCCAAACCCCGGCCAACTGCTGTTCCAGCACGCTGCGCGGGGCCTCGTAGGCCTGCCGGTTGAGCGCCGGGTCGGGCGCCGGCAGCGCGCGGCGGTCGAGCTTGCCGTTGGCGGTCAGCGGCAGGCTGGCGAGCAGCAGCAGGTGGGCCGGCACCATGTAGTCCGGCAATTGCTGCTTGAGGTGCGTTTTCAGCGCCTCGCGCAGCGCCGCCTGGGCGTCCTCGTCCTGCTCGGCCACCGCGCTGGCGACATAACCGGCCAACTGCTTGCCGCTCGGGCTGTCGAGCGCCAGGACCAGCGCTTCGCGAACCTGCGGATGCTCCAGCAGGCGCGCCTCGATCTCGCCCAGTTCGATGCGGAAGCCACGGATCTTCACCTGGTGGTCGATGCGGCCGACATATTCCACCTGGCCGTTGTCGCACAGGCGCACCAGGTCGCCGGTGCGGTACAGGCGGCCGCCCTCGGCAGCGAAGGGATCGGGCACGAAGCGCTCGGCGCTGAGCGCCGGACGCTCATGGTAGCCGCGCGCCAGGCCGGCGCCGCCGACGTAGAGTTCGCCGGTCGCGCCCTGCGGCACCAGGGCCAGGTCGGCATCCAGGATGTAGGCGACCCGCGCGCCGACCACGCTGCCGATCGGCACGCTGGCGGCACCCTCCTCCAGTCGTTCGGGAGCCAGGCAGGCCAGCGGCATGACCACCGTTTCGGTCGGTCCGTAGGCATTGAAGAACGACGCCGGGGCGAAGGCCTGGCGAATCCGTTGCAGGTGCTCGCCGGTCAGCGCTTCGCCGCCGGTGATGCACATGCGCACCGGCAACTGCCGGCCCTGGCTCTCCAGCCACTGGGCGAGCTGGCTGCCGTAGCTCGGGGTGAAGCCGAGGATGCTCACGCCCTCCGCGCGGATCAGCTCGCAGATTTCCTCCGCGCCCCACTGGCCCTGGGCCCGCAGCACCACGCGGGCGCCGCACAGCAACGGGGCCAGCAGGCGCTCGCTGGCGGCGTCGAAGTTGATCGAATAGAAGTGCAGTTCGCAATCCTCGGCGCGCATGCCGAAGCGCTCGATCACCGCGGCGCAGTGCATGGCGATCTCGCCGTGGGAGACCGCCACGCCCTTCGGCTTGCCGGTGGAGCCGGAGGTATAGATCAGGTAGGCCTGGTGCTGCGGCCCGCTCAGCGCTGCCAGCGGCGCGGGGTCCTCGGCGTCCAGCGCCGGGCCGTCCTCCTCGAGGCACCAGCGCGCCACGCCCGCCGGCAGCTCGCCGAGGGCCTCGAACAGCGCCGCGTGGCTGAGCAGCAGGCGTACGCCGCTGTCCTCGATCATGTATTGCAGGCGCTCCAGCGGATATTCCGGGTCCAGCGGCACGTAGGCGCCGCCAGCCTTGAGGATCGCCAGCAGGCCGACGACCATCTCCAGCGAACGCTCCAGGGCCAGGCCGACCCGCACTTCCGGGCCGACGCCGTGACTGCGCAGGACGCGCGCCAGACGGTTGGAGCGGGCATCGAGTTCGGCATAGCTCAGGGTCTGTCCGGCGAAGGTCAGCGCCGGGGCCTGGGGGCTGGCCGCCACGCGGGCGGCGAACAGGCCATGGAGGGTGTCCTGGAGCCCTGCCTCGCCGGCCGTGCCGGCGAGCAGCAGTTGCTTCCGCTCCTCGGCGGCGAACAGCGGCAATTCGGCAATGCGCCGCTGCGGGTCGCCCAGCAGCGCCTCCAGCAGGTTCTGCCAGTGTCCGGCCATCCGCGCGATGCGCGGTTCGTCGAACAGGTCGCGGCTGTAGGTCAGGCAGCAGCCGAGGCGCTGGTCGAGGTCGGTGACCTCCAGGTTGAGGTCGAACTTGGTCGCCCGCGCATCGTTGGCGATGTACTCGACGGTCATCCCGGCCAGTTGCCGGGTCTGCTGGAACTCCCAGCGCTGGACGTTGCACATCACCTGGAACAACGGGTTGTAGGCGGCGCTGCGCGGCGGTTGCAGGGCTTCCACCAGGTGGTCGAACGGCAGGTCCTGGTGCGACTGGCCATCGATCACGGTCTGCCGCACCTGCTCAAGCAGCTCGCCGACGCTCATCTGTCCGTCGAGCCGGCAGCGCAGCACCTGGGTATTGAGGAAGGCGCCGATCAGCCCTTCGCTCTCCGGGCGGATGCGGTTCGCCACCGGCGCGCCGATACGCAGGTCCTGCTGGCCGCTGTAGCGGTAGAGCAAGGCCGCAAGGGTGGCGGTCATGGTCATGAACATGGTCAGCCCGCGGGCGGCGTTGAAGCGGCGCACGCGCTCGGCCAGCTCGGGGCTCAGGTCGAAGCGGTAGAGGTCGCCCTGGTGGCTCTGCACCGGCGGGCGTGGCCGGTCGCCCGGCAGTTCGAGCAGCGGATGCTCGTTGCCCAGCTGGGCCTTCCAGTAGTCGAGCTGGCGCTGGCGCTCGCCGCTCTCCAGCCACTCGCGCTGCCACACGCTGTAGTCCAGGTACTGGACCGGCAACGGCTCCAGCGGCGATTCGCGGTCGTCGAGGAAGGCCTCGTAGAGCGCGCCCAGTTCGCGGGCGAAGATGTCCATCGCCCAGCCTTCGGTGACGATGTGGTGCAGGGTCACCACCAGGTAGTGCTCACGCTCGGCCATCTTCACCATGCAGACCCGCAGCAACGGCCCGCTCTCAAGATCGAAGGGCCGGTGCGCCTCGCTGTCGGCGAGGGTCTGCAGGTGCTGCTGGCGGCTGTCGCGGTCGAGCGCGGAGAAGTCCTGCCAGTCCATGTGCAGGCCGCCATCGCCATGTACGCGCTGTACCGGCACGCCGTCGACGCTGGGGAACGTGGTGCGCAGGGTCTCGTGGCGCTGCACCAGGGCCTGTAGCGCGGCCTCGAAGCGCGCCACGTCCAGCGGCCCGCTCAGGCGCGCCAGGCCGCCGACGTTGTAGGCCGGGCTGTCCGGCTCCAGTTGCCAGAGGAACCACATGCGCTGCTGCGAGTAGGACAGCGGCACCGGCTGCTCGCGGTCGATGCGGCGGATCGCGCCGTGGCTGTCGGTACGTCCGGCGGCCTGGGCTGCGCGGACCTGTTCGCAGAAGGCCTCCAGTTCGCTGGCCTCGAACAGCGCGCGCAACGGCAGTTCGACGTCGCAGGCCTGGCGGGTGCGCGAGACGATGCGGGTGGCCAGCAGGGAATGCCCGCCGAGCTCGAAGAAATCGTCGCGCAGGCCGACCCGCGGCAGGCCGAGCACTTCGCTCCAGATCGCGGCGATGCGCCGTTGCAGCTCGGTCTGCGGCTCGACGTGCTCGCGCTGCTGCCAGACCGGCTCCGGCAGCGCCCGCGTATCCAGCTTGCCGCTCGGGCCAAGGGGCATCTGCGCCAGGCGCATCAACTGTGCCGGGACCATGTATTCCGGCAGTTCGGCCTGTAGCGCGGCGCGCAGGCGCTGGTTCTGCTCGGCTTCCGCCTCGGCGCCGGCAGCACCGGTGTAGTAGCCGACCAACTGGCTGCCGGCCACGCCTTCGCGGATCACCACCACCGCCTGGGCCACCCCCGGCTGCGCCAGCAGGCGTGCCTGGATCTCCTCCGGCTCGATGCGGAAGCCACGCAGCTTGACCTGCTGGTCGAGGCGGCCGAGGTATTCCAGCACGCCGTCGGCGTTCCAGCGCGCGCGGTCGCCGGTGCGGTACAGGCGCTCACCGGCGGCCGAGAACGGATCGGCGACGAAGCGCTCGGCGCTCAGCGCCGGGCGCCCCAGGTAGCCGCGGGCCAGGCCCAGGCCGCCGATGCACAGCTCGCCGGCGACGCCGGCCGGCAGCAGGTTGAACTCGGCGTCCAGCACGCGGCAGACCACGTTGCCCAGCGGTCGGCCGATCGGCGAACGCTCGCCGTCTTCCGTGCGGCACTGCCAATGGGTGACGTTGATGGCGGTCTCGGTCGGCCCGTAGCGGTTATGCAGGGCCACCGCCGGCAGGCGTTGCAACACGCGGTTGCGCAGCTCCGCCGGAAGCGCCTCGCCGCCGGAGAACAGGCGGCGCAGGCTGCCGCAGGCGGCGACGCCGGGTTCGTCGATGAACAGTTGCAGCAGCGGCGGCACGAAGTGCAGCGTGGTCACCCCGAACTGCCGCACCAGTTCCACCAGGCGCGCCGGATCGCGGTGCTCGCCGGGGGCGGCGAGGACCAGCCGGCAACCGGTGACCAGCGGCCAGAAGCACTCCCACACCGACACGTCGAAGCTCACCGGCGCCTTCTGCATCAGCACGTCGTCGCCGTCGAGGGCGTAGGTGGCCTGCATCCATTGCAGGCGCTCGGCCAGCGCCGCGTGGGTGTTGCCCACGCCCTTCGGCTGGCCGGTGGAGCCGGAGGTGTAGATGACGTAGGCGAGATTGTCGCCGTGCAGGTGCAGGCCCGGTGCCTGGCTCGGCCAGTTGTCGAGCTTGAGGCTGTCCAGGCAGATCGGCGTGACGCCCTCCGCGCCAGGCAGGCGCTCGAACAGATGGGCCTGGGTCAGCAGCAACTCGACGCCGCTGTCGGCGAGCATGTAGGCCAGGCGTTCGCTGGGGTAGTCCGGGTCCAGCGGCACGTAGGCGCCGCCCGCCTTGATGATCGCCAGCAGACCGACCAGCAGTTGCGGCGAACGCTCGGCGCAGATCGCTACCCGCACGTCCGGGCCGACGCCCTTGTCGCGCAGGTAGTGGGCCAGGCGGTTGGCCCGGGCGTGCAGTTCGGCGTAGCCGAGGCTGCCGCCGTCCCACTCCAGGGCGACGCGTTCGGCGGACTGCGCCAGTTGCCGCTCCAGCAGCTCCGGCAGCAAGGCGCGCGCCGGCTCGCAGGGCGCGCTGCCCCATTCGGCGAGGTGCGCCGCCTGCTCGGCGTCGACCAGGGCGATATCGCCGAGGCAGCGCTGCGGGTCTTCCGCGACCTGGCGCAGCAGCTCCAGGTATTGCGCGGCGAAACGCCGGATGCTGGCCTCGTCGAAGAGGTCCGCGGCGTAGTCGAAATTCAGGGTCAGGCGACCGCGAGCGTCCTCCTCGCTCTGCAGTTGCAGGTCGAACTTGGCTTCGCGGCTGTGCCAGGGCAGCTCGTCGGCGAGCAGGCCGGGCAGCCGGCGCAACGCCGACAGGTCGCGCTGCTGGTGGTTGAACAGCACCTGGAACAACTGGCCGCCCTGGCCGCAGGCCGCGAGCACCTGGTCGAACGGCAGGTCCTGGTTGGCCTGGGCGCCGAGGGTCGCCTCGCGAGCCTCGCCGAGCAACGCGGCGAACGGCTGGCGCGCCCGGGGCGTGCCGCGCAGGACCAGGGTGTTGATGAAGAAGCCGACCAGCCCCTGGGTCTCCAGGCGCTGGCGGTTGGCGCTGGGCACGCCGATGCGGATCTCGCCCTGCCCGCTGTGGCGATGCAGCAGCGCCTGGAACGCCGCCAGCAGCCACATGAAGACACTCGCCTCATGGTCCAGCGCGGCCTCGCGGATAGTCCGCGCCAGGGCTTCGTCGACCCGCAGGCTGTAGCGCGCGGCGGGCGACGCCTGGCGCGCCGTGCGCGGATGGTCGGTGGCCAGTTCCAGCACCGGCGCCGCGTCGCCCAGGCGCTCCCGCCAGTAGGCCAGTTGGCGGGCGCCCTCGCCCGCGTCCAGCCACTGCCGTTGCCAGGCGGCGAACTCGGCGTAGTGCAGTTCCAGCGGCGCCAGGTCGGCCGGCTGGCCGCCGCAGGCTTCGGCGTAGAGCCGCGAGAATTCGTCGAGCAGCAGGTTCAGCGACCAACCATCGGCGACGATGTGATGCAGGGTGACCCAGAGCTGGTGCTCCTGTTCGTCCAGGCGCACCAGGCTGACCCGCAGCAGCGGCCCCTTTTCCAGGTCGAACGGCTGCTGCGCCTCGGCTTCGCGGCGCTGCGCGGCAGCCGCGGCGCGTTCGTGCTCGGCCAGCGCGGCGAGGTCGACGAACTGCCAGGCGAACTCGCCCCGCTCGTCGATACGCTGCAAGGCCGCGCCGTCGCGCTCGAGGAAACGCGTGCGCAGCGCTTCGTGGCGTTCGACCAGGCGCTGGAAGCTGGCGCGCAGCGCCGCTTCGTCCAGCTCGCCGCGCAGGCGCAGGCCGCCGGGGATGTTGTAGGCGGCGCTCTGCGGATCGATCTGCCAGGTCAGCCAGAGACGCTGCTGCGCCGCCGACTGCGGCAGGTCGACACCGCGCGGCAGGTGCGCCATCGGTGCCTCGGCCGGCAGGCCGGCGGCCAGTTGGCGGGCCACCGTGGCGCTGAAGGCCTGCAGGGTCGGCGCCTCGAACAGTTGGCGCAGGTCGAGGGCAACGCCGAGACTGTCGCGCACCTGGGCGACAACCTGGGCGGCGCCGATGGAATTGCCGCCAAGCAGGAAGAAGTGATCGCGCGGCGCTACCTGCGCCACGCCCAGCCGGGCCTTCCAGATCTCGCCGATGCGTGCCAGCAGTTCGTCGTCGCCTGCCGGCGGCTGCGCCTCCTGCACGGCCTGGAGGCCGGGAAACAGCGCATAGCTGTCCAGGCTGCCGTCTTCCAGGCGCAGGCGGCAGGCGGAACGTTGCAGCTTGCCGCTGGACGTCTTCGGCAAGGCGCCGGGATTGAGCAGCGCCACCACCTTCGGCGCTTCCTGGTAGGCCTCGGCCACCGCCTGGCGGATCGAGTCGATCAGCTCCTGGGCCGGCACCGATTTCTGGACGCCGCGACCGATCTCGGCGGCAATGCCGATGCCTTCCTCGCCATCGACCGTGACCGCGAAGGCCGCGACCCTGCCCTTGCGCGCCGACGGCACCTCGCTCTCGACGGTGCGCTCGATGTCTTGCGGATAGAGGTTGTGGCCGCGGACGATGAGCATGTCCTTCAGGCGCCCGGTGACGAACAGTTCGCCGTCGCGGAGGAAACCAAGATCGCCGGTGCGCAGCCAGGTGCGCCCGTCACGCTCGACGAAGGTCTTCGCCGAAGCTTCCGGGTTGCGCCAGTAGCCGTGGGCGATGCTCGGCCCGGCGGCCCAGATCTCGCCGACGTTGTCGTCGCCGAGGACCTCGCCGCTCGCCGCGTCGACGATCAGCACGGCGTGTTCCGGCTGGCTGCGGCCGCAGCACATCAGCACGCTGCCTTCGCCTTCGGCGATGCGGTTGCGCGCCAGCGCCTCGCCATCCACCGCCAGGGCGGGAATGCCCTGGCCGCGCTGGCCGCCGGTGACGAACAGGGTCGCCTCGGCGAGGCCGTAGCAGGCGAAGAAACTGGACGCGTCGAAGCGGCTGGCGGCGAATTTCTCGGCGAAGCGTTCCAGGCTGTCCTGGCGGATCGGCTCGGAACCGGAGAAGGCTACCCGCCAGCCGCTCAGGTCGAGACGCTGCAGGGCCGACTCGGCGACCCGCTCGCTGCATAGCCGGTAGGCGAAATCGGGACCGCCGCTGACGGTGCCGCCGTACTGGCTGATGGCTTCCAGCCAGCGCACCGGACGTTCGAGGAAGTAGCGCGGCGACATCAGCACGCAGGGTACGCCGCTGAAGATCGGTTGCAGCAGGCCGCCGATCAGGCCCATGTCATGGTACAGCGGCAGCCAACTGACGATCACGTCGTCGGCACCGATGCCGAAACCTCGGCGGATCAACACCTCGTTGGCGACCAGGTTGCCATGGCTGACCTGCACGCCCTTGGGCAGTGCGGTTGAACCGGAGGTGTACTGGAGGAAGGCGATGTGCTCGGGACGCACTTGCGGCTCGTCCCAGGCCTCGGCAACGGCCGGGTCCAACTGGTCGACGCAGAGCAGTTGCGGGGCGTTGGCGGCGGACAGTTGCGCGTTCATCTGCAGCAATGGCTCGCGCAGGTCAGCGGTGGTCAGGACCAGGCGCGGCTCGGCGTCGGCGATGATCGACAACAGGCGTTCCTGGTGATGGCGGCGCGCCGATTCCGGCGGATAGGCCGGCACCGCGATGACCCCGGCATACAGGCAACCGAAGAACGCCGCGACATAATCGGGGCCGCTGGGAAACAGCAGCACCGCGCGATCGCCCAGCTGCGCATGGGCCTGCAGGGCCGCGGCGATGCTCCGCGCGCGCAAGTCGAGATCGCGATAGCTGAGGACCACGCCTTCGCCATCGTCCTCGGCGAGGAAGCGCAGCGCCAGGCGCTCGGGCTCCTGGACGGCGCGGCGACGCAGGGCCTGGACCAGGGTGGTGGGAAGTTCGAAGGCGTCCATCATGTGTTTTCCTGCCTGAATTCGGCTTGCAATCGAGTTCTAGTGAGTCTCCGGAAACAGTCGTCGCGGCCGCCCCTCAACTGGCGGCGCGCATGCTTCCCCGGACCTTGTCCTTGTGCCAGCGCAGCAGATGCTGGCCGGCGTAGCGACGCAGCAGGCGCAGCAACTGCCCCTGCTGTTCGCGGATGAAAAAGTGCTGCCCGTCGAGCAGGTCGAGGGTGAAGTCGCCCCCGGCCTCATGCAGCCAGCCGAGCAACTCGGCGCTGCGCAGGCTGTCCTCGCGTCCACCGAACAGGTGCAGCGCCGCGTCCAGCGGCCCATGCGCCTGGTAGCGGTAGCTGCCGGTGACGAGAAAGTCCGCTCGCACCACTGGCAACAGCATCTGCATCAGCGACGGATCGTTGAGGACGGCCTCCGGAGTACCCCGGTAGTCGCGCAACGCGGCAACCAGTTCGGCGTCGGCCTTGGCGCGCCGGTAGCCGCTGACATCGTTTTCGGCGGGCGGGGATACACCGGAGAGGAATAGCGCCAGCGGCCCTTCGAGGCCGCGCCGACGCATGGCATGGGCCAGTTCGAAGGCCAGCAGCCCGCCCAGGCTGTGGCCGAAGAAGGCGTAGGGAGAAGCGCTATCGAGGGTGCCTTGCAGCTCGCCGGCCAATTGCGCGACCAGGCTGGCGGCATCGGTATGCAGGGCCTCGCCGAAGCGAAGGCCGCGCCCCGGCAATTCCAGGGGCAGCAAGCGGATCCAGCCCGGCAGGCTGGGCTGCCAGCGGCGGAACAGCGTGGCGCTGGCCCCCGAATAAGGCAGGCAGAACAATTGCAGGGAAACGGCCGGGCTCACCTGCCGACCTCCTTGCGCCGCTGTCGTGGCCCTCGTCCGGGGCAGAGCGCTTTCCCATGATCGATCGGCATTTCCGTCTCCTGCTGCGCACGCCGGGGCGCCGGGCACCTGCCCGCGCTGTCACAGAGGGGAACGGATAACAACGGCAAATAATTAGCGCATGTAACCGCAATCTCCGGGCAACCGCGGAGCATTGCGCGAAAGGACGCCAACCCCTATCCATTCTGATGGGTTGTGCCCGGCGCTATCGCCGCATCGGCGATAGCGATGTACGCCATGGAGCAGCCGGGAACGGTTGTCGCAGCGCCTTAGCGCAGTTCTTGCGCGGAACGCCGGCAGGAGCCGCGAGGCATTCAATACCGATTTCTAACTAGCTGATTCCTAAAGATTATTAAAAAAATTTCGTCTGCGACGCATGACTGCAACATTGGCGCGGCCATCCTTCTGAAACGCCGAAGAATTTCTCCCCTCCATCATTCGCAGCGGCTATTTGCCAGCATGCGGACCATTCACGAATAAAGGTGAGATTGGTTATTTCTTCGTAATTGACAATCATTATCATTCAACATAATTTGTTGCGCCATGTGTGGGTCTTACCCCACCGCCAGTGCTCTGCAGCCCCCTCCGCAGCAAGGTGATTTCCATGTCGGAACAACTGTCTACCCGCAGATGCGATACCCCGCTCCTCCAGGCATTCGTCGATAACCGTACGATCCTGGTGAAGATCGCCGCCCGCATTACCGGTTGCCGCTCGCGAGCCGAAGATGTGGTCCAGGATGCGTTCTTCAGGCTCCAGTCGGCGCCGCAGATCACTTCGTCGTTCAAGGCACAGCTCAGCTACCTGTTCCAGATCGTCCGCAACCTGGCCATCGATCACTACCGCAAGCAGGCGCTCGAACAGAAATACTCGGGGCCGGAGGAAGAAGGCCTGAACGTGGTGATCCAGGGCGCCTCGCCGGAAACCTCGCACATCAACTACGCGACCCTCGAACACATCGCGGATGCCCTCACCGAGCTGCCCAAGCGCACCCGCTACGCCTTCGAGATGTACCGCCTGCACGGCGTGCCGCAGAAGGACATCGCCAAGGAACTGGGCGTCTCGCCGACCCTGGTCAACTTCATGATCCGCGACGCCCTGGTGCACTGCCGCAAGGTCACCGCCGAGCGCCAGGGCGACAACGTCACCCATCTCAGCGCCCGCCGCTGACGGCGGCGAGCATTCCTCAGCGCCGGTAGCGGCGCACCGACGCCGCCTGCGCCTCGGCCCTGGCGGCGAAATGGGTTCCCAGCAGCAACAGCGCCGCGCGCTTGTGGCGAAAATCGAAGGGTTGGCCGCAGCAGCGGCAAAGGCCCGGCGCGGTTTCGCAGCGCTCCTTTCCCAGCGTTGTCCTCGGCGGCTCAACGGGACCGTCCAGGTAGAAATGGTGGACCAGCGCCGCCAACCACTCCGCCACCCGCTCCGGCTCTCCCCGCTCCCGCGGCCCAAGGGCGTAAAGCAAGCCCGTGGGATCGCCACGCCGGCGCTCCTCCTCGATGAATGCGCAGGTCGCGACAGGTTCAGGACGCTCCTGCGCCGGCTCGTGCGACTCGTTGCACGCAGGCCGCTGCCTGTCGCAGCGGGCATATGGATCGGCCTCGCGGCGCTCGAGGGGCGACGGAAACGACAGGCTGGAGGCTGGGGACGGAAGCATGGCCGGCTACTCGTGGGGCTTGCCTGAGTAACGTCGCATCCCGCCGCGAATTTACCCGTCCAGCCCGGCGTCCGGCCGAACGGCCATCAATAGACTTCCGGCACGATGATCTCACCGGGCGTCGGATGCCTGACGTAATCGGCGTGGCGCAGGCGCTCCGGCAGGTGTACCGGCGGCTGCGGAACTTCCCGGTAGGGCATCTGCTGCAACAGGTGGTGGATGCAGTTCAGCCGCGCGCGCTTCTTGTCGTCGGCCTGTACCACCCACCAGGGCGCCTCGGGGATGTGGGTGCGTTCGAGCATGGTTTCCTTGGCCTTGGTGTAGGCCTCCCAGCGCCGCCGCGACTCCAGGTCCATCGGGCTGAGCTTCCACTGCTTGAGCGGATCGTGGATGCGGCTGAGGAAGCGCAGGTGCTGCTCGGCGTCGGAGATGGAGAACCAGTACTTGAGCAACTGGATGCCCGAGCGCGCCAGCATCTTTTCGAACTCCGGCACGCTGCGGAAGAATTCCTCGTATTGTTCGTCGTTGCAGAAACCCATGACCCGCTCGACCCCGGCGCGGTTGTACCAGCTGCGGTCGAACAGGACGATCTCGCCGCCGGCCGGCAGGTGCGAGACGTAGCGCTGGAAATACCACTGGGTCTGCTCGCGGTCGTTCGGCGCGGGCAGCGCGGCGACCCGGCAGACCCGCGGGTTGAGGCGCTGGGTGATGCGCTTGATCACGCCGCCCTTGCCCGCCGCGTCGCGCCCCTCGAAGAGAATCACCACCTTGTGCCCGGTGTGCACCACCCAGTTCTGCAGTTTCACCAGTTCCCGTTGCAGGCGGAACAGTTCGCGGAAATAGCGGCGCCGACTCAATTCGCCGGGCGCATCCTCCTGCTCGGGACCGAACAGCTCGTCCAGGTTCAGCTCGTCGTCGAGCAGTTCCTGCTCCAGCTCTTCGTCGTGTCGATCGAGCCAGTCGCGACCGATGCGGCCCGAGGTATCGCCATAGGAGTCCATGCGCTGCTCTCCACGTCATGCCGAAATACCGCGAATGCTAGGCGCGTCTTCATGACGGTTTGGTGACGGTTCGATGAAAACGTAGCGATCGCCCGCCGTCGAAAACAGTCGAAAGGTCACTGAAAGTCAGAAAATTCCCTAATCATTTGAATGACTTGGCCTAAGCTGGCCAGTCTCTCCGCACTTTCCACATGCTCCGCGCACCCCGGCGACCGCCGGGGCGAACCGCGCCCTTGCGGCGCCATTGATCGGAGATCGACCATGCAAGCGTTTTCCAAACAGCAACTCATCGATGCGCTGAACGCCCAGAGCAGCGACCTGGCCACCCTGCAGAGCCTGGTCATGGGCCTCTACCTGTGGATTCGCGACAGCCATGGCCAGGCCAGCGTCGATGCGGCCTTCCAGCGCGCCCGCGAGGAGGCCAGGCAATTCCGCCAGCAGAGCGGCAACCAGGCTGACGAGCGATTGATCCTGCAACTGGCGGAAATCGTCCGCGAACAACCCTGAGCCATGACCGGCACAGACTGACCGGTTCGGCCTGACTCAAGGCCGCACGGCAGTCCCGGGCGCCGCGGAATCGACTTTCGCGGTGTCCTCCGCGGGCAGCACCCGGATGGTCGCGGTCACGCCGGCGCGCAAGGTGTTGCGCTGGCGATAGGCGGGATCGATGGCGATGCGCACCGGAATTCGCTGGGCCAGCTTGACCCAGGTATAGCTCGGGTTGATGTTCGCCAGCAGGCGCGAGCCCTCGGCATTCTCCCGGTCGGTGATGGCATGGGCGATGCTCTGCACGCGCCCGTCGAAGCGCTCGCCGCTCATCAGTTCCACCCGCGCCCGGCTGCCGACGCGGATGCCCGGCAACTTGGTCTCCTCGAAGTATCCGCTGACATAGAACGAATCGCGGTCCACCAGCGCCAGCAATGGCACCCCGGCGTGGGCGTAGTCGCCTTCGCGGGTCTGCAGATTGGTCACGTAGCCGCTGACCGGGGCGCGTACCTGGGTACGTTCGAGGTCGAGACGGGCCTGCTGCAAGGCGGCTTCGGCAAGCTCCACGTTGGCCTGGGCCAGGCCGAGGCTGGCCTGGTTCCTCAGCAACTCGGCCTGGGCCAGGCTGACGTCGGTCTGGGCCTTTTCGTTCTCTTCCACCGATAGCATCGAGCGCTTCTGCAATGCCGAGCGCCGCTGCGCCTCGCTGCGGCGCTGGCGCAACTGGGCCTGGCTGGCCTCGATCGCCGCGCGCGACTCGCCCAGCGCCGCCCGCGCCACGTTCACCGCGCGCTCGGCGCGCAGCACCGCCAGTTCATAGCGCGCCGGGTCGATGCTGAGCAGCAGCTCGCCCTTCTCCACGGGCTGGTTGTCGCTCAGCGGCAACCGGGTGATCAGCCCGGAAACGTCCGCCGACAGCGTCACCACATCGGCGCGGACCCGCGCGTCACGGGTCCAGGGCGTGCGGGTGTAGCGTTCCCAGGCGAGGAACACCAGCGCCGCCGCCACCAGCACCGCCAGCAGGGTGGCCAGGCGCGGCCATTTGCCTTGCAACAGGTTCATCGGGACATCTCCCCCATCCACAGGATCAGACCGGCGCAGATCGCGCAGTACAACGCGCCCTGGAACAGCGCTTCGTGCCAGACCCGCTGCAACACGCCGAAGCGCCGCAACAGCGGGTTGAGCAGCAGCAGGATCAGCCAGGCCAGCAGCAGCGCCTGGGCGATCGGCGGCAGGTAGGCGCCCCCGATCTCGACATCAGCGGGCATGTCCGCCCTCCTCTTCTGGTTCTTCGACGACCGCCGGTGCGCCGCGGTCCTCCTCCAGCAACGTCCGATAGCGTTGCAGCGACTGCTGCAGGATCAGTACCGCGACATTCATGATGAAGCGCTGCCGCGTCGCCCCGAGATCCTTCGACGGCTGCGCCAGCAAGGCCTCCAGGCCCCGGCCGAAACGCCGCAGGGCGGCCAGGGCGAGATCCTGCCGCGGGGCGTCCGCGCCGCCGGCTATGTAGGCGGCGACCTCGCGCAGCGCCTCGCCCAGCAGCGGCTGCAACTCCAGCGGCACCACCCCGGCGTCATGCAGCGGCTCGCGCAGGCGGTTCAACGCCACGCCCATCACCACGCAGCCCAGGGCGCACTGGAAACGTTCCGCCGCAGCCGACTCCTGGCTCGCCGGCAGCAGGCCGACCATCACCGCCAGGCGATCGATCATCCGCGTCTCGAAGGCGAAGCGCTGCGCCTCGCTGGCCTCGCAGCGCGACATTTCCGCGACGTCCTGGCGCGACAGGTAGAGCAGCCGGCGCAGGCGCGGGTCGGCGCGGAACGGATAGACCAGGGCGAACACCAGCACGGCGAGGACCGCCGCGACGAGGAAGCCGCCGACGAACTCGAACCACTGCGAAGCGTTGCTGTAGTAGACCGCGATATTCTGCGGCGCCACCATCAGCAGGGTCTCCAGGCCGATGCCCATGGCGATCCCGGCGCTCAGCGGGCTGCTCAGGCCGACCGCGACCACGTACAGCAGCAACGCCATCCACAGCGCCAGCCACTCGAAGTCGGCGGATGCCGGCAACAGCACGAACAGCAGCGCCGCCGAGATCAGGATCGCCAGCAGCAGCCCGCGCAGGAAGTTCTGCGCCGCCAGCAGCGGACGCGGGAAGGTCGCCATCAGCGAGCACATCACGCCGACCAGCAGCAGGCTGCTGAGGGCGCCGTTCCAGGCGCTGGTGATCCACAGCCAGGCGGCGCAGGACAAGGCGACGAAAGCGCGCACGGCGTTCATCGAGGCCAGCGCCCAGTCCAGGTGCAGCGCCTGCGCCTGGCCACGGCGGTAGAAACTGCTGGCCTGGCGGCCGGACTGGATCGCATCGTTGAGTTCGAGCACTTCGCCCAGGCGCTGGAACAGCCGCGCGTATTCCCAGCGCAGGATCGCCACCTGCGGGCGCAGCGCCGGGCTCAGCGCCTCGTCGTAGGACTCCGCGCGCGTCGCCGCGGCATCGAAGGCCTGGCGCACCGCCTGGAACTCCTCCAGCACCTCGGAGGGTACCGCCCGCCCCTGCTCGGCCAGCGCGTCCAGCACCCGCAGCGCACGATCCAGCAGCGCCTGGATATCCGCCGGCAACGGCCCGACCCAGTGCGCCCGCACCAGCAGGCGATGCTGGCGCAGCAGCAACAGCCGCGAGGCCATCAGCACCAGCAGGTTGCCCAGCAACTGCACCAGGCCATCGGCGCGGCGCAGGTTCGGCGCGTCGAAATAGAGGTGCCGGCGCAGGCCGTCCAGCGCGGTGATGCTGGCGACCAGTTGCATCTGCCGCTGGTTGAACGACTCGTCGCCCTCGTCGCCGCGGATCACCGCCGCGGCGTGCCGCGCGGTACTGCGGATCAGGCCATCGACCTGGGCGAAGTAGCCCTTCGCCACCGCCTGCGGACGCGCGCTGAGCAGGCTGACCAGGGCCACGCAGGCGACGCCCAGCAGGGTCTCGGTGAGCCGCACCACGGCGAGCATGAAGGTGTTTTCCGGATCGGGAATCGACAGCACGGCGACGATCACCGCGGTGAAGCCGCTGAGCACGAAGGCGTGCGAATCGGTGTAGCGCAGCAAGGTGCCGCCGGCGGTGCAGAGCGCCAGCCAGAGTCCCAGGGCGACGAAGAACGGCAACGGTTGCTGGGCGAACAGCGCCATGATCAGCACCGCCACCACGGCGCCGGCGAAGGTACCGACGACCTGGGCGAAGCTGCGCTTGAGAGCCATCCCGGCCAGCGGCTGGCTGACGATGACCACGGTCATCAGCGCCCACTTCGGCTGCTCCAGGTCGAAGAGGAAGGCCAGGTAGAGGGTCAGCAGCCCGGCGGCGACGGTGCGCAGGGCGAACAGCAGGGTTTCCCGCGGCGGCCGCCAGAGCAAGCGGGCGTAGAGTTTCAGCCCTTCCATGCCCGGCCCCGCACCTCCAGGCAACGGTTGGCCGCGGACCAGGCGGCGATGAAGCGACTCGACATGCTGGTTTCTCGTTCGGGGTTGATGCGGCGGGTTGGCTTCCAGTCTAGAAGGCGCAAGGAAATCCGTGGCCGCCTACGGGGGCGGGCAGGTGCGGTCGGCCACGGAGCGACGAGTCGCGACTACAGGGTAAAAGCCTCGGCGGCCTTCCCGGTAGCGCGTCCAGGCGAAAACCGTTTTCGCTGAGAACGAACGCTGCGGCGCCTTTCGATTGGGTAAGCTTGCTCAGGGCTGGATCGATTTAGCTTGCGAATCAAGCGGATAGAAAGCCCAAGGAAAACGACCAGGAGGAGCCGAGAATGCGTCGAGCGATTGCCACTGTATCGTGGGCCCACCGATGAGCCTGCGCTTCGACGATATCGAAGCCTTCCTCAACGTCGCCGAACTCAACAGCGTGACGTCGGCGGCCGAGCGCATGAGCCTGTCCAAGTCGGTGATCAGCAAGCGCGTCAGCGATCTCGAACGTCGCCTCGGCGTCCGCCTGCTCTATCGCACCACGCGCAACGTCGAGCCGACCGAGGCCGGGCATTTCTTCTACAAGGCCGCCAAGGCCTCGCTGCAGGAACTCAACAACGCCGCGGAGATCGTCGCCCTGCGCGAGAACGACCTGTGCGGCGAATTGCGCATCGTCACCCCGATGAGCTTCGGCACCCTCTGGCTGTCGCCGATCATCGCCGACTTCATGAGCCAGCACCCGCGCCTGGAGATCGTCCTGCAGATGGACGACCGCCTCACCGACTTCGAGAAGGAAGGCTACGACCTGAGCATCCGCGTCACCCGCCTGGACGACAGTTCGCTGATCGCCCGGCCGCTGGCCAACAGCCAGCGGGTGGTCTGCTGCAGCCCCGACTACGCGGAACGCCACGGCACGCTGGACACCCTCGAACAACTGATGCAGCACGAGTGCCTGGGCTACAACAACGCCACGCCGAGCCAGGTCTGGACCTTCGAACCGGCGTTCCCCGGTGCCAAGCCCCGCGCCGTCTCGCCACGCGGACGCTTCAGCAGCAACAACGGCCAGGCCATGCGCGACGCCGCCCTGCGCGGCCAGGGATTGGCGTTGCTGCCGCTGTTCATCGTCGCCGAGGACCTCAAGAACGGCCGCCTGGTGGACGCCGCGCCCGGCCTGCGCCCACTCGACGACGTGATCTACGCGATGTATTCGCGGGCGGCGGCGATGTCGCCGAAGGTCAAGGCGTTCATCCAGCATCTCCAGCAGGCGCTGTCGATCCCGCCCTGGGGCAACGGCTGAGCGACCGAACCATTACGGCGAGGCTCCGGTCAGATACTGGGCATGCGGAGAAGACTCCCAGGAGCCTGTCGTCTCTCCCCCGTCCGGCCACCCGGCCCACAAAGGAGAACTGCCATGATCGTGCGTACCCTGCTCATCGCCGCCGCCCTGCTCGGCGGCACCGCCCAAGCCGCCGAAAGCACCGACCTGTGCGGCGCCAACCTGCAGAAGCTGGACGATATCCTCGCCGTGCGCGGCAAGACCTCGGTCACCGGTGCGCGGGTCACCGAGGTCAAGGAACTCCAGGCCAAGGCCAGGCAGGACCAGGCCAGCGGCGACACCAAGGGCTGCATCACCGCCACCACCCAGGCCCTGCAGATCCTGCAGAACGCCGGGAAGAAATGATCCGCGACAGACGCAAGGCGGATAATCGCAAGCGGTTATCCGCCCTACCCCAATGCAACCCTCCGCAGGGCGAATAGCGCCGCAGGCGGTATCCGCCGACACTCCAGCCCCCGCCCCGACCGCGTCCGATTTCGCTCACTCGAAGCGCAGGCTTTCCCGTACCGCGCGGATTTCCGCCTGGCTGGCGTCGTAGGCCTCGGCCAGGCCGGCATAGGACAGCGAATAGGCCGAGGTCTTGCCGGCCGCGGTGAGCAAGGTCTGCTTCATCACCACGGCGCCGCGCTGGCGAATGGTGCAGGTGGTCTCCAGCGCCGCCAGCCCGCCGGTGGTGGACGGCTGCGGCGAGGTGCAGGCGGTCTGCAGGCCGTTGCGCAGGAACTCGATCTGCACCAGCTTGCGCATGTGCCCGAGGACTTTCTCCAGGTTCACTGCCTGCCCGCTCTGCAGGGGCATCCGCGTCACTTCCATCACCAGTGCCTGGGAGCCGTCTGCCTGCAACTTGACCGCGCGCTGGCGCTGGCCGGCGCCGGCCTGGCCGGGCTGCGCGGCGGGCAGGTCGCTGACCTGCCAGCCTGCCGGCCAGCGCGCCATCGACGCCTCGGCCAGGCTCAGCGCGGACAGCGTGCCGACCGCCAGGGCCAGCCAGCGCCAGCCGTTGCGTCGCGTTTGCGCCTGCCTCACGGTGTACCCTCCTCTTCGCGTCCCTCCACGGCCGGCCGGGGCTGCCCGAGGGGCTCCTCGAAACGCAGCAGGCGTCCGGCATTGCCCAGCACCAGCAAGGTGCTGAGGTTATGCAGCAGCGCCGCGACCATCGCCCCGGCCGCGCCGAGCAGGCCAAAGGCTGCCGCGGCGACGATCGCCAGGGTCCAGCCGAGGCCGATCGCCACGTTGACCTGCAGGGTCCGCCGGCATTGCCGGCTGAGCCGCACGCAGGTGCCGAGCCGGCGCAGGTCGCTGCCGATCAGCACGATATCCGCCGAGGCCAGGGCGATATCGGCGCCGCCGGCACCCATTGCCACCCCGACCACACCGGCCTTCAGCGCCAGCGAATCGTTGATGCCGTCGCCGACCACCATCGGCCGGAAACCGCTGCCGATCTCCGCGCCGACCTGGCGCAACTTGTCCTCCGGCAACGCCTGCGCCACCAACTGGCGAATCCCCACCTGCTTGGCCACGGCGTCGGCCACCGCCTGGCGATCGCCGGTCAGCAGCAGTTGCCGGCCCAGACCCAGTTCGCGTAGATCGGCCAGGGCCTCGGCGGCCTCCGCGCGTACGCTGTCGGCCAGCAGCAGCCAGCCGAGGAAGCGCCCGTCCAGGGCGATTCCGGCGATCGGTCCCTCGTGCGCCGGCACCTCGCCGGCGTCGATGCCCAGTTGCTGGAACAGCTCGGGCCGGCCGAGGGCGGCTTCGCCCGCCGCTGTTCGTGCGACCACGCCGAACCCCTGGCGTTCGCGGATATCGCTCAATGGATGATAGGCATCGTGCGCCGCCAGGGCCGCCAGCGCTCGGCTCACCGGATGGCTGCTGGCGGCGCCGAGGCTGGCGGCCAGGCGCAGCACCGACGCCTCCTCGGCGGCATCGGCCAGGCGCAGCGCCTGCAGACGCAGGCTGCCGTGGGTCAGGGTGCCGGTCTTGTCGACCACCAGCGAAGTCAGGTCCGCCAGTTCCTCGAGGAAGGCCGAGCTGCGGATCAGGATGCCATGACGGGCGGCCACGGCGATCCCGGCGATGGCCGTGGCCGGGGCGGACAGCACCAGGGCGCAGGGACAGGCGGCGACCAGCACGGCGAGCATGGCCTGGGCATCGTTGGTGACGAACCAGGTGACGGCGGCGATCAGCAACACCAGCAACATGTACTGCCCGGCGTAGCGCTCCAGCAGGCGGGTGATCGGCGGCTTGGCGCGCTCGGCCTGCTGCATCAGGCCGATCACCTTGCCCAGGGTCGAGGCCTCGCCGGTACGGGTTATCTCGATGCGCAGCAGGCCGTCGAGGTTGATCGCGCCGCCGTAGACCTCCATCCCCGGCGCCACCTCGAGCGGCACCGACTCGCCGGTGATCGGCGCGGTGTCGAGACTGGCCTGGCCCTGCAGGACCCGCCCGTCGGCCGGAACCCGGTCGCCGGCGCGCACTTCCACCTGGTCGCCCGCCCGCAGGCTGGCGTTGTCCACCTCGCTCAGGCTGCCGTCGGCCTTGATCCGCCGGGCATGGCTGCGGGTCAGTTCGCCGAGGGCAGCGATGGCCTCCTGGGAGCCGATCACGCTGCGCTCCTCCAGCACGTGGCCGAAGATCATGATGATCGGCAGCAGCGCGGCGGTCAGCAGGTCGCCGCTGGCCCAGGCGCCGAGCATGGCCAGCGCGATCAACTGGTCGGTGACGCCGTGCAGGCTCGGATGCCGCAGGCTGTCCCAGGCCGAGCGGGCCACCGGCAGCGCCACCAGCAGCGACGCGACGCCGAGCAGGATCTGGCTGACCCCGGCCTGGTCCGCCGCCAGCCAGCGCCAGGCCAGGCCTAGCAGCAACAGGCCAAGGGCGAGCATCGCCAGGCTCAGCTGGCGGGCGGCGCGGCGCTGCTCGTCGCGGCTGAGCAGGCCGCCGCCGAACGGCAGGTGATGATGATGCGCGCAGCCGCCATGGCTGCCGTGGGCGGACGGCTCGCTCATGCGCACCTCCCGGGGCGAGCCGCGGCGGCTATTGCGGGAAGCGCGCGTCCGGCCGGCGTACGTAGTCCAGGGCTTCCTTCTCGGTGAGTTCCCAGATCTGCTTGACCTGCCCGTTGTTGTCGCTCTTCAGGCCGACGAAACTGCCCTTGAGCTGGGGCATGCGGCCATAGACGATGAACAGGTTCTGCGCCGTGCGGATGCGCACCGACGGCGCCACCGAATAGCTGACGGTCTTCTTCCCCAGCCCCAGGGTAAGCACGCTGCGCAGCAGGCTCTGCTTGGGCTTCTTCAGGGTGATGACCGGGTACTGCGCGCTGGCCACGAAGCCCACCAGCATGTCGCTCGGCAACTGCCGCGCCAGCGCCTCGCCGCCGCACAGCAACAGCGCCAGCCCGCACAGCAGGGCCCTGCCCGGTGATAGCCGCGCACCGTTGCCCGTGAATGGAATACCGCCTGCCGTCATTGCCCGTCCCGTTCGCCTGGTTGTTCGACTCGGCGCCGCGTTCCGCTGGCGGAAGCGCGTACCGAAGGTTGATGCCGACGCAGGGTAGCCGTTTCACGTTCGCTTGTCCGTCCATTGTTTCACAGCCCGCGAAGGGCACCGTCGGGCAGCGGCTCATGGCTGCCCGCCTTGCAGAATCAGGCGGCCGTCATCACGCGGATCGACGCTGCCGACCGAACCGGCCTTGCCGAGGATCGCCGGCACCCGTTCGCGGTACAGGCGCCAGAGCAGGCCGGGATCGGTCGCACCCAGCGCCGGGGCCAGGCCAACGATGCTGGCGGTGTCGCGGCGCGCCTGGGCCAGCCGTTCGCCGGCCTCGGCGCGGGCGACCTGCAGGGTGCGGTCGGCCCCCTCGGTGGCCGCCTGGGTGAGTTTCTCCGCCTCGGTGCGCGCCTTGGCGACGTTCTGCTCGGCCAGTTGGCTGGCGGTCAGCACCGCGTTGAAGGCGCTTACCGCATTGCGCGGCAGGCTCGACTGCACGTCGACCCGCACCACCTGGATGCCCAGCCCGCTGCCGGCCGCGGCCAGCGCCGCCAGGCTGTGGTTGATGCCCTGCACCAGGTCGCCGCGCAGGCGTTCGCGGCGCTCGGCGACCGCGCTGTCGTTGCCGAGCAACTCCGGGCGCGCCACCAGGATGGTGTCCAGGTCGCGCGCGGCGCAGACCTGCACGGCGTTGCGCGCCACCAGGCGGTCCAGCGCCGGCAGCACGTGGGCGCCCTGGAGGACGTAGGCGTACGGGTCGTCGACCTTGTAGAACACCCGCACGTCCAGTTGCACCACCCCGGCGTCGCCGGTCAGCAGGTAGCCGGAGCCGGCCAGCGCGTCGCTGGACAGGCTGACGTCGAGGTCGGCGCGACGCGCCTGCTCGGAGCGCAGCAGGCCCTCGACGCGGCGTTCGATCACCTGTTCGGCGGACGGCAGCAGCAGCACCTGCTCCAGCGGCTGCGGCCAGGCCAGCAGCAGGCCGGGACCGGCCAGGCGCTCCAGCGCGCCCAGGCGCAGCACTACGGCGCGGTTCTCCGGGCCGACCTGGCGGACGTTGGAAAACGCCCAGGCCAGCGCCGCCAGGAGGGTCACGCCGAACAGTGCGAGGAACGCCAGGCGTCCGGCCTGCAGCCAGGGGCTGCGCAGCCCCTCGTGCGCTTCGTCGCTCATGGCCGGCGCCCGTTGGCCGGCGCTTCGGCGGGGAGCGCCGGCGGCCCGTCGACCAGCACGCGGAACGGTGCGGCATCGGTGCGCAAGACCAGGCGGGTATCGCCGTTGACGATGGTGCCGAGGGTGTCCAGCGAGCGCAGCAGGTTGTACAGCTGCGGCGAACCGGCGTAGGCCTTGCCGTAGATGCGCGCCGCCTCGACCCGCGCCTGGGCCTCGATCTCCGCGGCTTTCACCGAAGCCTCGGCCTGGATCACCCGGGCGTCGCGCTCCGCCGCCGAACGGATCTCCGCGGCCTGGCGACGGCCCTCGGCGGTACGCTCGGTGGCGATGGTCTCGCGCTCGGCGCGCATGCGGTCGACGGTGGCGCCGAGGGTCACCTTGGGCAGGGTCAGGCGCTCGATGCCGACCTGCACCACCTTGACCCCGTAGGTCGCCAGCAACTGATTGTCGATCTGTTCGCGCAGGCGCGCTTCGAAGTCGCCGATACGCACCCGCGACGCCTCGGTATTCACCAGGTCGGCCAGGTCATAGGCGCTGGCGGTGGTTTCCAGCGCCGAGCCGACGAAGGTGCGCAACTGCCGGGCAGCCTCGTCCGGCTGGTTGCGCACCGCGCGCATGAAGCGCTGCACGTTGTCGGCGTCGCCCTGGACCTGCCAGGCCACGTAGGCCTGGACGATGATCCGCAGGCCATCGCGGGTGCCGACGTCCTGCAGGCCGCTGGAGGTGGTGCGCAGGCGCAGGTCGACCGGGATCGCGCTCTCGAACGGCAACGGCAGGCGCCAGGCCAGGCCCGGTTCGAGCAGGACCCGCGCCGGGTTGCCGAAACGGGTGATGACCATCGCCTCGCCGGAACGCACCTGCACCAGGCAAGCGGCGGCGACGGCGAACAGCACCAGCAGCGCGGCGACCAGCAGCCGGCGCCAGGGCGGCGCGGCCTGTGCGCCATGGCCGTGATCGTGATCGTGATCGTGATCGTGATCGTGATGATGCTCGTGGTGGCTGTGCGAGTGGGAGTGACCGAGGCTCAAGAGCGCTCTCCTCATGGTGCGGATTGCCCGGCCGCGGACGCCGGAGCGGCGGACGGACGGGACGAAGGCGGGGAATCCAGGCGGCCGAGGCCGAAGCTGCGCAGGTCGATGGTCGGCGCACCGGCGCCGGCGATGCGGTGGTCGATGAGCAGCAGGTTGGCCTTGCCCAGGCCGAGCCCGAGCTGGCGGTAGTAGGCCTCCAGCAGGAAAGCCTGGCCGGCGTCGGCATAGCCTTCCCGCTCGGCGGCGAAGCGCCGGTCGGCGGCCTGCGCGGCGGCCAGGGTCTCGCGGGCCTGCGCGCTGGCCCGGTCGTGCGCCACGCTGGCCTGTAGTTGCGCCTCGTTGCGCTGCGCGGCAGCCTGCCCGCGCTCGCGGGCGATCAGCGCCTGGGCGGTGATCTGCGCGGCCTGCACCGCGTGGTAGGCGTTCGCCGCACCGGCCGGCGGATGGATCGCCTCGACCGCCGCGCCCAGTACCTCGACGCCGCTGCCGAGGCGGTCGAGATCGGCCTGCACGGCCTGGCCGATCTGCTCGGCCAGGCCCGCGCGCTGCTCGCCGAGGACCTCATCGAGGGTGCGCGAGGCGAAGGCATGCACCAGTACGCGGCTGGCGGTGCTGCGCACCAGCGTCGGCACGTCGGCGCTGCGGTAGGTCGCCGCCAGCGCTGCCGCGTCGTCGAGAGCGATGCGGTAGACGATGCGCACGTCCATGTTGACGATCTGGAAGCTCTGCCGGCGGTCGGCCAGGCTGGCGATGACCTGCGATTTCTCGCTGACGTGGGAGGCGTCCCACAAGCGGTTGGCGCTATCCGGGGCCGGACCTTCGGCGGGCGCGAGCGGCTCGGCTCCGCCGTCGCCGGCGGCGACGCTGGTGGCCAACTCGTGGACCACCCCGTTCTCCACCGCCAACACCCGCCCCAGCGGCCAGGGCAGCCCCAGGTGCAGGCCGGGGCCGAGCACCGCGACCGGCTTGCCGAAGCGCTCGTAGACGCCCCGTGCATCCATGCCGATCTCGCGTACGCCGCTGAGCAGCCAGCCGCTCAGCGACACCACCGCCAGCACCGGCAGGAACGCCCGCCGCATGAAACCGAAGGCCCAGACCTGGCGCAGGTCGATGCCGAAGCGCTGGTGCAACTCATGCTGCAGACGCTGCAGGGGACGCGGCGGCCAGCGCAACAGGTCGGCCAGCAGGCTGGTGGCGACCAGGCGCGGTTCGAGGCCGGCACGCTGCGGCGCGAACATCGCCAGGATCGCCCTGCCCAGCAACTCCAGCGCCAGCGCCGCCGGCAACAGGCCGAGCAGTACCGCCAGGCGCGGGGCCCAGGGGTGTCCCTGGCGAGCCAGGAACAGACAGAGGGCGGCCAGCACCAGGGTACCGATCAGCGCCCGCGCCAGTTGCCCGAGGGCCGGGGCTTCCGGCCACTGCGCCGGCCCTTGGCTGGCGAAGCGACGTTCCAGCACCAGCACCGCGAAGGCCAGCAGCAGGCAGATCCCGATGGCGAGGTCGGCCGCTTGCCCGGAACTGGCCGGCGGCAGGTCGAGACGCCAGCCGGCGGCTACCAGGCACAACGCCAGCGCCGCGCTCGCCGCCAGCCACAGCGCAGCGTGCCCGAGCTGGGCCAGGCCGTGGGCGATGGCCTGGCCCAGGCGCTCCAGCAGCCGTTCATAGGCGCTGTCGGCGGCGGCGTCGGGTTCGCCCCGCTGCCAGCGCAGCCAGGCAGGCCGCGCGCTGGCCTCCGCGCCGAGGACCACGCAACGCCAGGCCGCGACCCGGTAGGCCGCGTGCAGACCGGCGAACAGAACCAGCCAGGCCGCGCCGAGGTTGTACAGCAGCGGCGGCCAGAGCGAGTCGGCGGCGAACAGGCCGATGAAGAACCCCAGCACGGCGCAGGCGGCGGCCAATGCGACGCTGGCCGCTGCCCATCGCCACAACTGGCGCAACTGCCGGGGCGCCTGCTGGAAACGCGGCAGCGATTCGGCGGCGACGCCCTCGGCGTCCAGGTCGACTCTCATCTTCACTCCAGGCAAAACTCGAAGGTGCCGGCCAGGCCGGCGCAAACGTCCGCAACTTTATAACAATGCGCGTTAAGAAGTTGTCATGATTTGAAAAACAGTCTGCATCCCCAGGCTCTTGACTGGAAGACGAAAGACTGGGGGCAGCCCACTTGGCAAGCCCCCGACCAACCGAAAGGTTCTAAGCAGTCGGGAAAAACCACCGGACATCCGCGCAAACGACCATTCGTCGGCAATTTTCATTCGAAATGGATTTCTTATAACCAATCCGCATAGGCCTGCCGGCTCCCCCGCTTCCCCCTCAAAGGCACGCCGCTCCGGGCCTCCACGCGTAGCCAGCAGGACTTTTCGCATAGCCTGACGGTTTTATAACAGCGGCAAAGCGTCAATAATTCGACTATCGACTGTGGTAGCGTCAAAAAAGAATCACATCGATCCTTTGCAGCGTTATCCGGTGCCATGCAGTCCTTACCGAACACCCGCCGGGTCCCCGCCAAGTCCCGGTTCGAGCCACGCGTTGGCGTGGCCGCAGCAAACGTTTGTGCGGATTACCCAGGAGGCTCGCCCATGACCGAATCGACCGCCGGGGCCGGAGTTCACGGCGCAGCGTCCGGACAGGCTGGCGAAAGCCCTGCCGCGCACGCGGAACCATCGCCGGTGACGGATCGTCGATGAGCCGGGGGATGCCATGCGAAGCCTGATCGGGATGACGTTCCTGAACTCCTCCGTGGGCCAGCGCCGGCTGCGCCAGAACGGCATCGTGCTGCGCCTGGGACGGGTAGTCGCGGATCGCCGGCGCGCGGCCCTGCCGCACCGGCAAGGGCGCTGCCTCGACCGCCAGGGCCTGGAGACCCTGCTGCTGTGGCTACAGCGGCACTTCCTCTGCGTGCCCCTGGAACACCTGCTCGAGAGCCCCGCTCCAGCCTGCTTGCGGATCGCCCTGAGCGTCGACGGCAACCCTGCGGAACTGGCCGAGCTGGTCTACCCGCTGCTGGAGCGCTACGAAATGCCAGCGAGCGCCTTCATCGGCGGCGACCCGCGCAGTTGGCGCGAAGCGGTCGCCGACACCCTCTGGCAGGCCGATGCGGCTACCGCCGAGCCATTGCTGGAACTGCTGGAGCGTTACGGCGGCGCTGCGCTCATGCGGGTGCTCCAACGCACCGGCGACGACCAGCGTCGCAGCCGTAGCCTCGACCTCCTCCTGCGCAAGCTGGAACGCCTCGACCCGGCTTCGCAGCAGGCCTTGCGCGCGGCCTGCACGGCCCCCGCGGCGTACGGCGCGGGCGATTGGGAACGGGTCCGCCGCCTGGAAAACAGCGGCCTGGTTCGCTTCGGCCTGCACGGCCAGGACCCGCACCCAGCGACAGGCCTTTGCGCCGAGGACTGTCTCGGCCGCGCCCACCGCCAGCTCCAGCAGCATTGCGTCGCCCCTCTGCCGGTGTTCTGCCAAGCTCGCGCCACGCTCGCCGCGACGCCTGCGCAACCCGGCCTGCGCGCCGCCCTCGGCCGGCTTGGCTACCGCTTCGCCTTCGGCGCGCGCAATGGCCTGGTGGATACCCGTTGCGACCCGCTGGACCTACCGCGCATCGAGGTGGGCGCGGCGATCGCCGCCCGTCCCGGCCGGCTGGCCTGGCGCATCTATCGTGGAGCCCGTCCATGAGCACGGCCTCCAACCCGTTCCCAAGGAGGCGCGACAGGCAGTCGCCCTCCGCCGGAAGACCGCCCGAACCACGGGAAGCGAACGCGCCGTCGCCCGCCACGCCGCAGCGACGCCGCTCTCAGGGATATGGCCAGCCCAGCTGGCCCGGTATCAGCAAGGATCGTCCCATGACTGCAGACACCCCTACCTCTGTCGCTACCATCAACCACCTGCTGCTCGGCGCGCCCTACACCAGCCCACTGGTGATCCCCGGTGACTGGCTGGTCGACGAACTGGAAGGCGCCGTGGAAGTCGGCGGCTTCACCGACGGCCTGTTCCGCTGGCCGACGCGCAAGCGCAGCGGCCGCCCTTCGCCGATTCTCTGCGGCGACCTGCTGCGCGCGGTACGTACCGAATGCGCCGAGTCGGTGCAGTTCTGGTGGGGTTTCAGTCCGAGCCTGGTGGGACGCTGGCGCCGCGCCCTCGGCGTGACCCGCCGCAACAATCCCGGCGACCAGGCGGTGGCGCGCGCCCGCGCCGCCCTCGCCCGCTCGCTGGACCGCAAGGCGCCGCCGAAGGCACCGGCCGCCTGGTCCAGCGAAGAGGTCGAGTTCATCCGCCGCCACGGCAGCAAGCGCAGCCTGGCCTGGTGCGCCTACATGCTCGGCCGCAGCTACCAGAGTGTCGCCAGCAAGGCCGAGGAGCTTTCCCCGCACAGCCAGCGCGACCGCAACAATGCGATCTGGAGCAAGTCCGAGGAAGACCTGCTGCGCCAGCACTACCAGCAGCGCGGTTCGCTATGGTGCGCGCAGCAGACCGGCAAGACCCGCGCGGCGGTATTCCACCGGGCCAAGAAGCTCGGCCTGCAACGGCAGCGGCCGAAACACCCGTGAGGCCGGTCGCCGCCCTCTCCCGCCGAAGCGAGAGAGGGCCAGGGGCTCAACCGCGGTAGTAGCGCTGCGCCACGAAGGGCATCTTGCTGACCACCAGGGTCACCGGCTTGCCGCGCACCATCGCCGTCACCTCGCTGCCCAGGCCGGCCAGTTCGTTCGGCACGTAGCCCATGGCCAACGGCGCGTTGAGGCTCGGACCGAAACCGCCGCTGCTGACCTTGCCGATCGCCCGGCCCTGGGCATCGACGATCTCGGCGCCCTCGCGCACCGGCATCCGCCCCTGCGGCAGGAAACCGACGCGCTTGCTGGCAACGCCCTGCGCCTGCTGGGCAAAGATCCGCTCGGCGCCGGGGAAGCCGCCGGCGCGCACGCCGTCGGCGCGGCGCGCCTTGGAAATGGCCCAGCCGAGGCTGGCTTCGACCGGCGTGGTGGCGCTGTCCATGTCGTGGCCGTAGAGGCACAGGCCGGCTTCCAGGCGCAGCGAGTCGCGCGCGCCGAGGCCGATCGGCGCCACTTCCGGCTCGGCCAGCAGGCGCCGCGCCAAGGCCTCAGCATGGGCGGCGGGCACGGAGATCTCGTAGCCGTCTTCGCCGGTATAGCCGGAGCGGCTGACGTAGCAGTCCTGGCCGAGCAGCTCGACGCGGGCGAACTGCATGAAGGTCATCTGCGCCACCTGCGGCGCCAGGCGCTCCAGCACCCGCACCGCCGCCGGTCCCTGGAGGGCGAGCAAGGCACGCTCCTCGAACAGCGGCTCGACGCTGCAACGGCCCTCCAGGTGACGACGCAGGTGCGCCAGGTCCTGGTGCTTGCAGGCGGCGTTGACCACCAGCAGCAGGCAATCGCCGAGGTTGGCCACCATCAGGTCGTCGAGGATCCCGCCCTGCTCGTCGGTGAACAACGCGTAGCGCTGCTGGCCCACCGGCAGGTCGAGGATGTCCACCGGCACCAGGCTTTCCAGCGCCAGCGCCGCATCGGCGCCCACCAGGCGGATCTGGCCCATGTGCGAGACATCGAACAGACCGGCCTGCTCGCGGGTGTGCAGGTGCTCCTTGAGCACCCCGGCCGGGTACTGCACCGGCATGTCGTAGCCGGCGAAGGGCACCATCTTCGCCCCCAGTTCCAGGTGCAGGGCGTGCAGGGGCGTCTTGGCGAGGGTTTCTGCGGTCATGTTTCACTCCATGGCATCCCGGCCTCCTGTCTGCCGGAGAGCCGCGATCGATTGTCGGGAAAGAAAAAAGAAGCGCCGGCGCAGCGGCGCGGTTCAGCATTCGATGATGTTCACGGCGAGGCCGCCGCGCGCGGTTTCCTTGTATTTGCTTTTCATGTCGGCGCCGGTCTGGCGCATGGTGCGGATGACCTTGTCGAGAGAGATGAAGTGCTGGCCGTCGCCGCGCAGGGCCATGCGCGCCGCGTTGATGGCCTTCACCGAAGCCATCGCGTTGCGTTCGATGCAGGGCACCTGGACCAGCCCGCCGACCGGGTCGCAGGTCAGCCCGAGGTTGTGCTCCATGCCGATCTCGGCGGCGTTCTCGACCTGCTGCACACTACCGCCGAGCACTTCGCAGAGCGCCCCGGCGGCCATCGAGCAGGCCACCCCGACCTCGCCCTGGCAACCGACCTCGGCGCCGGAGATCGAGGCGTTTTCCTTGTAGAGGATGCCGATCGCCGCGGCGGTGAGCAGGAAGCGCACCACGCCATCGTCGTCGGCCCCGGGGATGAAGCGCGCGTAGTAATGCAGCACCGCCGGAATGATCCCCGCCGCGCCGTTGGTCGGCGCGGTCACCACGCGGCCGCCGCTGGCGTTCTCCTCGTTCACCGCCAGGGCGTAGAGGTTGACCCAGTCGAGCACGCTGAGGGCGTCGCGCAGGCCGGCCTCCGGCCGCTGGCACAACTGGCGGTGGAGCGCCGCCGCGCGGCGCCTGACCTTCAGTCCGCCGGGCATGATGCCCTCGTTGCGGCAGCCGGCCTCGACGCAGTCCTGCATCACCTGCCAGATACGCAGCAGGCCGGCGCGGGTTTCCTCGGCGGGGCGCCAGGCCTTCTCGTTCTCGGCCATCAACTGGCTGATCGACAGGCCTTCGCGGACGCAATGGTCGAGCAGTTGCCGCGCGGTCTTGAAGGGGAACGCCAGCGGCGTGCGGTCCTCGACGATGCGGTCGAGGCCGGCGGCCTCGTCGTCGACCACGAAACCGCCGCCCACCGAGTAGTACTCGCGGCTGCGGACCTGCAGGCCGGCAGCGTCGAAGGCACGGAAGATCATGCCATTGGGATGGTAGGCCAGCGGCTTGCGGATCAGCGCCAGGTGTTCCTTCTCGACGAAGCGGATCGGCCGCTCGCCGAGCAGGCGCAGCTCGCCGCTGGAACGGATGGCATCGAGCCGGGCGGGAATCGCGGCGGTATCCACCGTGTCCGGCTGCTCGCCCTCCAGGCCGAGCAGTACCGCCTTGTCGCTGCCGTGGCCCTTGCCGGTGGCGCCGAGCGAGCCGTACAGCTCGACCTTGACGCTGGCAGTGGCCTCCAGCAACCCCTCGCGCCTCAGCCCCTCGGCGAAGCGCGCGGCGGCACGCATCGGCCCCACGGTGTGGGAGCTGGACGGCCCGATGCCGATCTTGAACAGATCGAAGACACTCAGGGACATGCTCGTCTCCGCTTGCGGATTGGCCGCCACCACGGCGGCGTTCCTGTTCAATCAGCGTAGACCGGGAAGTGCCGGCAGAATTCGCCGACCTGGCCCCTGACCCGTTCGCCGACCTCGGGATTGTCGATATCGTCGAGGATGTCGCAGATCCAGCCAGCCAGTTCGCGGCACTCGCCCTCGCGGAAACCGCGAGTGGTCACCGCTGGGGTGCCGATGCGGATGCCGGAGGTGACGAACGGGCTCTGCGGATCGTTCGGCACGGCGTTCTTGTTCACCGTGATGTGCGCCGCTCCGAGCGCCGCGTCGGCGGCCTTGCCGGTCAGCCCCTGCTTCACCAGGCTGATCAGCATCAGGTGGTTGTCGGTGC